>JBDTIS010000166.1:0-22349 GCA_039936235.1 Burkholderiaceae bacterium | reverse complement strand
CGAGGCGAGCGGTCGACTCGACACGACGACGTCGGCGCCGCCGTGGCTCGACGCGACGATCGACGACGTACTCGCCGCGCAGGCCGAAGTCCGTCGCATCATGGCGATCGCAGTCCACGAGCCGACCCTCGATGCGCGGGTCGACGACGCGATCGACGCGGTGGTCCTGCACCCGGTGTGGGGAATGCTCGTCCTGGCGGTCACGCTGTTCCTGATGTTCCAGGCGGTGTTCAGCTGGGCGCAGTTTCCGATGGATGCGATCAAGGCCGGCATGGACGGACTCGGCGTCGGCGTCGGACACGTGCTGCCCGACGGCATCCTGCGCAGCCTGCTGGTCGATGGCGTGATCGCGGGTGCCGGCAGCGTGATCGTGTTCCTGCCGCAGATCCTGATCCTGTTCCTGTTCATCCTCGCTCTCGAGGATTCGGGCTATCTGCCGCGGGCGGCTTTCCTGCTCGATCGCGTGATGGGTACGGTGGGGCTGTCGGGCCGCTCGTTCATTCCGCTGCTGTCGAGCTTCGCGTGCGCGATCCCCGGCATCATGGCCACGCGGACCATCGCGAACTGGCGCGACCGCATCGTGACGATCATGATCGCGCCGCTGATGACCTGTTCGGCGCGGCTGCCGGTCTACGCGCTGATCATCTCGGCGTTCGTGCCGCGGCAGACGGTCGCTGGCATCTTCAATCTGCAGGGTCTCGCGCTGTTCGTGCTGTATGTCGCCGGCATCGTCAGTGCGATGGCGGTGGCCGGCGTGTTCAAGCTGTTGGGCGGACGCACTACGCACCATGCGCTGCTGATGGAATTGCCGTCGTATCGCTGGCCGAACCCGCGCAACCTGTTCATCGGCCTGGTCGAACGCGCGCGCATCTTCATCTCGCGCGTCGGCACGATCATCCTGTCGCTGATGATCGTGCTGTGGTTCCTGTCGAGCTTCCCGTCGCCGCCCGAAGGCGCGACCGGACCCGCGATCCAGTACAGCCTCGCAGGGATGATCGGGCGCGCGATGGAGGTCGTGTTCGCGCCGATCGGGTTCAACTGGCAGATCTCGATCGCGCTGATCCCGGGGCTGGCGGCGCGCGAGGTCGCGGTCGGTGCGCTCGGCACCGTCTACTCGCTGTCGGCGAGCAGCGACGAGGTCGCCGCACAGCTGACACCGATGATCGCGACGACGTGGTCGCTGGCCACGGCCTATTCGCTGCTGGCGTGGTACGTGTTCGCACCGCAGTGCCTGTCGACGTTGGCAGCGGTCAAGCGCGAGACCAACTCGTGGCGTTATCCGCTAGTGATGGCGGCCTACCTGTTCGGTCTCGCGTACCTCGCGTCGTTCATCACGTATCGCGTGACGTTATGGGCGACGGGAGGCTGACATGAGTTCGACCGCACAGCACGTTCTGGTTTTCGTCATCGTCGCGGTGTCGGTGACTTATGCGCTGTTGAAATTCATGCCGGCGGCCGCGCGCAAGGCCGTCGCGGCACGTATCGCATCGTGGGCCATGCGGTCCGGACTGTCGGATGTGTTCGCACGCCGCGTCGAAGCGAAGCTCGCGAGCGGTGGCGCGTGCGGCAGCTGTGACTCGTGCAAAGCGTGCGCGACGACGCCGACGAAAAACGGCGATGAAACGGCTTTCGCCGCGTCGTCGCCGTCCGATGTCCATCGCCGCATTCCGATCCGACCTATCCGGTCCTGATCGGAAGAGGGCGGCGCTCAGTCGCTTTCGAGCTCGCCCACCATCGACTGCTGGAAGTTCTCGAGGCCGAGCTTGCCGATCAGGTCGATGTGCGTTTCGAGCCACTCGATGTGTTCTTCGGTGTCGTAGAGGATCTTGTGGAACAGGTCGCGCGTGACGTAGTCATGCACGGTCTCGCAATGTGCAATGCCTTCCTTGAGCACCACCTGGGATCCGAGTTCGACCTTCAGGTCGCAGGCGAGCATCTCGGGCGTGGTCTCGCCGAGCAGCAGCTTGTTGAGATCCTGCAGGTTCGGCAGCCCGTCGAGCATCAGGATCCGCTCGATCAACAGGTCCGCATGCTTCATTTCCTCGATCGACTCGGCGTACTCGTGCTTGCCCAGTGCGCGCAAGCCCCAGTGCCGATAGATGCGGGCGTGGAGGAAATACTGGTTGATGGCCGTCAGCTCGTTGGTGAGCTGGCGATTCAGGAAAACGATCACGCCGGGATCACCGATCACCGTGGTCTCCTTGCAGCGGATGAATGGAATGCGCGAAAGGACCGGAGAGCGGTCGATCAGGCTAGCGCGACTTCGCGGGTCGAGGGACGAGCGACGAAGCGAACCGACGAGACAGCTGCGGTGTGTGGCTGCGTGGCCTGTGCCTCGAGACGCGCCTCGCATAGTACCTCGCAAGCGGCAGACACACACTTGCCGCACTGGGTGCCGATGCCCAGTTCGAATTGCAGATCGTCGAACGTGTCGTGGCCCTCGGCGACCGCGCGACGAATGGCGCGGTCATTCACGGCTTTGCAGATGCAGACGATCATCGGTGAAGGCATGTAAGGAATGTAAACGAGAACGATTATCAATCATCGAATCTCGGTTGGCAAGTCGTCTTTTACGCTGCTGTCGAATCGGCTAGGCCGTCTTCATCCCGCGCGCGCGCTCGATCAGTGCTGCCGTCGACGCATCGTGGCTGCCGCTACCGTAGTGATCGAGGTCACAGACGATCGTCTTCGCGAGGACCTTGCCGAGTTCGACCCCCCACTGATCGAACGAGTCGATGTTCCAGATCGCGCCCTGGACCATCACCTTGTGTTCGTACAGCGCGATCAGCGCACCGAGCGAGGCCGGGTCGAGCCGCTGCAGGACGATCGTATTGGACGGCCGATTGCCGGGGAAGGTCTTGTGCGGCGCGAGTCGTTCCGCCTCGGCGTCGTCGATACCGCCCTCGACCAGTTCGGCCTTCGCGACCGCGGTGGTCTTGCCGTTCATCAACGCTTCGCTCTGCGCGAAGCAGTTGGCCAGCAGCGCGCGATGATGCTCGAGATGCGTGTGCGTCGGATCGACGACGGCGATGAAGTCGATCGGCGCCCACTCGGTGCCCTGGTGCAGGCACTGGAAATACGCATGTTGCGCGTTGGTGCCCGGCTGCCCCCAGATCACCGGCACCGTCTCGTGCGCGACCGGCGTGCCTTCGAGGGTGACCGACTTGCCGTTGCTCTCCATCTCGACCTGCTGCAGATGGGCGGGCAGCAGTTCGAGGTGCTGGTGGTACGGGGCGATGCACACGCTGCGCGCGCCGAGCAGGTTGGCGTTGACGATCCCCATCAGCGCGAGCCGCACCGGCATGTTGGCGGCGAGCGGCGTCGTCGCGAAGTGCTGGTCCATCGTCTCGGCACCCGCCAGCAGCGCGCGAAAGCGGTCCATCCCGCAGGCGAGCGCGATCGGCAGGCCGATCGCCGACCACAGCGAATAGCGGCCGCCGACCCAGTCCCAGAACCTGAACATGTTCTTCACGTCGATTCCGAACGCGACGACGGCCTTCGCATTCGTCGACACCGCGACGAAGTGCCGATGGAGTTCCGCTTCGGGCACGCCACCGGCGGTGGCCCAGTCGCGCGCCGATCGCGCGTTCATCATCGTCTCTGCGGTCGTGAAAGTCTTCGACGCGATGATGAACAGCGTGGTCGCAGGGTCCAGCGTCGCGAGCGCATCGTCGAGCGCGTGCGCATCGACGTTCGCGACGAACTGCACCGACAGCCGATCGTGATGGAAGCTCTTCAGCGCCAGGCACGCAAAACGCGGACCGAGGTCCGAGCCGCCGATGCCGATGTGGACCACGTCGTTGATGGCCTTGCCGGAGTGCCCGGTCCACGCGCCGCGGCGGACCTGTTCCGAGAAGACCTCCATGTGATCGAGCACCGCTTGAACCTCGGGCACGACGTTGTTGCCGTCGACCGCGTATACCGCGTCGCGGTTCGCCCGCAACGCGACGTGCAGGACCGCACGTTTCTCGGTCGTGTTGATTCGTTTGCCGGCGAACATCGCGGCCCGTCGCGCCTCGACCCCGGACGCTTCGGCCAGCACGAGCAGATTCGCGAGTAGTGCGTCGTCGACCCGATTCTTGGACGCATCGAGGACGAGGCCTGCGGCCTCGAGGCTGTGCTTGGCCAGCCGGCCGGGGTCGGCGTCGAACAGCTGGCGCATCGGGGCGACCTGCTGACTCTGGTCGGCCAGCGACGACCAAAGCGTCGAGAGGGAGGTCATGGAATCATCCTGGTTCGTTGGAGGAGGTCACGCGAATCTTGGCGACGAACTTCTGCCCGCCGATCTGCTCTGCCACGTTCGACCGATCCCGTATGTTGACATCGAAGGATGCGCCATGAAACGCGAAGACGCGTGCGGCAGCCTTCGCTTCACCGTCGCCCCGGCGAAGGCCGGGGCCCCAGTCCGTGCCGCGAGGTCGCTCGTGCAGTCGGGCAGCTAATTCCCGGACGACAGCGACGCGCTCCTAGGACGCCATGCGATTGATGACGGCGCGGATCGCGACGATCAGCTCGGACGCGGTCATGCCGACCGGTCCGATACCTGCCGCGGCGAGGTCGTCTGCCGCGGTTCCATGGATCCACGTTGCGGCGCGTGCCGCGTCCAGCGGCGCCAACGACTGCGCGAGGAGGGCGACGACCAGGCCGCACAGCACGTCGCCGGTGCCTCCGGTCGCGAGCAACGGGTTGCCGGTCGGATTGATCACCCAGCCGCCCGACGGTTCTGCGATCACGCTGCCGGCGCCCTTGAGGATCACGATGCAGCCGGTCTGCGCCGCGAGCCGGGTCGCTGCAGCCAGCCGGTCGGCCTGGACCGTCGCGGCGTCGGTGCCCAGCAGCCGCGCGGCTTCGAGCGGATGCGGTGTCAGGACAGCGGTCGGCACGGCACGCATGCCGCGCGCGGCGAGCTTGGCGGCCAATCGTGGGTGGGCAGCGATCGCGTTCAGAGCATCGGCATCGATGACGAGTCCCACATCGGTTACCAGCACTTCGTCGAGTGCGGCGATCGCCGCTTCGTCGGAGCCGAGGCCGGGGCCGATCGCGAATGCGTTCGCGTCGACGCCATCGAGCGAAGTGCGCAGCATCAACTCGGGATGCACGACGTCGAAGCCCGGCCCACCGTCGGCGAGCAGCCTGACATAGACGCGCCCGGCGCCGCCGTGCAGTGCCATCCGCGATGCGAGCAGCGCCGCCCCGACCATCCCGTGGTTGCCGCCGACCACCGCGACGCTGCCGTTGCTGCCCTTGTGGCTGTTCAGCTTGCGTGGCTTCCACGCATGCGCGAACAGTGCAGGGCGGTTCAGCGCGCCGATGTCGTGTGCATTTTCCCTGTGTGAATCCCTGTCGAAGTCCCTTTCGATGCCGAGCAGGTCGACGACGACTTCGCCGCAATGATCGAGGCCCTCGCCGGTCAGCAGCCCCGGCTTGCGGGCGAGGAAGGTCAGCGTGCGATCGGCCACGATCGCGATGTCGACGACCCTGCCGGTATCGGCGTCGACGCCGCTGGCGATGTCGATCGCGAGCACCGGACAGCGCGACGCATTCACCAGCGCGACCCATTCGCGGGCGAGGCCCGCGGGCGCGCGGGCGAAGCCGATGCCGAACAGGCCGTCGATGATCAGCGTCGCATCGTCGATGACCGTGTGCAGGTCGACCGTGGTCTCGGCGGCGACAGACTGCCACGCGATCCATGCAGTCGATGCATCGCCGCGATACGACTTGCTGTCCGCGAGCAGGGCCACGCGGACATCGCAGCCGCGACGGCGAAGCTCGCGCGCCGCGACCAGCGCATCGCCGCCGTTGTTGCCGGGGCCGGCCAGCACGACGATCGGTCCGCTGCGCTCGGCAGCCATCTCGATGGCCAGCGATGCGACCGCGATGCCCGCGCGCTCCATCAGGCTCTCCGACGGATGCCGGGCCTGCGCTGCGGACTCGAGCGCGCGCAGGCCTGCCACGCGTAGCACGCGCGCGCGAAGAACATCGGTTCGACTCTCGCTCATGGCATCAACCGTAGCGCGCCAGCGTCAGCCCGTCGAGATCGATCGCCGGCTCCCGACCGGTCACCAGATCCGCGACGATACGACCGGACCCAGCCGCCATCGCCCAGCCGGTCGACCCGTGGCCGAGGTTCGTGAAGATGCGCGGATGCAGCGTCGGCCCGATCACCGGCGGTCCATCGGGCAGCATCGGCCGCGCGCCGACCCACCAGCTCGCCTCCTGATAGTTCGCTGCGCCGGGGAACCAGTCGCGGACGACCTTCAGCAGCGTCGCGAACGCGCGTTCGGCGTTGCGCGATTCGAGCGACAGCGTTCGGTCGCCGAGCTCGGCCGTCCCTGCGATGCGGATGCGATTGCCCATCCGCACGATCGCGACCTTGTAGCCCTCGTCCATCACCGACGCCAGCGGCGCATACGTCGGCTCGCGGATCGCGACCGACGCCGAGTAACCCTTGACCGGATACAGCGGCAGGCGGATGCCGAGCTGGCGCAGCAGCGCCGTGCTCGAGATGCCGGCCGCGATGACGACGGCATCGGGGCTGCGTTCGTCGTCGCCGCGTTGGGTTCGTAGCTGCAGCGTGACGCGGTCGCCGCTGGTTGCGACCCGCGTGATCGACGATCCGAATTCGAAATGGACGCCCCGCTGTTCGCAGAGGTTCTTCAAATGCCGCGCGAACAGCGGGCAGTTGCCGGTCTCTCCGTCCGGCAGGTGCAGACCGCCGCCGAACTCGATCTCGCTCAGCCCTGGCTCGACGGCACGACACTCGGCCGGCGTCAGCAAGCGATGGGCGACGCCGGCCTCCTTCAGGAAGGCGATCGTGTTCTGCGCCATCGCGATGTCGCGCGGGCCGCGCAGCAGCTGCAGCAGTCCTTCGGTGCGTTCGTACTGCATTCCGTTACCGGTGCGGATGGACGCGAGCACGTCGCGACTGTAGAAGGCGAGCCGCTGCATCCTCTCCTTGTTGCGCTTGAAGCGGACGGCGCGGCACTCGCCCAGCCAGCGAATAACCCAGCGCCACAGCGCAGGGTCGAGGTTCGGCTGGAAGCGGACCGGCGTGTCGGTCGCGAACAGCATCGACAGGATCTTCGTCGGCATGCCGGGCGCGGCCCACGGCGTGACGTAGGCCGGTGCGACCATGCCGGCGTTGCCATAGCTGGTTTCCTGCGCGACTCCGCGGTTGCGTTCGATGACGGTCACTTCGCAGCCGGCTTCGGCCAGGGACCAGGCAGTACAGACGCCGACGATGCCGGCGCCGATGACGGTGACGCGCATACGTCAGAGCGGGGAGAAAAAGATCATCTGCCGATCATAAGGCCCGGCATCCACGTCACCAGCGACGGCACGAAATAAATCAGTACGACCGCCGCGACCATCAGGAAGAACATCGGCAGCGTGACGCGCGCGATCCACGGCAGCTGGCGCTTCGTCATGCCCTGGAGTACGAACAGGTTGAAACCGACCGGCGGCGTGATCTGCGCCATCTCGACCACCAGCACGATGAAGATGCCGAACCACAGCAGGTCGATGCCGGCCTTTTCGACCGTAGGCAGGATCACACCCATCGTCAGCACCACCATCGAGATGCCGTCTAGAAAACAGCCCAGGACGGCGTAGAACACCATCAGCATCAGGATCAGGCCGAACTGCGACAGGCCGAGGCCGCCGATCCACTCGGCGAGGTGTCGGGGCAGACCGATGTAGCCCATCGCCAGAGTGAGGAACGAAGCCCCGGCCAGGATCAGCGCGATCATGCAGTAGAGGCGGGTCGCACCCATCAGAGCGCTGAAGAACGTGGCCCGGCTGAGAGAACCCTGGGCCGCCGAGATCGCCATCGCGCCGACCGTGCCGATCGCGGCCGCCTCGGTCGCCGTCGCGATGCCGGCATAGATCGAGCCGAGCACCGCCGCGATCAGCAGCACGACCGGGATCAGGTGCCGCGATGCGGACAGCTTCTGACGCAAGGTCGTCGTCTCGGTGTTGACCGGGATCTGGTCGGGGTGGCGCAGCGACCAGACGACGATGTAGCCCATGAACAGCATGGCCAGCAGGATCCCGGGAATGATGCCGGCGATGAACAGCTGCGAGATCGAGACGTTCGCCGAGACGCCGTAGACGATCATGATGATCGACGGCGGGATCAGCAGCCCGAGCGTTCCGGCGCCGGCCAGGGTGCCGACGATCATGTTCTCCGGATAGCCGCGCTTCGTCAGTTCGGGCAGGGTCATCTTGCCGATCGTGGCGCAGGTCGCCGCGGACGAGCCAGACACCGCCGCGAAGATCGCGCAGCCGATCACGTTGGTGTGCAGCAGCCGGCCCGGCAGGCGTTCGAGCCATGGTGCGAGGCCCTTGAACATGTCTTCGGACAGTCGCGTGCGAAACAGGATCTCGCCCATCCAGATGAACAGCGGCAGCGCGGTCAGCGTCCACGACGACGAAGAACCCCAGATCGTCACGGCCATCGCATCGCCGGCCGGGCGCGAGGCGAACAGGGTCATGCCGAGCCAGGCGACACCCGACAGCGCGAGGCCGATCCACACGCCCGAGCCGAGCAGCGCGAACAGCGCGACGATCAGCAGACCGGTGATGACGAGGTCCACGCTCGCCGCCTATTCGTTATGCAGCAACTCGTCGCTCGTGACGACGACGCGGCGGCCGAGAATCTCGAGGACGAACTCGTCGATGAACGCGATGGCCAGCACGACGGTGCCCACCGCCATCGAGATCTGCGGGATCCACAGCGGCGTCGCGTCGTTGCCGGTCGACACGTCGTGGTAGCTGTACGACTCCATCGACAGATGGATGCAATACCAGGCGAACAGCAGCGCGAGCAGGACGGCGATCGCGAGCGAGAAGAGTTCCAGCGCGCGCTTCACGCGCGGCCCGGCTGCCTGCAGCACCAGCGTCACACGGATGTGTTCGCCGCGCTTCAGTGTGTGCGCGAGCGCGAGGAAGCCGGCGGCAGCCATGCAGTAACCGGCATAGGCGTCCGTGCCGCGCCAGTTGAGATTCAGGTAGCGGTCGGCGATACCGGCGAGGACCGACAGCAGCGTGCCGACGAGGAACAACGCCGCGAGCCACGCCGCCGCGTCGTAGAGCCCATCGAGCACGCGTCGCATCGTCGTCTGCCGGAGCGTGCGTCGACTACTTCTTGTTGAACGCGTCGACCAGGGCCGCATCCGCGGCACCCGCCTTCTTTTTCCAGTCGGCCTGCATGATCACGCCGATCTGCTGCAGGTCCGCCTTGAACTTGGCCGACGGCTTGAGAATCAGCATGCCCTTGGCGGCGAGTTCCTTCTTGTAATACGCGTTCTTCTCCTCGGACGACTTCCAGCCACGCGTCTCCGCTTCGGCGGCGGCCTTCAGCAGTGCGTCCTGCGTCGGCTTGTCGAGCGCGTCGAATGCCTTCTGGTTCACGATCACCGCGTTCTTCGGCAACCACGCCTCGATGTCGTACCAGCGCTTGAGTTGCTCGTAGGTCTTCGTGTCGTAGCCGGTCGAACCCGACGACATGTACGAGTCGACGACGCCGGTCGCGAGCGCCTGCGAGAGTTCCGACTGCTGGATCGTGACCGGTTGCGCGCCGACCAGCTCGGCGATCTTCGCCGTCGCCGGGCTGTACGCGCGCCACTTCAGGCCGCGCATGTCGGTGACGCTGTTCAGCTCGCGATTCGTGTAGATGCCCTGGGGCGGCCACGCGACGGTGTACAGAAGCTTGAGACCCTGGGACGCCAGCAGCTTCTCGAGCGCCAGCTTCTCGATCTTGTAGAGCCTCATCGCGTCGGCGTAGCCCGTCGCGAGGAACGGGATACCGTCGATCCCGAACAGTGCGTTCTCGTTCTCGAAGTTGGCGAGCAGGATCTCGCCGGCCTGCGCCTGGTTCCCCTGCACCGCACGCTTGATCTGGTCGGCCTTGAACAGCGACGCGTTCGCGTGGACCGTGATCTTCAGCTTGCCGCAGGTCGCCTTGTCGACGTCGGCCGCGAACTGCACGAGGTTTTCGGTGTGGAAGTTGCTTGCTGGGTAGGCCGACGGCAGGTCCCATTTGGTCTGAGCGGTGGCGGAAGCGGCGGCCACGAGGCCACACAGGGCGAACAACCAGCGTGGAATGCGCATGTGGATCTCCTGATTCGAAACGGGAAAGGAAGAGGGCGCCGTCTGAAAATTCGACATCGCGGATCGTGGTTGCTATAAAAACATAACGTCGATAAAGTGTCAACGAATCGTTTTTATCACGGCGACACGACCATTTGCGGATGGTAGCGACCGGCAAGCTCCGACGCGAGGACTTCTGGCATGGCGACGCAGGACAGTAAGAAGTCGATCACCACGCGGTCTCGTGTCAGAAGCGCTTCGGCGCGTCCGCAGACCGTCGCGCCGAAACCGCGCGGCCCGAACATCGTTTCGTCGTCGCATCTCGCCGTGTCGCAGATCCCCGAGTTGTCGGAGTTCGAATACGGCCTCATCGTCGTCGGCAACGCGTTCAATCGCTGGATCGCGCGATGCATGGCGGCTGCCGGCCTGCCTGGGCTCGCGCCGATGGACGTGCTGGTGCTGCATCACGTTCATCATCGCGCCCGCGACAAGCGGCTGGCAGACATCGCGTTCACGCTGAACGTCGAGGATCTGCACGTCATCAACTATTCGCTGAAGAAACTGCTTGCCGCGAACGTGGTCGAGACCAGCAAGTCCGGCAAGGAAGTGCACTACCGCACCAACGGACGTGGGCGCGTTTTCATCGAGCGCTACCGCGAGTTGCGAGAACAGTATCTCGTCGCGGCGCTGTCGAACAAGCAGGGTGACAGCGACACCGTCGCCGAGACGGCACGCGTGCTGCGCTGGCTGTCCGGGCTCTACGACCAGGCCGCGCGTGCCGTCACGTCCCTCTAAAGAGATCGCACCCATGAGTTCGATGATCGAGCCGAAGCCGGCGACCGATGCGTGGCAGTTCTGGATCGATCGCGGCGGCACCTTCACCGACGTCGTCGGCCGCCGCCCCGACGGCTCGCTGATCACCCACAAGCTGCTGTCGGATAACCCCGGGCAATACACGGACGCCGCGGTCGCCGGTATCCGTCATCTGCTGGGCATCGGCGCCGACGATCCCCTTCCGGTCGACCGCATCGATGCAGTCAAGATGGGCACGACGGTCGCGACCAATGCGCTGCTCGAACGCAAGGGCGAGCGAACGGCGCTGTTCATCACGAAGGGCTTTCGCGACGCGCTGCGGATCGCCTACCAGAACCGGCCGCGGCTGTTCGACCGGCGGATCGTGCTGCCCGAGATGCTGTATTCCAGGGTGGTCGAGATCGACGAACGCGTCGGCGCGCACGGCGATGTCGTATCGCCGCTGGATCAAGAGGGCACGCGCGTCGCGCTGCAGGCCGCGTACGACGAAGGCTATCGGTCGATCGCGATCGTGTTGATGCACGGCTATCGCTACCATGACCACGAAGCCCGTGTCGCCGCCATGGCCGAGGCCATCGGCTTTCCGCAGATCTCCGTGTCGCATCGCGTCAGCCCATTGATGAAGCTGATTCCACGCGGCGACACGACCGTCGTCGACGCCTACCTGTCGCCGATCCTCGGGCGCTACGTCGATCGCGTCGCCAGCGACCTGCCGGGCGTGTCGCTGCAGTTCATGCAGTCCAACGGCGGCCTCACCGACGCACGCCGCTTCCACGGCAAGGATTCGATCCTGTCGGGACCCGCCGGTGGCATCGTCGGGATGGCGCGAACCTGCGAGCGCGCCGGCTTCCATCGCGTGATCGGCTTCGACATGGGTGGCACGTCGACCGACGTGTCGCACTACGCAGGCACCTTCGAGCGCGAGTTCGAGACCCAGGTCGCGGGCGTCCGGATGCGCGCGCCGATGATGAGCATCCACACGGTGGCCGCAGGCGGCGGATCCATCCTGCATTTCGACGGCTCGCGGCTGCGGGTCGGACCCGACTCGGCAGGCGCCAACCCGGGCCCGACAAGCTATCGGCGCGGGGGCCCGCTCGCGATCACCGACTGCAACGTGATGCTCGGCAAGGTTCAGCCCGATTACTTCCCCCGCGTGTTCGGACCCGACGCGAACGAGGCGCTCGACGCCGCTGCGGTCCACGCGCGCTTCGCGGAGATGTCCACCGAAATCGCCGCCGAAGGCGGCTCGACGATGAGCTGCGAGGCGATCGCCGAGGGCTTCATCGAGATCGCGGTCGGCAACATGGCCAACGCGATCAAGAAGATCT
The DNA here is from genome assembly GCA_039936235.1 of Burkholderiaceae bacterium. Classification (GTDB taxonomy): domain Bacteria; phylum Pseudomonadota; class Gammaproteobacteria; order Burkholderiales; family Burkholderiaceae_D; genus CAHJXF01. The sequence goes on along the minus strand of JBDTIS010000166.1, from coordinate 10,119 downwards.
CGGTCCAGCGCGGCCACGACGTCACCGAGTACACGCTGTGCACCTTCGGCGGCGCCGGCGGGCAGCACGCCTGCCTGGTCGCCGACGCGCTCGGGATGACACGCGTGTTCGTCCATCCGCTCGCCGGCGTGCTGTCGGCTTACGGGATGGGACTCGCCGATCAGACCGTCCTGAAGGAGCGCGCGGTCGAGGTCGTGTTGGCCGAAGACCAGCTGCTGTCGCTCGACGAACAGCTGTCGGCGCTCGAGATCGGCGCGGTCGACGCGCTGATCGAACAGGGCGTCGAGACCGCCCGCATCGTGACGCTTCGGCGTCTGCACCTGCGTTACGACGGTACCGATTCCGCATTGACGGTCGATGCCGGCGACGTGCCCTCGATGCGTGCGGCCTTCGAGACGCAGTACCGCCGGCGTTATTCGTTCCTGATGCCGCACCGCGAACTGATCGTCGAGGCGATCTCGGTCGAGGCGATCGGCAAGGCCGACGCGGCCGACGAAGCCGTCGTCGTGCCGGCACCGCGCCACGGGCCGCTCACCGCCTCGCATCGTGTCCGCATGTACGGTGCCGGCAGCTGGCACGACGCCGCGCTGTACGTGCGCGACACGTTGCGATCGGGCGACCGAATCGACGGGCCGGCGATCATCGCGGAAGCGAACGCGACGACGATCGTCGAGCCCGGCTGGCGCGCCGAGGTCACGGCGCTGGACCACATCGTGATGACGCGCGTGACGCCGCGGCTCGTTCGGCGCGCGATCGGCACCGATGTGGACCCGGTGATGCTCGAGGTCTTCAACAACCTGTTCATGGCGATCGCCGAACAGATGGGCGTCGCGCTGCAGAACACCGCTTACTCGGTCAACATCAAGGAGCGCCTCGACTTCTCGTGTGCGCTATTCGACGCCTACGGCAACCTGATCGCGAACGCACCTCACATGCCGGTCCATCTCGGATCGATGGGCGAGAGCATCAAGACGGTGATCCACGAAAACGCCGGCGCGATGAAGCCGGGCGACGTGTTCGTCCTGAACGATCCGTACCACGGCGGCACGCACCTGCCGGACATCACGGTGATCACGCCGGTGTATGTCGACGACGTTCCAAGGGACCGGCCGCTGTTCTACGTCGGCTCGCGCGGCCATCACGCCGACGTCGGCGGCATCACGCCGGGCTCGATGCCGCCCGGCTCGACGCATGTCGAGGAGGAAGGCGTGCTGCTCGACAACGTGCGCCTCGTGGAAGGCAGCGGCAGGATGGGCGAGGGTCTGTTTCTCGAGGAAGACATCCGCGCGCGGCTCGCAGGTGCCCGTTATCCGGCGCGCAACCCCGACCAGAACGTCGCCGACCTGCGCGCGCAGATCGCCGCGAATCAGAAGGGCGTCGAGGAGCTGACGAAGATGGTGGCGCACTTCGGCGTCGACATCGTCACCGCGTACATGACGCACGTGCAGGACAACGCGGAAGAGTCGGTGCGGCGCGTCGTGACCGCATTGAAGGACGGCCGCTTCACGCTACCCCTCGACAACGGCGCGGTCATCGAGGTCGCGATCAGCGTCGATCAGACCAGGCGCGAGGCGACGATCGACTTCACCGGCACGTCGCCGCAGCAGACCAACAACTTCAACGCGCCGTCGGCGATCTGCATGGCCGCCGTGCTGTACGTCTTCCGCACGCTGGTGGACGACGACATCCCGCTGAACGCGGGCTGTCTGAAGCCGCTGCACGTGATCATCCCGCCGGGATCGATGCTGAACCCGCACTTCCCGGCGTCGGTCGTGTCCGGCAACGTCGAGACGTCGAGCTGCATCACGAACGCGCTGTACGGTGCACTCGGCGTGATGGCGTCGGCGCAGGGGACGATGAACAACTTCACGTTCGGCAACGCGCGCTACCAGTACTACGAGACGATCTCCGGCGGCTCGGGCGCGGGCCTCGGCAGCGATGGCGCGGGCTTCGATGGCGTCGACGTCGTGCAGACCAACATGACGAACTCGCGGCTCACCGATCCCGAGGTCTTCGAGTTCCGCTTCCCGGTGCGACTCGACAGCTACGCGATCCGCGACGGATCGGGGGGCGTCGGTCGCTGGCATGGTGGCAACGGCGGCGTCCGCAAGGTGCGCTTCCTCGAGGCGATGACGGCTGCGATCCTGTCGAACAACCGCGTCGTTCCGCCGTTCGGAATGGCAGGCGGCGAGCCGGGTGCACTGGGTCGCAACACCGTCGTGCGCGTCGGCGGCGGCCACGAGACGATCCCGCACGTCGGCAGTGCCGAGATGCAGGTCGGAGACGTGTTCGTGATCGAAACGCCGGGTGGAGGCGGCTACGGACCCGGCCGAATCGCAAAACCGGTCGACTGACTTTAAGATGGCCGACTTTTTGCCGCGTCTCACCCTGAAGGAGTGCCTTTCGTGCGCCTGCCTGTCCTGCTGGTCCTGTTGTCCGCCGCGGTCGTCGGAGCCGCACATGCGGAAGCCATCGAAGACCGCTGGAACCTGAACGATCTCTACGCGACGCCGGCTGCGTGGGACGCCGAAGCGGCGAAGCTCGGCGACCAGCTCGGCGAACTGGGCCAATGCAAGGGCCGGCTCGGGCAATCGCTGGCCCGCTTCAGGAGCTGCATCGAACTCGTCGCCGACGCGCAGCGGCGCTACTACCGGCTCGACGTCTATGCGTCCGAGACCCACAACCAGGACACTACCGAAAAGGGGGGAATCGAACTCAACCAGCGATCGCAGGTGCTCGGCGCGAAGCTCGGCGAGGCCACTTCGTTCTTCTCGCCGGAAATTCTCGCGCTGGGCGCGAAGAAGGTCGATCGGATGCTGGCCGCCGACACGAGCCTGGCCGAATACCGTCATTTCCTCGACGACATCCTGCGCACGGCGCCGCATACGCTCGACGCGAAGGGCGAAGCATTGGTCGCCCGGTTCGGGTTGACCGGCGACGTCGCGTCGTCGACCTACACCGTGCTATCGACGGCCGACATGCCGTGGCCGGTGGTCAAGCTGTCCGACGGATCGACGGTGACGCTCGACCAGTCCGCGTACACGAAGTACCGTGGCGCGCAGAACCGCGCCGATCGCAAGATCGTGATGGATGCGTTCTTCGGCCAGTACAAGCAGTTCGAGCACACGTTCGGCTCGACGCTGTACGGCCAGATGAAGATCGACTCGGTCAATGCGAAGGTCCACAAGTACCCCGACGCGATCACCAGTGCGCTCGACCGGAACGCGGTTCCGGTGGCCGTCTACGACACGCTGATCAGCCAGGCCAACGCGCACCTGCCGACGCTGCATCGCTATTTCCGCCTGCGCGCGAAGATGCTCGGCGTGACCGACATGCACTACTACGACATCTATCCGCCGCTGGTGAAGGACGACGTCAGCTATTCGCTGGCAGACGCGAAACGCCTGACGCTCGAGGCCGTGGCGCCGCTCGGCCCGGACTACGTGGCCGCGATGAAGAACGGTTTCGATCATCGCTGGATGGATGCCTATCCGCGGCCGCACAAGCTGTCGGGCGCGCACATGGCCGGCATCGCCTACGACGTTCATCCGTACGTGCTGCTGAACTTCAACGACGACTACGAGTCGGTGACGACCGTGGCCCACGAGTGGGGCCACGCGATGCATTCGGTGCTGGCCAACCAGGCGCAGCCGTTCCCGACGGCCGACTATCCGATCTTCATCGCGGAGATCGCGTCGACGTTCAACGAGGCACTGCTGCTGCAGCATGTTCTCGATGTCGCGAAGACCGACCACGAGCGTCTGCTATTCCTCGGCTCGGCGCTGGAGACCCTGCGCGGGACGTTCTTCCGCCAGGCGATGTTCGCGGAATTCGAGCGGACCGTCCATGCGAAGGTCGACGCGGGCGAGCCGCTCAGCGGCGAGACGCTGACGACGATCTACGGTGACATCCTGCGTCGCTATCACGGCGAGGCGCAGGGTGTGATGAAGATCGACGACATCGACACGATGGAGTGGGCCTACATCCCGCACTTCTACAACGCGTTCTACGTGTTTCAGTACGCGACCTCGATCGCTGCCAGCTCGCTGTTCGCCGACAGCGTCGCGAACAAGGAACCGGGCGCGCTCGACCGTTACCTGGCGCTGCTGCGTGCAGGCGGCTCGGACTATCCGTATGCACTGGTGAAGAAGGCCGGAGTCGACCTCGCGAGTCCGGCGCCTTACCAGTCGATCGCCGCGCGGATGGACCGGATCATGGACGAGATCGAAGTCATCCAGGCGCGTCAGCCGGCGAAGTCGTGACGACGCATCCGGTCCGCCCATGAGGAAGATCGCGCCACCGAAGGACGAGATCGCCACGCTGCCGATGTTCGCAGGCCTGACGATCGAACGTGTCCATGTACCGCAGACCGCGGCGCAGTTCGAGGCCGCGTACGACGCGATCGTCGCGGCCGGCATCGTCGGCTTCGATACCGAGTCGAAACCGCTGTTCAAGGTCGGTGAGGTCAGCGACGGTCCCCATATCGTCCAGTTCGCGACGCCGGACGAGGCTTATATCTTGCAGGTGCATCGCACCGAAGGCCTGCGGTTTCTGCTCGACCTGCTGCAGTCGGCGGCAGTCCAGAAGGTCGGCTTCGGTCTGAAGTCGGATCTCCAGTTCATCCGAGCGCGTTTCGGCGTCGAACTGCGGGCCGTGATCGACCTTAACGACCTGTTCCGCCACGAAGGTTTTCGCAGCTCGATCGGCGTGCGGGCTGCCATAGCGATCCTGTTCGACCAGCGCTTCCTGAAGTCGAAGCGTCAAACCACCTCGAACTGGTCGCTGCACCGTCTCGACGACAAGCAGTTGCTGTACGCAGCCAACGACGCGTACGCGGCACTGCGGGCGCATCAGGAGTTGTTGCGGGTCGCTTCCGAACGCGCGGCAGCCGAGGCCGCCGCGATATAGTCGTCGCTCCTCAGTCACGGAGTCGATGATGCTTCTCGGTTTGCGAACGGCGATCTATCCGGCGTCGGATCTCGGCGCGGCGAAGGCCTGGTATGCGAAGGTGATCGGCGCGGAACCCTATTTCGACGCGCCTTATTACGTGGGCTTCTCGGTGGGCGGCTTCGAGCTCGGCCTCGTTCCCGACGGAACGCCCGCATCGGCGGGAGCGCAGGCGCTGTGGGGCGTGGCCGATGCGCAGATCGCGTTCGACCGACTGATCGCACTCGGCGCGACCGCGCTCGAAGCGGTGACGGAAGTCGGCGATGGCATCAAGGTTGCCGCGGTGCTCGATCCGTTCGGCAACCGGCTCGGCTTCATCGAGAACCCGCACTTCGATGCGTCCGCGGTGCGCTGATGGCTTACGAATTCCATTTCTACGAGCCGTGCCACGGTCATGGCTTGCCGCACGATCCGTTCAACGCGATCGTCGGCCCGCGACCGATCGGCTGGATCTCGTCGCGTGACAACGATGGCTCGCTGAACCTGGCGCCTTACAGCTTCTTCAACGCGTTCAATTACACGCCGCCGATCATCGGCTTCTCGAGCATCGGCTACAAGGACACCGTGCGGAACATCGAACACACCGGAGAGTTCGTGTGGAACCTGACGACGCGCCCGCTGGTCGAGCAGATGAATGCGACCTGCGCCTCCGTCGCGCCCGACGTCGACGAGTTCGCCCTCGCCGGCCTCACACCGATCGCGTCGACTGTGGTCTCCGTGCCGCGCGTCGCCGAGAGCCCGGTGTCGTTCGAGTGCCGCGTCATCGACGTCAGGCAACTCCAGTCCGCGGCTGGCGAGAAGGTCGACAGCTGGCTGACACTCGGGGAGGTCGTCGCGATACACATTGCGAAGTCCTCGCTCGAGGACGGCGTCTACGACACGGCGAACGCGGGCCACGTGCTGCGCGGCGGCGGTCCGGCCGACTACTTCGAGATCGGGCCGAGTCAGTTGTTCAGGCTGTATCGACCGCGCTAGGGCCGCATTCACTGTCACCCAGCAGCAACTGTCGTCCCGACAGAGGAGGGAACTTGTCGTCGAGGCATGACGACCGGATCGATGCGTCGCGGCGACGACGACGTCACCGCTGGATGCGGACCTTGCGGGCTCGTCCGGAGGCTGCAGGCTTGCGTTCCAGTCTGCGCATGAAGTCCAGCTGCCACGGACGCACTGCCAGTAACAGACTCATCGCATGTCGCTGCGCCGGCGGCAGCCGGGCATCATCTGCATGCTGTTCGGAGATGTCTCGGGCCAGCCGCCTGAGGCGATCGATCAACGCGGCCGCATGGGTCTTCGACAGCCGCGCGTTCAGCAACCCCATGAACTCGTCGGGCCCGTCGAACGCGCTGTCGAAGTACGCGTTCGCGTTTTGCTTGAAATAGCGCTGGATCGGACCGTCGGGTAGCCAGCGGAAGGTGCGCGCGACGAGCAGACGATAGCGGTTGTTCGGCAGCAGCCGCAGGAAGCCGAGGCGATCGAGCTTGACGAAAGCCCTGACGAGCCGTGCCGCGTCGATCTCGTAGGTCTCGAGGATGTTCTCGAAGGTCGACAGGTTCAGCACGCAGGTCGCGGTCAGGAACAGCATCTGGTCCGCCACCAGCGTCGCCTCCTGCTTGTCGGTGAGTTCGTTCAGAAGCCTTTCCTCTAGATCGAGGCCGCGCGTCAGGTCGACGAGCTCGATCTGCGCGACCGCACAGATCGCGTCGAGCCGCCCGAGCATCAGGTCGCGCTTGGAGAACATCCGTTTCACGCTGGCCTCCGACAGACCGATGCCGATGCCGACCTGCGCGTAGGTGATGCCGCGGCCCTTCAGCTCATGCTTGAGACGGTCGATCAGCAGCGTGCTTTGTCCCATGAGTCACTCCTGCGGACGAGAAAGGTTGCGCATCGTAATACCGAACGTTTCAGACGTAGCGTCTTTAGTCATGGCGCTCGCGTCGATGGACCATCGCCGCCAGTCTGCCGTCTCCGCGTCACCGGACGCGTTCTAGGGGAGATGGACATGAACAGGATGAACAGGCGCGACAAGTGGATCGCGGTCCTGCTGGCGGCGACGCTGACGCACACGACAGCATCGGCGCAAGACCCTGCGGGGGCCTCCGAAGCGTCGGCCGCATCGGCCGCCAGTGTTGCCATCGCGAGCAGCGTCGTGGTCCGCGGCAGCATCGCGACGCTCGCCTTCGCCGGCAGCGTGGTGGTCACGGCGGTGGACGCGGTCGGCGAGAGCACGGTCGTTGCGTTGCGCGATGCATCCGACGGCGCGGAGGCGTCCGTCCGCATCGCCGGCGTCGCGAGCGTGGCGGTCGGCGCGGTGGTGGAGGTCGTTGCGTCGAGCACCGGTTGCGCGCTGATCAGCGCCGGCCGGATGATCGCCTTCATCCCGAACGAGATCGGTCGCGCGCTGGTGCATCAGCGTCCGCTCGCCTCGCTGCACTGATGGAAGTCGTCGGTAGTCAGCCAATGTCCAGGCTGCGTGCGGCGACGCGGATGATCCTCGTGATCGTCACGTTGTCGGTCGCATGGATCGACGGCGCCGTCGCCGGCCGTACCTGCGAACCCTACGTCCTCACACCGGCCACGGTCGCGCGCGGACTCGAACTCGGCAAACGCAGCTTCGACCTGCTCGAAGCGAGCGGCGCCGAAGTCGCGCTGATCGCTCGCGCCGGCCAGGACCTGACGCGGTACGGGCTGCGTTATTCGCACATGGGCTTCGTGTGGTGTGACCATCCGGACGGCCGCTGGACGGTGGTCCACGAACTGAACGCGTGCGGCAGCGCGGAGTCGTCGCTGTTCGACCAGGGGCTCGGCAACTTCTTCCTCGACGATCCGTTCCGCTACGAGGCGTTGATCGTCATCCCCGACGTCGAGTCCCAGCACCGGCTTGCGACGATGCTCGCCGGCGATATGCCGCAGCGCATGCACGAGCCGCACTACAACGTCATCGCATTCCCGTTCTCGACGCGCTACCAGAACTCGAACCAATGGGCTCTCGAACTGATGGCCACCGCGATGTCGCGCGACTTCCCGATCGCCGATCGTGCGTCCGCGCAGACGTGGCTGAAGGCCGCTGGCTACCGGCCCACCACGCTCGAGATTCCGGCGCTGACGCGGCTGGGCGGTCGCCTGTTCAAGGCCAACGTCGCGTTCGACGACCATCCGTTCGACCGGCGCATGGCAGGTCGGATCGACGCGGTGTCGGTCGAATCGGTCCTGGATTTCCTGCGGGCGCGCGCCGTCGTCGAGGACGAACAGGTCGTCTCGATGCCGGTCACGGCCCTGCCGGGTCGCCCGCAGCGTCCGGGTCGGGCAGATCGGGAAGCGCCCATTGCAGCAGCTCCGCCACCCGGCAGATGACCCAGACCGACTCCGGCGGCGTCACAGCACCGCTCGCGCGCAGGCTGACCAGGCAGCGCGACAGTACCTCGCGTTCGGACAGATCGTCCTTGAACTGCAGCGTGTGGCAGACGTCGGCGGTCTGGACGGCGAGGTCCTCGCAGAGGTCGTAGCGCTGCTCGATCGTGCGGCGGGTCTCGTTCGGTCGGCCGTTGCGCGAATACAGCGCCATGAAGGACTGCGGGATCTCGATCTGGTATTGCTCATCCATCGGTGTTCTCGGTCGACTGTCGCGGTCGAAAGATTATGATCGCCGGCCCGCTGCTTTTCGCGCTTCGCCTACGAACCTTCGCCCATGACTTCCGCCGCCGCTGTATCGACCCATGCCGTCGCCGATCATCCGATGCGCGCGGCGCTGGCCCTCGGCGCCCTCGGCGTGGTCTTCGGCGACATCGGCACGAGCCCGATCTACGCGTTCCGCGAATCGCTGCGCGCAGCCGGACCGCAGCTCGCGGAGGCGACCATCTTCGGCGTGCTGTCGCTGGTGTTCTGGGCGGTGGTCCTGATCGTCGCGCTGAAGTACGTCGTCGTCGTGATGCGCGCCGACAACCAGGGAGAGGGTGGCACGATGGCGCTGCTGTCGCTCGCAATGCCCGTCGCCGGACGGCTGCGCGCGCCCATGATCGTCGTAGGGCTCGCCGGCGCGTCGCTGTTCTTCGGCGACGCGATGATCACGCCGGCGATCTCGGTGCTGAGCGCGATCGAAGGAATGGCGCTGGTCGCGCCACGTGTGCAGCCGTGGATCGTGCCGATCGCCGCCTGCGTTCTGGTCGGCCTGTTCGCGATCCAGCGGCACGGCAGCGGCAAGGTCGGCAAACTGTTCGGACCGATCATGCTGGCCTGGTTCGTCGTGCTGGCGCTCGCAGGGATCGCGCACATCGTCGCGCGCCCCGGCATTCTCGCCGCGCTCGACCCGCGTTACGCGCTCGCATACATGGGGCACGCGGACGGCTGGACGGCATTCACGGTGCTCGGTTCGGTGTTCCTCGCGTTGACCGGTGGCGAGGCGTTGTATGCCGACATGGGTCATTTCGGCCGTCGCGCCATCCGCATCGACTGGTTCGCGCTGGTGATGCCGGCTCTGGTGCTGAACTACTTCGGACAGGGCGCGCTCGTGCTGTCCGATCCGTCCGCGGCCTCCAATCCGTTCTTCAGGCTGTTCGAAGATCGTCTGCTCGCGCCGCTCGTGCTGCTCAGTACCGCGGCCACCGTGATCGCGAGCCAGGCGGTCATCTCCGGCGCGTTCGCGCTGGTGCAGCAGGCAATCCAGCTCGGCGTTCTGCCGCGGCTGCGCGTGCGGCAGACGTCCGACGAGTCGGCCGGCCAGGTCTACGTGCCGGCCGTCAACTGGCTGCTCGCGGTCGCGGTGCTCGGGCTGGTCTTCGGCTTCGGCAGTTCCGATGCGCTGGCTAACGCCTACGGCATCGCGGTGGCCGGCGACATGCTGGTCACGACGCTGCTGGTCGCGACCGTCGCGCGCGGCGTGTGGGGTTGGTCATGGGTCGCGGTCGCGCCGGTGCTGATGGTATTCCTGACGCTCGACGTCACATTCGTGGCGGCCAACGTCCACAAGATTCCCGACGGCGGCTGGTTCCCGCTGCTGGCCGGCGCCCTGATGCTGACGATGATGCTGTGCTGGCGGCGCGGCCGCAAGGTGGCATTCGACAAGCGCTACGAGCGCTCGGTCACGATCGGAGACTTCATGATCCGGCTCGCGCAGCCCGACGCGCCGGAGCGGGTTCCCGGTATCGCGATCTACCTGACGCAGTCGAAGGATTTCAT
>JBDTIS010000165.1:0-11453 GCA_039936235.1 Burkholderiaceae bacterium | reverse complement strand
GCGGGTGCTGTGGTCGTTCGCGATGTGGAACCTTACGAAATAGTCGGGGGAGTGCCCGCGCGAACCATCCGCATGCGCTACTCACCCGGCGAAATTGATGATCTCCTTGCACTGCGCTGGTGGGATTGGCGCGAGGAGAAGTTACGAACGCTCGCTCACTTCTATCAGAGCGACGATCAACACGCGGTTGCAAACCTCGTTGAAGCACATGAGAGATACGAATCCTCGAGCACATCTGGCGAAATTTTGCCGGTGCATGCCCTGACCTGCGTGCACGAATAACATGACGCTGCCTAAAGTTTCCGTCATCACGGTCTGCTTCAACGCGGCCGACAGCATCGAACGGACGATCGAGTCGGTCCGGTCGCAGACCTATCGCGGCATCGAGCACGTCGTCGTCGACGGCGCGTCGACCGACGGCACGATGGACATCGTGCGCCGCCATGCGGACGGCATCGCGACCATCGTCTCGGAGAAAGACGGCGGCATCTTCGACGCGATGAACAAGGGTATCGGCCTGTCGACCGGCGACATCGTCTACTTCCTCAACGCCGACGACTCGTTCATCGACGATCGCGTCGTCGAGGACGTGGCGGCAGCGTTCATCGAAGATGGTTCGCGAGCACTGGTCTATGGCAACGTCATCCTGAAGGGCGCCGCACCCGGCCTGATCAACTATCCCGCGTTTCCATTCAAGTCCCGATCCATCTCGGAGTTCCTGCACAACTCGTTCTGCCATCAGGCCGTATTCGTGCGCCGTGCACTGTTCGCGAAGCTCGGTCTGTTCGAGTGCCAGTACCGCTACTCGGCCGACTACGAATGGATCATCCGTGCCTTCAAGGCCGATGGCGGCAGGGACTTTCATTTCATCGACCGGAACATCGCCTACTACTTCGTGCTGGGTCGCAGCCAGCAGCACGCGGCTGTCACGGACCGCGAAGTGCATCGGATGCATCGCAAACATTTTCTGTCGCTCGAATATGCCTGGTACTTCATCCGCTACGTGTGGCTTCGCAGGCTGAAGAAGCGCCTGCTGAACCAGACGGCCTGAAGGGGCGCGAGTCCATTCATCCATCCATGAGCACCACGAATCTCCCGGTCCCCTCAACTGCGATACAACCCAAGGTCACCGTTATCACGGTGGTCCTGAATCTGGTCGACCTCATCGAACGCACGTTGACCGGCGTGATCGCACAGGACTATCCGAACCTCGAATACATCGTCGTCGACGGAGGTTCGACCGACGGGACGCTCGACGTCATCCGCAGGTACGAATCCCGCATGACTCGATGGGTCAGCGGCAAGGATAGCGGACCCTACGGCGCGATGAACAAGGGCGCGGCGCTCGCATCGGGCGAATGGATCATCTTCATGAACGGTGGCGACGTATTCACAGGCCGTGACGCGATCAGTCGTGCATTCGCGCTCTGCGATCCGGCGGCCTGCGACGTGATCTACGGCGACGGCATCTTCTGCGGCGCGGACTACCGTTTCGTCGAGAAGGCGGCCGACCAACTCACGCTGCACGATGGCAACGGCTTCTCGCATCAATCCGCTTTCGTGCGGGTGTCGCTGCAGCGAGAGTACGGCTTCGACGTGACGGAGAAGATCGCGGCGGACTACGACCTCTTCCTGCGCCTCTTCAAGGCAGGCAAGGTCTTTCGCCACGTCGACGTGGTCGTTTCGGAATTCTTCATCGGCGGGCTGTCGAGTGTGTCGCCGAGCGAGACCATCCGCCTGCGCCATCGGGTCTACAAGAAGCATTTCCCACGCAGCGACGTCGTACTCTGGACGCGGCTGGCCGCGCTCGCCACGAAAGTCGCTGCGCGATCGGTCGTTCCCACGCAACTCTGGGATCGCGTCAAGCGCATTCGCAACCGCGACAAGAGCCTGTCGCTCGATCGCCGATGAAGCCGACCGGTAAGGCTGTCGAGGAGAGCGGGTATCGGCGGCGGCCTGGCCGACCTATCCACGACGGATCGCCCTTAGGATGCGAATATCGCGGTCTTGCTGATGACCCATTCCTTCCAAAGGAAGTGCGTTGATGGTCACACGGACAAGTCGGTTGCCAACTGTGTCTGCCTGGATCGGCATCATCGCCGTCGCCGGGTTGCTCGGCGCGCTGCTGCCCGGCTACGTCGCACTGATGGGCGACAGCCCGCTGAAGCTGATGGCGCTGCCTGCCGCAATCGTTCTCGGCTTCCTGCTCGCGTACAGCCGCACCACGCTGCTGCTGATGCTGGTCTTCAGCAGAGGGGCGACCGAGGTGTTGTTCGATTCGACACGGATGGCGGTCGGCGGCATGCAGATCGGCGTCGGCGGTCTGATCAACGGGTTCGCGATCCTGATCGCGTTGCTGCTCGTGATCGAGAAGCCGCAGCTGCTTTCGAAGACCGTCTGGAAGGTCTGGGCGCCGTTCCTCGTTCTTATCTGCTTCGGTACGTTCGTGGCACCCGATCGCAGCACGGCCGCAAGGCTCTTCCTGCAACTGCTGTCCGAATTCGCGGTGTTCGTCGGCGCCTGGTATTTCGTGCGTACGGACAACGACTACCGCACCTGCATCAAGCTGATCCTCTGGTCGTCCGTCATTCCGGTGGCCTACGGCTTCATCGAACTCGCGTCCGGCGGGGGCCACGAATACGCCAACGAAGGCCTGCGTCTTCGCAGCACGTTCAGCCATCCCAACGTATTTGCGTTCTTCCTGACGCTGATCATCGCCCTGACGTTGTATGTCGGGAAGGGCCGATCGTTCGCGCTGGGGCCGGTCAAGAGGTTCATCCTCAACGCCTACTTGCCGCTACTGCTGCTGATGCTGCTGCTGACCAAGACCCGGAGTGCGTGGGTCGCGTGCGCCGCCATGTTCATCGGCTATGCACTCCTCTTCGAGCGGCGCTACTTCGTCTACCTGATCCTCGCCGGTGTCGCGGGGCTGTTCATTCCCGGCGTCGGCGATCGACTGTTCGACCTGACGCAAGGCGGCGGCAACAGCATCTCGTCGTACGACCGACTGAACTCGTTCGCTTGGCGCGAGTCGATCTGGCGCAGCGGCTTCGACTCGATGAGCCCGATCCACTACGTGTACGGTTACGGACTGGAGGCGTTCAAGTTCTTCTCGCCGACTTTCTTTCGCGAATCGAACGGCGTCAACTGGGGCGCGCACAACGTCTACGTGCAATTGTTCTTCGACCTCGGCGTGCTCGGGGTCATGGCCTTCGTCTGGATGTACGGTCAGTTGCTGAAAGGCCTGCGGTCCGTGATCGCGTTCGACCGCCTGGGATCGCTCATGCTGAGCTTCGTGGTCGTCGCGTTCCTGCTGATGGCCGCGTCCGACAACATGCTCGATTACCTTTCCTTCAACTGGTACCTGTGGTTCCTGTTCGGTGCCGGCCTCTCCTATGCAGGACTGCACGCGACGCCGCGCGACGAGGCCGTCGTTGAAGGTTGATCCGGTCGCACCTCTGACGTCGTTGAGGCACCTCGACGTGCTCGACGGCTGGCGCGGCGTGAGCATCCTGCTGGTGTTGGGTGCCCACCTCCTGCCGCTCGGAGGACCGCTGGCCAATGCATCGGTGGGCCTCGTCGGCATGGTCCTGTTCTTCAACCTGTCGGGCTTCCTCATCACGTCGTTCCTGCTCAAGCCGACGGCCACGCTGCCCGAGTTCCTGATCCGACGTTTCTTTCGCATCGTTCCCCTCGCGTGGCTGTTCTTCGCCATCGTCTTCATCTTCCAGCACGAGACGCTGGACTCGTGGCTCGCCCATTTCCTGTTCTACGCGAACTTGCCGCCTCCGCGGATCCGTCTTGCGACCGACCACATGTGGAGTCTGTGCGTCGAGGTGCAGTTCTACATCGGCATAGCGCTGCTGTTCGGCCTGTTGCGCGCCCGCGGCCTGTTGCTGCTGCCGGTGCTCGGCCTGCTGTTCACGCTCCTGCGGGTGCACGACCACGTTTATGCCTCGAGCATCTCGTGGTATCGGGTCGACGAGATCCTGGCGGGTTGCACGTTCGCGCTGGCCTATCACGGACGCCTCGGTCGCATCGGCAACGCAATGGTCGATTTTTCGAAGGCGGCGCCGCAGTGGCTTCTGTTGTGCCTGCTGATGATCTCTTCACTTTTTGGCCTCGAACACGGCGCATGGACCAGCTACTTCCGCCCCTATCTGGGTGCGCTCCTGATCGGCGCGACGGTACTCAACCCGCACACGATCCTCGTACGGTGGCTCAAGCAGCGCGTACTGATCTATCTGGCCAGCATCTCGTACGCGGTATACGTGATTCACATCGGCCTGGTACACACATGGCTCGGCAGCGGCGACCTGCTCGAGAAATATGCGAAGCGACCGCTGCTGCTGCTGGTACTGATCCTGCTCGCGCACCTGTCGACGTTTCATTTCGAACATCCGATGATCGAACTCGGCAAGCGTCTCGCCCGTAGCCTCAAGCGCAATGCGACCGCGCCGACGGTGGCGGAATCGCCATGAACGGTTCGCTCCTGACGGCGCAGTGCCGGCGGCGTGCATCGACGGTCATCCTGATGGCGTTGATGCTGGTTGGCGCTCGCGAGGTCTGCGGCGCGCAGCCTGATTCGAACAGGGCATCGCGCGGCACGGGTACCTTCGAGCGGCTGTTCGCCGCCGACTCGTTGTGGAACAGCCGTCCGGTCGACCCCACGCTCGGCGCCGACGTGATCCCGAAGTCGGACTACTTTCCCAATGTCGCGGCCGGCGCATGGTCGACCGGCTTGTTCCTCGCAAAGCCCGACGACCAACCGATGCACATCCACGGACTGCCCGGCAAGGCCGGCGTCTGGGACGTCGACGCCGAGCAGTTTCGCGACGTCACCGTGCCGCGCTGGCCTGCGGATCTGGCACCCGCATCAGAGGCCGACGGCCACGCCGACATCGTCGACCCGGTGCTGGGCATCGTGCAGTCCTTCTGGCAACTGAAGAAGGTGGACGACCAATGGATTGCAGGGCTGTACGCATGGACGCCGTTGAAGGGTCGCGGCTGGGGCGACCCGGCTCATTACTATCAAGGTGCCCGCGCCGCAGCGGTACCCGCAGCGGCGGGGCTCATGCGCAAGCACGAAATCAACGACGGTGACACGATGTATCGGCATGCTCTCGCGATTTCGCTCACGTACAACGCGCTGTCCGCCAACCCGGCTTATATCTTTCCGGCGACCTCCGCGGACGGCGATGCTTCGACGACCAATACGGGAAAGATCCCCGAGGGCGCGTTGCTGATGCTTCCGCCGTCGTTCGAGGCGCAGCGGCTCGCGACGCCGGAACTGCGCAAGGTGGCGGAAACCCTGAAGGTGTTCGGCGGCTACGTGGTCGATCGCAACGTCGGCACGCCGTTCATGATCTACGTGGAGATCGGCGCGCACTTCAGATTGCATAAGACCGGCTGGAACAACGCCACCGCTTCGGATCTCGACCACATCCGCGAATCGCTGCGGCAGGTCGTGGCGACGAAAGGGTGGGTCGATGCCGACGATCGCGCGTTCACGCCGCGCAAGGACCTCAACTTGCTGTCGATGCGCGGACCGTGGAGGCTTCAATCCGGTCCTGCCGCCGGCAGCTTCGAGACGCTCAGGCAGGCCGTCGTCTTTCCGGCCACGCAGCAACGCACCGTGCAGATGAACGATAGCGGCCGGAGCATGCAACCGGTGTCGTGGGCGATCCCCGTCGTCGGCAAGGTCTATCGCCTGCACGCCACGACGACCGGCGGTGCCAGACTGCGCGTCGCCTTGCGCGACAAGACCGGGGGCGCCCCGCTCTACGACAGCGGCGAACTCGGCGATGGCGAAGCCAGGACTTTCAAATGGCCGGCCAATGCCGGGGCCGTCGTCTATGCAATCAGCGGGACTAGCGGACCATCGACCGTCGGAGGCGACCTCGTTGCGGTCGACGAGATCCATTGAGCCCGCCATGACCGGTGATGAACGAGAGCCCGGATCCCGGGGCGCAGCGGAGATCAGAGATGGCAGCTGATCCGGACTGGGCGGCCGACCTGCGCCGCTACCTGGTTCCCAGACCCTTTCTCAAGGAACAGTCGATCTGGGCGTTGTGGGTCTACCGTTTCGGCCGTCGTCTCGACCGCCGACCCGACGGCCCGGCAAAGAGAATGCTGACCTCGCTGTACTGGCTCGCTTTTCGCCTGGCCGAGACGATCGTCGGTGTCAGCCTGCCGAAGTCGGCAGTCATCGGCCCGGGTCTGCGCGTGTGGCATTTCGGGAGCGTGTTCGTGCACCCGCAGGCTGTGATCGGCGCGAACTGCACGTTGCGGCAGGGCGTCACGATCGGTAATCGCGAGGTCGATGGACCGGCGCCCGTCCTCGGCGACAACGTGGAATGTGGCGCCTACGCACAGATCCTGGGAGGCATACGGATCGGCGACGGCTGCCGTATCGGCGCGATGTCGGTGGTCCTCGTCGATATGCCGGACGGTGCGACCGCCGTGGGCATCCCCGCTCGCATCATCGTCGCGAAGCCGGTCGCGCCCATCGACTCTGCGCATGTCCACTTCTCCATCGTCGGCGTCGAACGCGGCCAGCCATGAACGCCGCCGCCATCCTCGCAGTCGTCGTCGAAGGGGTACTGCTGGTCGGCGCCGCCGCGCTGCTCGTGCCGGTCCTGGTGCTGCTGGTGCAGATTGTGTCGTCGCTGCGTTCGGCGGGTTCGCTGCCAGGGACAGTCCCGTCGTCGCCTCCGCGCATCGCCGTCCTCATTCCTGCGCACAACGAGTCGTCGGGCCTGCTCGCCACGCTGCAGTCGGTACTGCCCCGATTGCGGGCGGGCGACCGCTGCGTCGTCGTCGCGGACAACTGCGACGACGATACGGCGCTCGTCGCGGCGACGGCCGGCGCCGAAGTCGTCGAACGCTTCGACGACAGGTTGCGCGGCAAGGGCTATGCGCTCGACTTCGGCGTGCGCGCCCTCGCCGCCGATCCGCCCGATGTCGTGGTCGTGGTCGATGCCGACTGTCTCGTCGCGGCCGATGCGATCGCGCGCGTGGCGGCGCTGAGCCACGCGACCGATCGCCCGGTCCAGGCCCTGTACCTGATCACGGCGCCGCCATCGCCGAAGCGCACGACGCAGATCGCCGAGTTCGCGTTCCGCGTGAAGAACTGGGCGCGGCCGCTCGGCTATCACCGGCTCGGCCTGCCCTGTCAGCTGATGGGCACCGGCATGGCTTTTCCATGGCCCGCGCTGCGTTCGATCGATCTCGCGACCGGCCACATCGTCGAAGACCTGAAGATGGGTCTCGACCTCGCCGCGAACGGCCATCCGCCGCTGTTCTGTCCTGAGGCATCGGTGACGAGTGCATTTCCATCGAGCGACGCCGGCACCAGGAGCCAGCGGACGCGCTGGGAACACGGACACCTGAGCATGATCGCCGGCGAGGTGCCGGGCCTGCTGTGGCGCGGACTGCGCGAGCGCGATGCGAGCCTGCTGGCGATGGCCTTCGACCTGCTGGTGCCGCCTTTGGCGCTGCTGGTGATGGTTGCGACGGTCTTCACCGTCGTCTGCGCGATCGTCGCCGCGTTCGGCCTGTCGGCGTGGCCGCTGGTGCTCGCGCTGCTGGCTCTGTGCGGCCTCTTCGTCGCGATCGCGCTGGCGTGGGTCCGCTACGGCAGGCAGGTGTTGCCGCTGTCGACGCTCGCGCTCGCGCCGCTGTATGCGCTGCGAAAGATTCCGCTGTATCTGAAGTTCGCGATCAACCGGCAGGCCGAGTGGGTGCGGTCGAAGCGCGATGCGGGATGACGCGATCGGCAATGCACCGGTGGCCTCGACGATGCCGTCGATGAGCGAAGCACCTCTGTCCGAGATCGTGCCGATCGCCGGCTTTCCGGTCCGCAAGACGACTTCGTCGGCCCTGTCGGCGTATCTGGTCGAACGGATGCCGCGCCGCAAGTCGATCGCGGTCTTCTTCGCGAACACCAACCTGATCAGCCAGTGCCGCGCGCTGCTGCCGGCGATGCGGGCCGATCGCGTGCTGATCGTCAACGACGGCATCGGCCTGTCGATCGCCGCGTGGCTGTTCCATCGAGAGCGCTTTCCGGAGAACCTCAACGGGACCGATTTCACGCCGTATCTGCTGCGCCAGTGCCCTACGCCGCTGCGGCTGTTCCTGATCGGCGCCAGTCCGCAAAATCTCCGGAAGGCGGAGGCCCACGTCCGCGAGCAGCTCGGCCAGACGGTGGTCGGTGCGATCGACGGCTATCGCGACCTCGACGACCCGTCCGTCATCGATCGGGTCCGCGCGTCGAAGCCGGACGTCGTCCTGGTGGCGCTCGGCAATCCGCTGCAGGAGGCGTGGATCCTCAGGTATCGCGAAGCGCTGGATGTCGGCGCGCTGATCGGCGTCGGCGCCCTGTTCGACTTCTGGGCCGGCGACAAGCCGCGCGCGCCGACGCTCGTGCGGACGCTGAAGCTCGAGTGGCTGTTCCGGCTGGTGCTCGAGCCGAAGCGGCTGTTCCGCCGCTACACGACCGACATCGTCCGTTTCCTGTGGGCCTGCTACCGCAGGCGCTAGTGCCGTGCGCCGCGGATTGGTCGACTTCGTCGTAGTCGCCGGCGTGACAAGGCGGAGAGGTTGATTCAATGCTTTTCTTCGTTCCCGCGCAGGCGAGAATCCAGTGGCGACGAACTCGACGCGAACGGAGCCGGGTAAAGACACCGGAGGCTCCGAATATCTTCAACGAATTCCAACTCGCGATACCGACCACCGCATATGCCCCGTAAACCACGCGTGCTCCACATCATCAAGACCCTCGGGCTCGGCGGCGCCGAAACCAACCTGCTGAATCTGGTCGGCGCGTTCGACGCTGAGAAGGTCGAATCGCACGTCGCGTATTCATTCGGTGGCGAGATCGAGCCCCGTTTTCGGGAGGCCGGCGCGCGTTTGTACAAGTATGCCGACAACAGCCACAAGGTGAAGAGCCCCTATTCGCTGCTGATCGTGCTACGTCTCGCACGCTACATCCGCAGGCATCGCATCGACATCGTCCACACGCACAACTTCAACGCGCATATCTGGGGTCTTCTGGCCGCGAAGCTTGGTGGCGCGAAAGTCGTCGAGCATGTCCACGATTCCCGCTACGTCGCGCCGGAAGAGCTGGTTCGGCGCCACGGCTGGATGAGTCATTACCGCTTCATCAAATACTTTCGCAACCAGTCGGACCGCGTCGTCGTGCTGACCGACGACAACCGTCGCTACCTTATCGAGCACCGGCTGTCGGCCGCCGAGCGGATCGTCGAGATCCCGAACGGTATTCCGATGGACGACTACGTCCCGAAGGGGCCGACGCTGCGCACGGACATGGGAATTGCGGACGACGCCGTCGTGATCCTCACCGGTGCCCGCATGGAGAAAGGGAAAAACATTCCGCTAATCCTGCGGGCGGCAAAGGCGGTCGTCGCCGTGACCCCGAAGACGGTGTTCCTGATCGCAGGCACCGGCACGCTCCTCGACGAATACCGTGCGCTGGCGAACCGGATGGACCTCGACGCGCACGTGCGCTTCATCGGCTTCCGCCAGGACATGTACGCGCTGCTGGCGATCGCCGACGTGTTCCTCCTACCGTCATTCCTCGAACTGCACTCGATCGCGATCCTCGAAGCCCAGAAGATGCGCGTGCCGGTGGTCGTGTCGAGCGGTGTTGGCTGCAACGACGAGTTCATCCGGCATGGTGTGGATGGATTTCTCTGCGATCCGTTCATCGATGCGCCGTGGATAGCGACGCTGACCCGACTGGTCAATGACCCTGTCCTGCGCAGGACGGTGGGCGCGAACGGCTACGCCGTTTGTCGAAGACTCTTCGACCTGCCTGTCACGGCGCGACGCTTCGAGGCTCTTTACGGTGAACTCACAACTCGAAGCGAAATGGCGATTCAGAAATGAACGCAGGCACACTGGACGCAGCGCTGCGACACCAGACATTCATCGTAATCGAATCGACATTCTGGCCGAGCTTTGCGATTCCGATCGCTTAGGCTGCGTTCTTTAACTCACCGTATCACTTCGACACCTTCGCCATGGCCCGATCAATCGCTTGTTCAAGCGCCGGAGCCAGGTGCGACGCGAAAGCATCCGAGATGTGATTGCTGTCGCGATAGACGATGACGCCGTCGATAACCGCCGGACATCGCTCCCGGTCGCAGAACGCATCGGTCCAGTCCTGATAGCTGGCCGTCCGCGCCGAAGCGGCTGCCGCCCTTTCTGCATTCGCCACGCGATCGTCGATCGCGGCGGTCCTCACGAGAGCGCAGCGACCGGGATCGCCCCCCCGCCAGACGACCCGTGCGAGGCATACCGCGCTGCTCTCGTCCGCACGCGGCGTGTCCCGCATGATCAGTACCGGGATACCCGCGGCAGTCAGCGTGTTGACCGTCGCGGCCATCGCCGTCGCCCAGTCTTCCGACGCGACGGCATGCCGGTCGCCAACGTTCCACTTGCTCGTCACGTAGGCGGACGACGCCTCGCCGATCACTACCAGGTCTGGATGCAAGCCCGCGATCCGCTCCATGGCGCTGCTCCGCCACTGCACGCATTCGGACGACACGCGATGCAGGCGCTCTACATAGACATCCGATGCGATAGCAGGACAGAAGGCCTTTAGCAAAGTGATGACGCGCCAACCTCGCTTGTCAGCGATGTCCACGAGGGGTGTCGACCAATGATCTGCGTGAGAATCGCCGAACAGCACAATCGTCTTTTGCGGATGAATGGTCCGACCGAACGCACATTCGGTCAGGCCGGCATCGGCGAAGAGGACGAGACACTTATGCGTGCTGCCGCTCGCGACCGGATAGGTGTCGATCGCTTCCGCGATGGCGAGCTGCGATGGCTGACGACTGAAATGCATGAACGACGCGACCGCTACTATCGCGATCGTTGCGGATGCCAGCGTCATGCAGCCAGCCAACGCGATCGACCGATGCCTGCTATTCGCTAGGAGTCGGCTGCGCCTGACCGGTTGCTCGACCCATACATAGCTGACCGATGCGCCGACAAACGTAACAGCAAGCGCAGCGATTGGTGCGGATATCGACCCCACAGGCCACAGCACCTTCGCAAAGACAATCGCCGGCCAGTGCCAAAGATAAATCGAATAGGAGCGCTGCCCGATCCACGTCATCGGCTTGATGGCCAGCAACCGCGCAGGCCCGCTCGCTCCAGCGCCGCTTCCACCGAGAAGCAGCGCCGCCGTCGCGAGCGCCGGCGCGACTGCCGCCCAACCGGGGAAGCTGGTCTGCCTATCGATCAGGGCAAGCGACACGAGCAGCAACGCGGACCCAAAGCACCAGATCCACGTGTGCGACACCTTGCGGACCAGCCACGCTTCGACGGCGCTCAACGATGCGGCTGCCCCGATGCCGAATTCCCATGCGCGGGCCGGCGACGCATAAAAAGCCCATGGCTGAAGGAAACGAGTCAGAAAGACG
>JBDTIS010000164.1:0-17077 GCA_039936235.1 Burkholderiaceae bacterium | reverse complement strand
ATCGACGTGTGGGTCAACGTCGCCATGGCCACGGTGTTCGCACCGGTTCACCAGCTGACCGCCGAGGAGTTCCAGCGCGGCACGGCGGTGACCTATCTCGGACAGGTCCACGGCACGATGTCCGCGTTGCGCTACATGCGTCCGCGCAACCGCGGCTCGATCATCAGCGTCGGCTCGGCGCTCGCCTATCGCTCGGTCCCGTTGCAGTCGATCTACTGCGGCGCGAAGTTCGCGATCCGCGGCTTTCTCGATTCGCTTCGCAGCGAACTCATTCACGATCGCATCAAAGTCCACCTGACGGAGGTCGACCTGCCCGCGGTCAACACGCCGCAGTTCGATTGGGCTCGCAACAAGACCGGTTGGAAAGCGCAGCCCGTGCCGCCGATCTTTCAACCGGAAGTCCCCGCCCGCGCGATCCGCTTCGCCGCCGAACACCCTCGCCGCCAGATCTGGGTGGGCTTTCCGACCGTCAAGGCAATCCTCGCGAACCGCATCGCTCCAGGACTGATCGACCGCTATCTGGCGAAGGCAGGCTATACAGGGCAGCTCACCGACCGGCCTGCCGATCCAGATGCGCCGGGCAATCTGTTCGAGCCGGTCGCCGGACCCTACGGCGCCCATGGCCGGTTCGACGGGCGCGCGCGAACAGGCAGCTGGGAGGTATTCACCAGTCGTCATCGCGACGTTGCATGGGGCGTCGCTCTGGTCGGGCTTGCGTTGATTGCGCATCGCATCGCGAAGCACGTGAAGTTCTGACGTGGAATCGAAGCGGTGAGCAAGCCGATAGAAGACTATGCGCTACTCGGCGACGGGCGCAGCGCGGCGCTAGTCGGTGCCGATGGATCCGTCGATTGGTTGTGCTGGCCGCGCTTCGACAGTCCTGCCTGCTTCGCCGCGCTGCTGGGTACCGACGATCATGGACACTGGTCGATCAAGCCGCACGGCCCTGTTCTCGCGAGATCTCGCCGCTACATCGAAGACACGCTAGTCCTCGAGACGGAGTACCGAGTTCGCAACGGCCGCGTGCGCGTCTGCGACTTCATGCCCGTCGGCGATGGCCCGTCATCGCTGGTCCGCATCGTCACGGGCCTGCAAGGAACGGTGAGCATGGCCCTCGCGCTGGCCCTGCGCTTCGACCACGGTCGGGTCATGCCGTGGGTCGAGGCGCATCCCGACGGCATGACCGCAACGCTTGGACCGGACCGCGTGTTGTTCCGATCGCCGCTACCGCTGATCCCTGACGCGAACCGAACGTCGATCGCGTTCGACATCGACGAGGGCGACTCGGTTTCGTTCGTACTGTCTCACCGCCTTTCTTCCGAGCCGCCTCCAGAGCGCATCGACATCGCCCGGGCTCACCGTCGAACGACGCGCTACTGGCGCACGTGGATCGCGCGCTTCGGCCGGCCTACCGACTGGCCGGCGGCAACGCGTCGATCGTTGCTCACGTTGCGCGCGCTCGTCTACAAGCCCACCGGCGGAATGGTCGCCGCGCCGACGACATCTCTGCCGGAGAAGCCCGGCGGGATTTCGAACTGGGACTATCGCTACTGCTGGCTACGCGATGCGACGTTTTTGATGGGCGCTCTCCTCAATGCCGGCCTGCAAGCCGAGGCCACCGCGTGGCGCGACTGGTTGTTGCGCGCGGTCGGTGCGCAGCCTGAAGAACTTCGCATCGCGTACCGCATCGACGGAGCGACTGACCTCGACGAGCGCGTTCTAGAATGGTTGCCGGGCTACGAGCATGCTGCTCCGGTCCGGGTTGGCAATGCCGCATGGAAGCAGCATCAGCTGGATGTATTCGGCGAGGTGATCGACGCCATGTCCGTCGCAAGACGCGGCGGGATTCCGGACTGTGCGCAAGGGCTGCACGTCGAAGAGATGCTAGTGCGGCATCTCGCATCGATCTGGGAGACTCCGGATCAGGGAATCTGGGAAGACCGTGGCGATGCGAAGCACTACGTCTACTCGAAAGTGATGGCCTGGGTCGGTGTGGATCGCTACCTCAAGGGTGCCGCTTCCAAACGAATCGGGTCGAAGCAGCGCCGGACTCTCGAACGCTTGCGTACACGCATCCATGCCGAGATCTGCGCCCGCGGATATCACTCGGGACGCGGAACGTTCGTACAGCACTACGATAGCGACGATCTCGATGCGAGCCTGCTCCTCCTGCCGGCACTCGGCTTCCTGCCCGCCGACGATCCGCGCATCGAAAGAACCATCGACGCGATCGAGATCGAGCTATCGATCGGCGGATTCGTGATGCGCACGGCGACGTCCGACGGTACACAACCCGAAGGTGCATTCCTGCCTTGCACCTGCTGGCTGGCCGATTGCCGCGCGATGCAAGGACGACATGAGGAAGCGCGCATCGCGCTGGAGCGCGTCCTATCGGTGAGTAATGACCTCGGGCTGCTGTCGGAGGAGTACGACGTCGATGGCGGTCGCCTCGTTGGAAACTTCCCGCAGGCGTTGACGCATCTCGCCGTACTCAATACGACATTGGGCCTCTGCGGTCCTGTCCTTCAACGAGGAGGCGGCTGAGCATCGCGCGGGTATTGTGCGCGGGCCCCAATGCGTAAACAGTTCGATCAAGATTGAGACTACGCGGTGTCGCATCGATCGACGTGCCTCCTATCAGCCGTGCCACCGTAAAACCAGTGCTCGTCACGATAGAAAAGGACGAGCCGCCTGGCGCGTCGATTTGGGAACGATGGCAAGGACATCTCCTCCGGCCTTTTGGTCACCAGATAGGTTCGATCCAGCCTTCTTGAACGTGTCACCGTTCACGGTGAACGGTCGCGGGGACGTTGTCGCGCGAAGCTGCGAGATGAGACAGCCGTGTCGTTGATTGGCGAACTTTCGAACCGGCGACTTCTGCCACACGGATCATGGCGCCCACCCCTGGCGCCAACCCCTGGGTCACCGCTGCAAGCGGCCTGAGAACCTCCAGACACCACATTTCGGGCGGCCCGGTGACTAGGGACACGGGGATCGGCTGCACCAGAGGTTCTCAGGACCGAGGTTTGGCGCACGATTTCAGGAAAAGCCCGGAGTAGGTCGCGAACGGATGTGGCCCGTTGGGCTGCGGTCCACCCTCGACAGGCCGCCACCGAACCCAAGGACCGCATCAGTGACCGACGGCTTCGGTCGCAGCAACACGCGCGCGTAGCTGCGCAGGTTCTTCGAGGTGGACGGGCATCAGATCGTGCTGGCCGCACTGACAGCAGTGGCCCGACGGGGCGGTTCGCCGCGGGCGTCTGCGCAGACCCGATACGGCGCTACAGCATCGAGACAGCCGCGCCGCCACGTGGAGCGTCTGACCAGGCACGCGGGGCTGTTCAAAGTTTCCTTGATGCGGCACATTGTGGGGACCGGCCGCCGCGTGTCGCCCGATCGGATCGCCGGTCCGCCGCAGCTGCTTCGTCTCCTTTTCTTCGTCTCTTCGTCATTGCGGCGTTCGCCGCGTGGAGCCCGCATGGCGCAAGCCTCCGCTGCCAAACGCCAAACCGAGTCCGCTGCCCGGCCGCCGAGCTCGCGCGACTCGCTCGCCACTTCGGCGTCGCCGCAGTCGTCTTTCGCATCCTCGCTCGCCCCGTTGCTGGCTCCGTCCGTGCAACGGCCGCGTTCGGTACAACACGCGTTGCTGCAGATGCAGCGCGCGCGGGGCAACCAGTACGTCGGCGCGATGCTCACGCGCCTCGATCGCTTCGGCAGCGTGTCCGGGGCGTCGACGCGTCCCGACGTTCCGATCGCGCGGGCGGTCGCAAAGTCGCCGGTCATCGCGACCGGCGCGTCGCCGCGGACGTCGATCCAGCGCGATCTGTTCGACGACTTCGGGGACAAGGTCTCGGACCTCGGCGCCGCCGCCGTCGCCGGCGTACGCGACGTCGGCTCGGCCATCGAGAGCGGTGCCGGTGCGGTCGCCGATCGGGTCGGCTCGACCCTCGACGATGCGGGTAACGCGATCGCGAGCGGCGCGCATGCGGTCGGCCAGAGCCTGAACGATGGCGCCAACGCGGCCGGCTCGGCGATCAAGGGCGGCGCCGCCGCGGTCGCCGGTGGCGCCCAGGCGGCCGCGAACAAGGCCGCGGGGCCGATCGACTGGCTGCTCACCGAAGCCGGCAAGCTCGCATTGAGCGCGGCCAACGCGGTGGCGTCGAAGTTCGGCGGCAAGGTGGTCGTAAGTCCCGACGCAGGCATTGACATCATCTTCTCCGACATCGAGATCGCGGAGGTCGATCAGGAGACCGTCGTGCTGCCGATCGGCATCCCGTACAAGCCGCTCTTCGAGACGGGATTCGCGGTCGGCAGCTTTGTCGTCAACGCGTCCTTCGGTTCGGTGATCGGTGACCCGGCGGTGACCGTGGCCGCCGGTCCCGTGCGGCTGCAGCACGTGCGCCTGCACCTGGACCCGTTAGGCGGCACGTATGCCGGAACCGGCCAGCTGTTCATCGGCTCGGAGGTCGTCGGGAGCGGCGAGAACGCGGCCGAGGCCCGCCTCCAGGCTGCGGGCGTGCTGCCGTTCGAAGTGCCGATCCCGGTCGAGGCGAGCGCGGCCGTCGGCACGCGCGACATCCTGCGCGTCTCCGGTCGCGAGAACTTCCAGGAGACCGTCGCCGTTACCTTCAAGGAAGGGCGCTTCGAGCTTGATGCGCTGACGCAGATGAAGCTCGGCGCGCTCGCGCAGGTCGACAGCGAAGCTTTCGTGCGCATCGATATCGAAGGGCTCGAAGTGTGCAGCGTGATCTGGCCGAAGGCGTCGCACCGCCTGGCCGGGGACGCGGTGCAGATCACCGTGCCGGTCTCGCTTACCGGCGGCAACGAGAAGCCCGATGCGCAGATCGGCAAGCCGATCACGAAGACTATTCCGGTGGACACGATCAAGACCTCGCTCGACCACAGCCGGCCGACGAACCATTGTCTCAAGCTCAGCGAGCTGGCGCCGTTCCTCTGCAAGATCGGCAAGCTGCCGCCGAGCCTCTGCGCGATCGTCGATCCGAAGGGCGGCGGCGCGGTGTCGCCGACCGGGCCGGTGCCTTTCGGTCCCGGACCGGTCGGTCCGGGCGGTGGCGGCGGCGGTGGCAAGGGCCGCGACCACGAGCCGGTCGGCCCGCTCGGCGACGATCCAGGCTGCGCGCCAAAGCAGGGCTTCCTGTTTCGAGGGATGAAGCGCGACGGTAACTCGCCGCAGGTCGGAGACGCATCGGGATCCGAACTCGGCGTGCGAGACGGCGAGGTCAAGACCGACAAGCACGACAACGTGGTGCTCGACGGCAGGGGCATGTCGACGACACCGGACGATGTCAAGAAGGGTCCGGCCCGGCTCATCCCGCCAAAATGCGGTGGCAACCCGAAAAACAAGGACACGCTGTTCGCGATAGACGAGGCCGCGGTCAAGTCCACCGACGGACTCGGTGTGAACCGCGACGCGCCCGGTCACGCCAATGTCATCCCGACGAAGACGATGACGCTCAGGGCCTTCCGGGACAAGGTCCATGGGACGGTGTCGTCATGGGAACTGCTCGTCGAAGGCGAGCGATGAACCGATGACCACGGCGCCTTCCACGATCGCGCTGGCCGAGGCGGGCGACATCGCGCGGCTCGAGGCCGCGGTCGCTACGCACGGTGTCACGGTGCTCGACGAGCGCAGCACTGCGGGATGGACGCCGCTGATCGCCGCCGCGAAGGCGGGCCGCGTCGACGTCGTCGACGCGCTGCTGCGCCTCGGCGCCGACCTGCGCGCGTCGACCATCCGCGGTTACGAGGCCCTCACGCTCGCGGTCGAGAACGGGCGCGACGACGTGGCTGCGCTGCTGCTCGACCGCGGCGTGCCGGTCGACACGCCGACGCCCCAGGGATGGACGCCGCTGATGATCGCGGCAGAACACGGTCATCTATCGACGGTCGAACTATTGCTGGAGCGGGGCGCGGATCCGAACGCTCGCGACCACGGTGACGAGCCGGTTTACTTTCGCGCGGACAACCACGGGCGGCTGGACATCGTCGCGCTGCTCGAAGAGGCCGCCGCGCGACGAGGGCTGCCGCTCGATCGCGGATGATGCGAGGGATCGACCGTCCATAAACCGGCCGGTCCATCGACGCTCAGGCGCCCGCGAGCACCTTGCGACGCCGCGTCGTCAGGCCCATGCCGGCGGCGAGACCGGCGAACATCAGCGTGATCACTTCGGGTTCCGGCACCAGCGTGATGGCGCCGGCGCCGCCGATGGCGTTGCTGACGAAGCCGAGGTCGCGTTGTCGTAGCCGCTGGTGACGAACGTGTACGTCGTGCCGGCAACGAGGTCGTAGATGAACGCGGACGTGTCGGGATCGAAGCGGGCGTCGTTCGCGGCCTGGACGTTGTTCAACGGACGCGTCGGGTCGAACGCCGACGCGTACAGCGTCGTGAACGTGTCGTAGTTGCCGGTCGTCAGGAAGCTGTACGTGCCGGTCGCGCCGATCGTGAACGACTGCGACTCATAGGGCACCGCGCTGCCGGCGACGATCGCCGCCTGGGCCGCTGTCGGCACGATCGATCCGGGCCGCCGATGGTCGAGCTGAAATAGCCGCTGTCGGTTTTCTTTCACGCTGTCACTTTTGCCCTTTCACGTGGCACCGCTTGCTCTTTCACCGTGTCACCACTGCGCTCGGAAGATCGGATTCGCGCCGTTGCTTCGTCGTCGGTCTCCTCGTTCGGCAATTTGAAGATCTCGTCGACGATCGCCTGATCGAGTAGGTCCAGGCTGATCGACTCCGTCCCCTGGCGGATTGCCAGTTCAGCGGCTTGGGACAGCATGCCGGTGATCCTGCCGGTCAGCCCGCCGGTGCAGGCCATCACCTTGCGGATCATTTCTTGGTCGCCGAACGGGAAGGGTCGGTGAAGTGGCGGGAGCCGGCCAAAGCTGACGACGAATTCCCGCAGACCGGGGCTCTCGTGCCATCTAGGCAGCGCAAACGCTTCGAAGCGCGACGCGATCTGAGGGTCGGTTTGCATCGCGTACGAGGCTTCGGTCGTTCCCATCGTGATGATCGGGATTCGTGATTCGTTGCTCAGGAACTCGAGATGATTCAGCAGCTGACGCTGCTCACGCACGGTTCCCGCCAGAAGATGAAACTCGGCAGAACATCATTGAGGATGACGAGCGTTCGCCACGAAGGTGGCGATCTCCGTCGTCGTCTTCCAGCTGCCGGGCTCGTACCGAAGGCAAGTAAAGACGGACCGCGTGACGCTGTTCTTGGTGCCGGCTTGGCGATCGCCACAAGCTGAACTTTGAGCGGAGCTAAATGGTCGGGATCGATCCCGATATCATGCATACGGATCGTTGCATCCAGCGACGCGACATCCGAACGCAACGGTTTGATCAGCGCGACCAGGCGCTGCATTTCGTCCGCCACCGCGGACGCGGTTTCGTCTATTTTCTTCTTGGCCCAGGCAAGCCGACTCTAAGCGTTGGCCAAACGGTCAGCAGCGTGACGATGGATGGAGATCAGCCAGGAAACTGCGGGTGGGATCCGATACTTCATAGACAGCATGCTGGAGCAAGTGTCTATAAAAGTCGGGGAACTGAACTACGCAACTGCACAATGAAAAAAAGGCCGCTGGTCGGCGGCCCTTCGTTCTATATCAAGTCGCCGTTCAGGGCTTCGCGACCGGCACGACCGACTTGGACTCGAGCTTGTCCTGCGACAGCGCGGCGGTCATCTTCTTCGTTTCGACCGGCTCACCCTTGAGCAAATGTAGCGCCTGCTGCAGCTGGTAGTCGTCCTTCGAACCGAATTCGATCGGCTTCTTGAGCGCTGCCGCACGACGTTCGTCCTCGGCCTTCCTGTCGGCGTCGTTCGGGCCACCGTTCTTCTTGTCGTCGGCCGATGCGGCGGCGGCGACCGCCTCGGTGTTGTTGAGGTGATGATTGAGGTCCGCCTCGCGCGGGAACGCGAAGATGTTGCCTTCCGCCGTGTCGTCTACGATGTAGTCGGGAACGATGCCGGTAGCCTGGATCGAGCGTCCGTTCGGGGTGTAGTAACGAGAGATGGTCAGCTTGATGCCGGTCTTGCGTTCCGGCGGCAGCGGCAGGATGGTCTGAACCGATCCCTTGCCGAACGTGGTCGTACCGACGATCTTCGCGCGCTTGTAATCCTGCAACGCCCCGGCCACGATCTCGGACGCCGACGCGGAGCCGCCGTTGACCAGCACGACCAGCGGCACATCGCGGATCGCCGCGGGCAGGTCGCGCAGCACGTCTTCGCCGCCACGCTGGTATTCGTCGCGGGTGCCGAAGAACTTGCCTTGCGCTTCCTGGATCTGGCCGCGCGTCGAGACGATCAGGCTGTCCTTCGGCAGGAATGCGGCCGAGACGCCGATCGCGCCGGGCAACACGCCACCCGGGTTGTTGCGCAGGTCGAGCACCAGGCCCTTCAGCGGACCGGCCTTGTAGAGCTCGTTGATCTTGGCGGCCATGTCAGCGACCGTCGGGTCCTGGAACTGCGACACGCGCAGATAGCCATAGCCGGGCTCGACCGCCTTGGCCCGCACGCTCTGCACCTTGATTTCTTCGCGGATCAGAGGCACGACGATGGGCGTGTTGACGTCCTTGCGGGCCAGCGTCAACGTGACCTTCGTCCCGGGAGCGCCGCGCAGTTTCATGACCGCGTCGTTGAGCTTCAGGCCTTTCACGTTCGCGTCGTCGATCTTGACGATCAGGTCGCCCGACTTGATGCCGGCACGGAACGCCGGGGTGCCTTCGATCGGCGAGACCACCTTGATGAAGCCGGCGCCGTCATCGGTGCCTTCTTCGCGGCCTACCTCGATACCGAGCCCGCCGAAGCGGCCGACGGTCTGCTCGCGCAGTTCCTTGAACGCCTTCTCGTCGAGGTAGGCGGAATGCGGGTCGAGGCCGGACACCATCCCGTTGATTGCCTCGGTGATCAGCTTCTTGTCGTCGACCGGTTCGACGTAGCTGCTCTTGATGGCGCCGAAAACGTCCGTGAACTGACGTATTTCGTCGATCGGCAACGGTGCTCGCGCATCCGACGCGCGCTGGGCCGTGGCCGTGATGCCGAGCGACAGCAGCACGCCGGCCAGCACGCCGGTGGAGATCAGGCCGATGTTCTTGAGGGATTTCCGCATGGACGTCTCTTCGAAAGGCAATCAACGACAGGGTTGGAGCATGCGATGCGTCGGATCCGGCGACGTGACCGGGAACGCGAATTCAGCATCGTGCCTCACGTAGACAGTGGCACGCAGCTTCCGTGCCGGACTCGGCAATTCTGTGACACGTTCACGACCGCAGGGCTGACGGCAGACCGCCGCCATGAACGAACGAAACTGTAGTGGTGCGCGGATACCGATACGTGGGGCGACCGATCCGGGATTCAACGGCTGCCGAGCCACGGCAGCGGATCGAGCGGGCGCCCCCGGAAACGGAGCTCAAAGTATAGACCGGTCTGGTCGTCGCCACTGCTGTTGCCGGCGCGCGAGATCACGTCGCCGGGCTGGACGCTGTCGCCGGTGCGTTTGAGGAGGATGTCGTTGTTCCCGTAGATCGACAGGTACTGGTTGCCGTGGTCGACGATCAGCAGGTTGCCGAAGCCCCGCAGGTCGTCGGCGAAAATCACCTTGCCGGCGGCGACAGCATGGACTTCAGCGCCGCTGTCGCTCTTCACGAAGACGCCCTTCCACGTCGCACCGCCGCCGCCGCGCGGCGCACCGTAGCGGCCGGTCACGGTGCCGCGAACCGGCATCCGCAACCTGCCACGCAACTGGGCGAACGCGCCGGAGCCGAGCGCTTCTGCCGGTTCTTCGACCGGCGGTGTCGCCGCGCGCCCAGGGTTGGCCAGCGCATTGCGTCCCGGACCGCCATTTCCCTTGCGTGCGGCAGCGGCCGCCTGCCGTTCGGCGAGCTTGCGTGCGGTCTCGCGGCGTGCGCGTTCGTCCGCGGCCCGTCGTTCGATCGTCCGCTGCAGTTGTTCGACGACGCGGCTGAGGCGCTTTTCATCGGCCTCGAGCGCGTTCGCCGTGCTGCGTTGCTCGACCAGCTTCTGTGAAAGTTGCGCCAGTGCCTGCCGCTGCGCCGCGCGATCGGACGCGAGCGCCTCGCGAGCGACGCGCTGCGCTTCCGCCTGCTGCGCCAACGCGCGGTCGTCGTCGTCGGCACGCGCGCGGCGGGCGTCGATGTCGTTCTGCCGTGCGTGCAGCGCGTCGATGTCCGCCGTCTCGGCCTTCGCCACGGTGCGCAGATAGACGTCGTTGCGCAGCGCCTCGTCGGGGTCGCCGCCGGCGAGATACGTCTGCAGCGGATCGCGGTCCCGGTTCGCGTACAGCTTCGTCACGGTCCGCGCGAATTCCACCTCGCCCACCGAGATCGCTTGTTCGGTACCGGTACGCTGAAGGTTCAGCGTCGCGACCAGGTCCTGCGCCGCCCTCTGCCGTTGGGCGATCTCGTCGAGGCGTCTGTTGACGTCCCCCAGAGCCTGCTCGGCCCGGGCGAGCGCCGTCGCCGCGCCGGAACGCGACTTCTCTCCGACCGCGATCTGCCTGCGGAGCTCGGCGATGCGCGCAGTCAGCCGGTCGCGCTCGGCCGATTGCCGCGCCTGATCCTTCAGCGGGTCGCCGGTCGACGCGATCGCAGGCTGCCCGCTCGTCGCTTTCTTCGCGGAAGCCCTGGCCTGTGCGACAGGGTTGCGGGTCTTCGCACCACTGTCGGCGGCAAAGGCGAACGACGCGAAGAACATCGCGCAGAGTGCCAACGCGCAAAGCGGCGCCGCGACCGGCGGACGCATCGTTCGCGGTGTCACGAGCGACGGGCCGCGTGGCCGGTCTCGGCGGCGTTCAGGCGGCTGCTTCGGCTTTGCCCTGCGCGGCGACGGCCGCCATCGCCTTCGCGATCTCTTCGGCGTCGCCGAGGTAGCGGCTGCGCAGCGGCTTGAGGTTTTTGTCGAGTTCGTAGACCAGCGGCCGTCCGGTGGGTACGTTCAGCGACACGATGTCGTCGTCTCCGATGCCGTCGAGATGCTTGATCAGCGCGCGCAGCGAGTTGCCGTGCGCGGTGATCAGCACGCGGCGGCCGGAACGGATCGCCGGCGCGATGCTGTCGTTCCAGAACGGCAGCACGCGCGCGACGGTGTCCTTCAGGCATTCGGTCAACGGGATCTCGTCGTGCGACAGCCCCGCATAGCGCGGATCCGCGAAGCTCGCCCGCGGGTCCTCCGCAGTGAGCGGGTTCGGCGGCGTGTCGTAGCTGCGACGCCAGACCAGCACCTGCGCGTCGCCGTATTGCGCGGCCGTCTCGACCTTGCCGAGCCCCTGCAGCGCGCCGTAGTGGCGTTCGTTGAGCCGCCACGACGGCGTGACAGGCAGCCACATCCGGTCCATCTCGTCGAGCGCGATCCACAGCGTGCGGATGGCGCGCTTGAGTACCGACGTGAACGCGAGGTCGAAGTCGTAGCCTTCCGCCTTCAGCAGGCGGCCGGCCTCCTTCGCCTCGTCGCGCCCCTGCGCGGTGAGGTCCACGTCGGTCCAGCCGGTGAAGCGGTTCTCGCGGTTCCAGGTCGATTCTCCGTGGCGCAGCAGGACGAGTGTGTACATGGGTGCAGTCTCTGTCGCCGGTGGCGACGATCGATTGAAGGAAGGGATCCTGACGGTGCGACGTCTGGCGGCCCGGTCGGTTCGCCGAGTATTTTATAATGCGCGACCGACTCGTCCGCGTGCCGTGTGTCATCGGCGTGCTCCGACCGGCCTCATACTCCCCGCCTTCCGTCTGCCTGCAGGCGATCACCACCGCCGACGTCAGAACCCGCCTCGTGAAATTTCTCATCGACAACCTTCTCCTCGTTGCCATCGCGCTGACCAGCGGCGGCCTGCTGTTGTGGCCGCTGATCCGCAAGGCCGGTGGCTCGACTGCGCTGACTCCGCTGCTCGCGACGCAACTGATCAACCATCGCAACGCGATCGTCGTCGACGTGCGCGACGAAAAGGACTTCGCGCTCGGCTCGCTGGCGGGCGCGCGCAACATCCCGTTCGCCAATCTGGCCGAACGTGCGAGCGAACTGGTCCGCTTCAAGGCGCGCCCGGTGCTGATCATCTGCGCCGCGGGCCCCCAGTCCGCGAAGGCGATCGAACAGTTCGCGGCCCAGGGTTTCGAAGAGGCGCACTCGCTGGCGGGGGGCATCGCGGCGTGGCGGCAGGCCGGACTGCCGCTGGTCCAGCCCACCCGAGACGGAAAGACGGCAGGCCGGGATCCGGCGCGGAAAATCAAGGGCGACGGTCGCGCGCGGACCAACAGCGGCAAGCAGCGTCGCGACGCACTCGTGCAGACGACGGCTCCCACGACGGCTGCGGATATCGTCGTGGACCCTGGGGCGCCCGAGCCTGCCGCTACATCCGATGGGGTCGCCGCAACCGAAGCCTCGACCACGCCGAACCGCGTGAAGGAGCTCTCGTGACCGCCACAGTCCGGATGTACAGCACTGCCGTCTGCCCGTTCTGTGTGATGGCCGAGCGCCTGCTGCTTTCGAAGGGCGTCGATGCGATCGAGAAGGTCCGCATCGATCTCGACCCTTCGGCGCGGCAGGACATGATGAGCCGGACCGGACGCCGGACCGTGCCGCAGATCTACATCGGCGACTTCCACGTCGGCGGTTACGACGACCTGGCGGCGCTCGACCGCGCCGGCAAGCTGACCCCGCTGCTGACCCCGGACGGCTGACCACCGGGTCCGCGGCGCACGCGGACCCACCCAACGCCTGCAGTTCGCTGCACCTCGTAACCCACACGACAAAGATCATGGCAGACACGACGCAAGAGCAACCGATTTTCAACATCCAGCGCATCTATCTCAAGGACGCCTCGCTCGAGATTCCCAATGCGCCACAGGTCTTCCTCGAAACCGAGGCGCCGACCGTCGAAGTGCAGCTCGACGTGTCGAACGCTCCGGTCCTCGAAGGCATCTTCGAAGTGACGGTCACGGTCACCGTGACCACCCGGGTCAAGGAACAGGTCGCGTTCCTCGTCGAAGCCAAGCAGGGCGGCATCTTCGAGATCCGCGGCGTGCCGGCCGAACAGATCGAACCGCTGCTCGGCATCGTCTGCCCGAACATCGTCTATCCGTATCTGCGCGCCAACCTGTCGGATCTGATCACGCGTACCGGCTTCCCGCCGATCCACCTCGCCGAGATCAACTTCGAAGCGTTCTTCAACCAGCGCAAGGCGTCGCTCGAAAGCGAGCAACAATCTTCGCTGGTCAACGCGACCGGCGTGCCGCTGCAGTAGGCGCAGGCGATGGCTCACGGTGTGGCGGTTCCGACATTTCGTCGTCGCGCGGGACGGCTCGTGCAGGCGGCTGCCGCAACGCTGTTGCTGCTCGGCACAGCCCACGCCGCGGACTACAAGTCCGTCGGAAACGATCCCGCCATCCTCTACGACGCGCCGACCCTGCGCGGTATCCGCATCGGCATCGCGCCGCGCGGCATGCCGGTCGAGGTCATCGTCTCGCAGAACGACTGGACGCGGATTCGCGACTCGAGCGGTGGGCTCGCATGGGTCGAGAAGAAGGCGCTGGTCGACAAACGCACGGTTGTCACAACCGACCCGCGGCCGGTCGACGTCCGTGTCAGCGCCGACGATGGCGCAGTGGTCGCCTATCGCGTCCAACCCGGCGTCCTGCTGGATCTGGCGAGCCCGCCGTCGGCGGGCTGGGTCGGTGTCCGTCATCGCGATGGCCAGAGCGGCTTCGTGAGGGTCGGCAGCGTGTGGGGCGAGTGATGTCCGAAGCGGAGCGCCGAGGCGCGCCGCGCGAGCTTGCGGCGTTGCGAACGCGTCTGCGATCCCGCGTGGGCAGCCGCTGAGATGCGCATCTCGATCGTCGGTGCAGGCGCGTGGGGAACGGCACTCGCGCTGATCGCAGCCCGCCGACACGAGGTCACGCTGCATGTGCGCGATGCGGTTCAGACCGCGGCCTTGCGGACATCGCGCGAGAACGCCCGCTATCTGCCCGGCTTCGTGCTGCCGGCTGCCGTGACGATCACCGA
Organism: Burkholderiaceae bacterium; assembly: GCA_039936235.1. GTDB lineage: Bacteria > Pseudomonadota > Gammaproteobacteria > Burkholderiales > Burkholderiaceae_D > CAHJXF01. The sequence continues at coordinate 3,052 of JBDTIS010000164.1, read as the reverse complement.
TGACCTGATGGCAGCAGTCGCAGACGCGGAGCTGATCGTGCTGGCGACGCCGCTCGCCGGCTTGCGCGCGACCAGCGAGGCGCTCGCACCGATGCGTCCGCGGCAGGTCGTCTGCGTCTGCAAGGGGCTCGAGGCCGAGACCCATCTGCTGCCGCATCAGGTCATCGCGGAAGTGCTGCCGGGCGTGCCCGCCGCGGCCCTTTCGGGTCCCAGCTTCGCGGTCGAAGTCGCGGCGGGTTTGCCGGTCGCTCTGACTGCGGCGTCCGCCGACGAAGTCCTCGCCGAACGGATCGTCCATACGTTGCACGGCGGCGCAGTGCGCGTCTATCGATCGTCGGACGTGATCGGCGTCGAGGTCGGCGGCGCCGTCAAGAACGTCATGGCCGTCGCCGCGGGAATCTCGGACGGCCTCGAGCTCGGCGCCAACGCGCGCGCCGCGCTGATCACGCGCGGCCTGTCCGAGATGATGCGCTACGGCGTCGCGCTCGGTGGATCGGCCGAGACGCTGATAGGACTGACCGGTGTCGGCGATCTGATCCTGACCTGTACCGGCGGGCTGTCGCGCAATCGCCGCGTCGGTCTGGGGGTCGGGCGGGGACAGCCGCTCGACACGGTGCTCGCCGAACTCGGACATGTCGCCGAAGGCGTGCAGTGCGCGCGGCCCATCCGCGCAAGCGCCGAACGGCTGGGCGTCGACATGCCGATCACCGCTGCCGTCGCCGCGATTCTCTTCGAGGGGCTGTCGCCACGCGAAGCGCTCGGCAACCTGCTCGCGCGCGCGCCGCGTCACGAACACTGAAGCATTCCGTCAGCCCGGCGCGGCCCCGGCATATCCATTCTGCCGCCACGCTTCGAACACCGTCACGGCGACCGCGTTGGACAGATTGAGACTGCGCTGGCCGGGCCGCATCGGCAGTCGCAGGCAGCGCTCCAGGTCGAACCGTGCGCGGACTTCCGCCGGCAACCCGCGCGTCTCCGAGCCGAAGACGAGCCAGTCGCCGGGCTCGAACGCGACCTCGTGCGGCGCGCGAGTCGCACGGGTCGTCAGCGCAAACATGCGCGTCGCGTCCGGCGCTTGCGATGCGATGAAGGCTTCCCAGCTCGCGTGGACATGCATTTGCGCATACTCGTGATAGTCGAGGCCTGCCCGCCGCATCCGCGCGTCGTCGAGCGGGAAGCCGAGCGGCTCGATCAGGTGCAGCGCCGCTCCGGTATTCGCACACAGCCGGATCACGTTGCCGGTGTTCGGCGGAATTTCGGGCGAGACGAGGACGACATGGAACATGGCGGGGGAGGCGGTCGCTTCGATGCATCACGCGGTGCGCGCGACGACGAGGTTGACAACGGACTCGGTGCCGGCGCGCTTGAGCGTCCTGGCGAGTTCGTCGACGGTGCTGCCGGTGGTCATCACGTCGTCGACGACCGCTACGTGCGCCCCGGAGAAACGCGCCCTGCGCGCGTCGATGACCGCGAATGCACCGCGCATATTGCGCCGACGCGCCGCCAGCGGCAGCGTGGCCTGCGGCCGCGTGTCGTGGACGCGCAGTACGCTGGAGGCGTCGAGCGGCTTGCCGAGGATGCGGGCCAGTGCGCGTCCGATCTCCAGGGACTGATTGAAGCCGCGTGTCGAAGTCCGTTCGCGCGACAGCGGAACCGGGACGATCACGTCGATGCGTGGCCTGTCGTCGGTTTCCAGTGCCGCGAGCCGCGCAGCCAGCAATTCGGCGAACAGCGGTGCATAGGCCAGCGTCGCGCCGTACTTGAGACCGCGAACCAGCTGGTCGAAAGGGGCCTCGTACAGCGCGGCCGCGAGGGTCCGGTCGAACGCGGGCTTTCGTCTCAGGCAGCGGCCGCAAACTCGAATGCCGATGCCGGGCGGCACCGGGATCGCGCAGCGCTCGCAGGCACCGATGGCATGCGCCGTGGCATCGAGGCGACACGCATCGCACAGCAGCGTACCGGGCGCGCCGCACAGCTGGCAGGCAGCCGGATAGAACCAGTCGAGCGCGCGCGACATCCTGTTCATCATCGACCGACGAGCATGCCGCGGGCGCCTGCTGTGGGCATCGTTCGAACGACGTGGTGCCGCTGATGAACGAGATGGCCGGGAGCCTGGCGATCGACACTGCGCTCGTCCCGGCGCTGTTCGCACGCAGCAGGCTGCGCACGGCCGACGATTTCCTGCAGCGTGAAGTCGCGCAGCGGATGCGCGAGCGACTCGCGAACATCCGCATCGATGCGACGCAGGTCCTGGATCTCGGCTGTGGCGCCGGCGGCGACTTTGCGTGGCTGCGGCAGCGCCTGCCCGACGCGACGATTTGCGGGGTCGACGTTTCATCGGCGCGGCTGATCGACGTCCTTGGAGAACGCCGGACCGGCCTTGCCCGCTTCCTCCGCCGTGACATCGGCCCATTGCGGGTCGCGGCCGACTTCGAGGCGCTGCCGTTCGCGGCGCGCAGCTTCGACCTGCTGTGGTCGAACCTCGCGCTGCACTGGAGCGCCGCGCCGCATCGCGTGCTGCCCGAATGGGCGCGTGTCGCTCGCGTCGGCGGACTGGTCGCGTTCTCCGCGTTCGGTCCCGACACGCTGCGCGAGGTGGGCGAAGCGTTCGCGCAGGTCGACCGCGCGCGCCACGTGATGCCGTTCACCGACATGCACGACTACGGGGACATGCTGGTGGCCTCCGGCTTCACGACGCCGGTCGTCGACATGGAGCGGCTGACGCTGACCTATTCCACCATCGAGAGCCTGTGGAGCGATGTTCGCGCGCTCGGCGGCAATGCCGCGATCGATCGCTCGCGCGGGCTGCATGGCCGCGACTGGGGCCGACGCGTGGCCGACGCGCTCGCGCACGGGCGCGACGCGGCCGGACGCCATCGCCTCACGTTCGAGCTCGTCTTCGCGCACGCATGGAAGGGCGAGCCGCGAACCACGAGCCGCGGCGAGACGATCGTCCGTCTCGAACGTCCGCGCTGAACGGGTCGGCTCCGCGCGCGTGTTGCGATGCGACACCAAACCCGCTGCAGCTTGCTGGCAAGGGCTGAAATCCCTA
>JBDTIS010000163.1:0-13789 GCA_039936235.1 Burkholderiaceae bacterium | reverse complement strand
GGGATTGCGGTTCAGCACCATGCGGCCGACGATGCGAATGGGAACAAGCTCTTCGGGGACGAGCTTCGTTGCATCGAGGACGTCGAAGCTGAAGCCGTCGGCCTGCTCCTCGGTGAAGACCTGCAAGCCCAATTCCCATTCGGGCAAGGCACCGCTCTCGATGCGCTCCCAAAGGTCGCGCCGGTGGAAGTCGGGGTCGGCGCCAGAAATCTTGACCGCTTCGTCCCAGACCAGCGAATGCGTTCCGGCCCTGGGCTGCCAGTGGAACTTGACGAACACCGACTCGCCGGCTTCATTGACGAGACGATAGGTGTGCACGCCGAAGCCCTGCATCGTGGCGTACGAGCGTGGAATGGCTCGGTCGCTCATGACCCACATCAGCATGTGCGTCGACTCGGGCATCAGCGAGACGAAATCCCAGAACGTATCGTGTGCCGACGCGCCCTGCGGCATGCCGTGATGCGGCTCGGGCTTGACGGCGTGGACGAGGTCGGGAAACTTGATCGCGTCCTGGATGAAGAACACCGGCATGTTGTTGCCCACCAGGTCCCAGTTGCCTTCGTCCGTGTAGAACTTCACCGCGAAGCCACGGACGTCGCGCGCCGTGTCCATGGCGCCGCGTTCGCCGGCCACCGTGGAGAAGCGGACGAATACGGGCGTGATCTTGCCGGCCTTGTTGAATGGCGCGGCCTTCGTCACGCTGGTCATCGGCTCGTAGGCCTCGAAGTAGCCGTGGGCGGCGGATCCGCGTGCGTGCACGATGCGCTCGGGGATGCGCTCGTGGTCGAAGTGGGTGATCTTCTCGCGGAGGATGAAGTCCTCGAGCAGTGTCGGCCCACGGAGCCCGGCCTTGAGCGTGTTCTGGTTGTCGCCGATCTTGACGCCCTGATTTGTGGTCAACATCTGACCACCTGCATTGACGCGGACGCGATCGAGCGAGCCGGTGTTCGCGTTCGCGCCGTCGGTCGTGAACGGCGCGCCGGTCTTTTCGCTGGCATTCGCTTCGCTCAACGAACTGCCGGTGACGTCGGCAGGTGCGTCGGTATGCAGCCCGACCGGGGGCGCATAAGCGGCATCGCGATCGTATTCGAGCGCCTTGTTGCTGTTGTATGGGATGGCTGCAACGACCGCCTCAGTGGCCGCTGCCTTGTGCATCAGCGGATCGTCATCCGATGTATTCGGGTGCGATGGGCCGCTTGCCGTCCCTCGCGATGCCGCTTTCGTCGTCTTCGCTGCGGAGTCCGAACCGTCGGGTCCTTTCTTCTTCGTTGCCATGCCGCTCTCCCTATTGAATCGCGTGAACAGTGAGCGTCAACGATAGGGAGGTGTGCGCCCGGATTCATCGGCTGGTCCGTCAATGTCCGCTAGGACGTTTGCCTATCGAAGGCCGCGCGACGCGGCGCCATTACAATCGGGAACGATCGTTCATGATTGTCTTCAGGTAGCCCGTGCATTCCATCGCGTCCCCATGAGTCGTACGCCGTACACCGTCGCCGTGCGGGTACTGTGCGCGTTCGCTGCGAAGACCGGCGATCTCGACCTGCGCTTCACGCCGGCGCCGACGGTGCAGCAAGGCATCGCCGGCCACCGGACGGTCGCCGCAAGTCGCAGCGCGTCGTATCGGTCGGAGGTCGCGGTCAGCGGACGCTTCGAACATCTGGTCGTGCGAGGCAGGGCGGACGGCTTCGACAAGTCCGCGCGGCTGATCGAAGAAGTGAAGACCTTCCGCGGCAGCCTCGACCGCATTCCCGCCAATCATCGCGCCCTGCATCGCGCCCAGGCCAGGGTCTACGCATGGCTGCTGTGCGAAGAGCACGCGCTGCCGTCGATGACGGTGTCGCTGGTTTACTTCGACGTGGGGCGTCAACGCGAGGAGATGCCGGTCAGCGAGGAGTGCAGCGCCGCAGAGCTGCGCGTGTTCTTCGAGTCGCTGTGTCGCAGCTTCGTCGACTGGGCCGATCGCGAGACCGAGCATCGCGCGGCGCGTGACGAAGCGTTCGCGTCGATGGCGTTTCCCTATCCGTCGTTCCGCACCGGACAACGCGAACTCGCCGAAGCGGTGTTCCGCGGCGCACGCAGCGGACGATGCGTCGTCGCACAGGCGCCGACCGGCATCGGCAAGACGGTCGGTACGCTGTTCCCGCTGTTGAAAGGGTGTGCGTTCGAGCGTATCGACAAGGTCTTCTTCCTGACCGCGAAGGGCACCGGCCGGCACCAGGCAGTCGAAGCTATCGCAACGATCCGCGGCACGACGTCGCTGCCGATGCGCGTACTCGAACTGACCGCGCGCGACAAGGCCTGCGAGAACCCCGGGAGCAGCTGCGACGGAGATTCCTGTCCACTCGCGCGCGGCTTCTATGATCGGCTGCCCGCCGCGCGAAGCGTCGCAGTCGATGCGGGAACGCTCGACCGCGCCGCGTTGCGGACGCTGGCACTCGCCCACGATGTCTGTCCGTACTGGTTCGGGCAGGCGATGATCCACTGGACCGACGTCGTGATCGGCGACTACAACCACTTCTTCGACGGCAACGCCGCGTTGCACGGGCTGACCGAGGCCAACGCGTGGCGCGTATCCGTGCTGGTCGACGAAGCGCATAACCTGGTCGATCGGGCGCGCGCGATGTACAGCGCGGAGTTGCGCTCCGACGTCCTGCAGGCGCTGCGCGTCACGGCGAGCGGACCCGTGAAGAAGCCGCTGGAGAAGCTCCATCGCGCGTGGCAGCGGTTGGTCGACGGTCAGGAAGAGGCCTACTTCGTTCACGACGCATGTCCACGACAGCTCGCCGCGGCGATGCTCGATGTGACGGTCACCGTCGCCGAGCTGATGTCCGACGAGGCTGCGGCCATCGACGCGACACTACTGGGCTTTCATTTCGACCTGCTGCATTTCACGCGGCTGCTCGATACTTTCGATGCGCATTCGCTGTTCGACGTCTCGTTGGCGGCCGTCGGCACGCGCGCCCGTGACGCCGCATCGACGCTGTGCGTACGCAACGTCGTGCCGGCCCCTTTCCTGAAGCCGCGCTTCGCGGCCACGCATTCGACGACGCTGTTCTCGGCGACGCTGACCCCGACGGTCTTCTATACGGATACGCTGGGGCTGCCCGACGACGCGGTCGCGATCGAGGTCGCGGCGCCGTTCCGGCCCGAGCAACTCGCGGTCCACGTCGTCGACGCGATCTCCACGCGCTATCGCGACCGCGAGCGATCGTTGCTGCCGATCGCCCGCGTGATCGGCAGGCAGTACATCGCACGGCGTGGCAACTATCTCGCGTTCTTCAGCAGCTTCCAATACCTCGAGCGGGCAGCCGACGCGTTCGCGCTGCTGCACCCGGAGATCCCGGCGTGGCGGCAGGCACGGCGGATGACCGACGCGGAGCGCGATGCGTTCCTCGCGCGCTTCGCGGTCGGCGGGCGCGGCATCGGCTTCGCGGTGCTGGGCGGTGCATTCGCGGAAGGCGTCGACCTGGTCGGCGACCGCCTGATCGGCGCGTTTATCGCCACGCTCGGACTGCCGCAGGTCAATCACGTCAACGAACAGCTGATGAAGCGGATGGACGTGTTGTTCGGCGCGGGCTACGACTACACCTACCTTTATCCGGGCATCCGCAAGGTCACGCAGGCGGCCGGCCGCGTGATCCGCACGATGTCGGACTCGGGCAGCGTTCACCTGATCGACGATCGCTACGCGCGGCACGACGTGGCGAAGTTGCTGCCGGGGTGGTGGCGCATCGTGGATCGGCCGACGTAACGTAACTGATCGTCGTTCCCGCGAGCGCGGGAACGACAAAATCAAGTCGAGCGATCCTCTTCAAACCGGCAACAACGCAACGGGTGGCGTCCACGATGCGCCGCGCTACGCGGCTGCGAGCAGCTCGCGGGCGTGCTTGCGGGTCGTGGTGGTGATCTCGATGCCACCGAGCATCCGCGCGACTTCATCGACGCGCCTGGCCGCGTCGAGCTTGTCGATCCGCGTCAGTGCCAGCGCGTCGTCGGTTTCCTTGCGAACCGCGAAGTGCTCGTTACCGAGCGCAGCGACCTGCGGCAGGTGCGTCACGCAAAGCACCTGACGCGTCTCGCCGAGTCTGCGCAGCAGACGGCCGACCACCTCGGCGACCGCGCCGCCGATGCCGCTGTCGACCTCGTCGAAGATCAGCGTCGGGACCGTCGTCGCCACGCTGGCGATCACCGAGATCGCGAGGCTGATGCGCGCCAGCTCGCCGCCGGATGCGACCTTCGCGATCGCGCGCGGCGTAGCGCCCGGATGCGCGGCGACGCGGAACTCGATGTCCTCGATGCCATGCGCCGATGGCGGCCCGGCGATCAGCGCGATGTCGAAGCGGCCACCAGTCATGTTCAGCGTCTGCATCGCATCGGTGACCGCGGCCGACAGCTGACGACCTGCGACGGCGCGGCGTGCAGAAAGCGTGGTCGCAGCGACCCGATATCGCTCGGCCTCAGCTGCTTCCTGGGCGCGCAACGCGTTGATGTCGCTGCCGGCCTCGAGTTCGGCCAGCCGCGCGCGTCGATCGTCGAGTTCGCCGAGCAGATGTTCCGGCGCGATGCGCAGCTTGCGGCCTGCGGCAAACAGCGCTTCCATCCGCGCCTCGAGGTCCTTGAGTCGTGTCGGATCGAGGTCGAGCCGCGACAGGTAGTCGTTCAGCGTGCGGCCCGCCTCGGCGATCTCGATCGCGGCCGGCTCGAGCGACGCGAGCACATCGTCGAGCAGAGGATCGACGGCAGCCAGTTGCTGCAGCCGATGGACGATGGTCGACAACCGCGACGCGATCGCGTCGTCGCCTTCGGAAAGGGCTTCGATCGAAGCCTGCGTCCCTTCGATCAGCGATGCCGCGTGCGCGAGACGGCGATGTTCGTCGCCGAGCGCGTCCCATTCGCCGGGCTGCAGCGCGAGTGCCTCCAGCTCTTCGATCTGCCACCCGAGCTGTTCGCGTTCGGCCGCGACTGCGCGAGCGTCGGTCTCGAGCCGGGCCAGTTGCGTGGTCACTGCGCGCCACGCATGCCAGGCCTCGGCGACCTCGGCCGCGCAGCCGGTGAGGCCGCCCTGCGCATCGAGCATCTCCCGCTGCGCCCCGGCCCGCAGCAACAACTGATGCGCATGCTGACCGTGGATGTCCACGAGATGGTCGCCGAGCGCGCGCGATTGCGCGAGCGTCGCGGACGCACCGTTGATCCAGGCTTTCGAACGCCCGTTCGCATCGATGGTCCGGCGCAGCAGCACCTGGCCGCGGTCGGGCTGTTCGGCTGCACCGTCGACGGCGTCGGACATCTCGTTCCGTACGAGCCATGCCTCGGCGGCGGCATCGGTCGTGAACGCGGCGCTGAGGTCGGCGCGCGGGCGGCCTTCGCGCACCATGCCGGCGTCGCCGCGCTCGCCGAGGACCAGAGCCAGCGCGTCGATCAGGATCGACTTGCCCGCGCCGGTCTCGCCGGAGAAGACGGTGAAGCCCGCCTCGAACTCGAGCTCGAGCGTGTCGACGATGACGAAGTCGCGTATGGAGAGCGTGTGCAGCATCGGTCGTTTACGAGACAAAGACGGCGGCGATCATGGCGCGTCGCGAACGTAGACGCATCTTCGATCGGATGGATTCATCCGCGTCGCACCAGCCTGCCGTCCATCGCGAGCGGCGGCTCGTTCCAGTGCAGCTTCTGGCGCAGCGTCGCGAAGTAGCTGTAGCCGATCGGGTGCAGGAAGCGGATCGTCATCGGCGCGCGTTCGATGGAGATGCGATCGCCGAGCCGGAGCGCTGCGAACGACTGCATGTCGAAGTTCGCGCTGACGTCGCGCCCACCGGTGACGGTGATGTCGATGCGGCACGAATCGGGAAGCGCGATCGGGCGGTTCGACAGCGAGTGCGGCGCGATCGGGACCATCAGAAAGCCGCACAGCCCCGGATGCATGATCGGACCATTCGCCGACAGTGCGTAAGCCGTGGACCCGGTGGGCGTCGACACGATCAGTCCGTCGGAGCGCTGGCTGTACATGAAGCGCCCGTCGACATCGACCGTCAGTTCGACCATGCCGGACCCGGCTCCACGCGAGACGACGATGTCGTTCAGCGCGAGCGCACGGAAGACTTCGTCGCGATCGCTCGCACTGGCGGCGTTCAGGCTACTGGTCGGATCGTCGATGACCGGCGCGCGATGGATGCTGCCGGCGAGCATCGCGCGTTCGTCGACCTCGTAGCGCCCGGCCAGCATCTCGGTCAGTACGCCGACCATCGCGTCGAGCGAGATGTCGGTCATGAAGCCGAGGCGGCCCTGGTTGATGCCGATCAGCGGGACGTTGTACGGCGCGAGCTGGCGGGCGATGCCGAGCATCGTGCCGTCGCCGCCGACGACGATCGCGGCCGAAGCCTGGTGGCCGATCTCCTGGTAGCTCAGTGCAGGGTAATCCTTCAGCGCACACAGGTGCGCGGTGTCGCGGTCGATCACCACGCGGTGTCCCGCATCGGTGATGATGCCGGCGATCTCGAGCAACGAAGCGGCGATGCCTTCGGCCTGGAACTTGCCGACGATGGCAACGGTGAGTGAAGGCATGGGCGAATTATGCAGGAGGGCGTCTGCAGGAAGCACCGTTCAGTGCTTCCTCCGCACCGGGCTAGAATGAAGCATGACCCACGGGCAACTCGACCAACGCGCACAAACGCTTCTCAAGACGCTGATCGAGCGCTACATCGCCGACGGCCAGCCGGTCGGGTCACGCGCGCTGTCGCGTTTCTCCGGACTCGACCTGTCGCCGGCCACCATCCGCAACGTCATGTCCGACCTCGAGGACCTGGGGCTTATCTCGAGCCCGCACACGTCGGCCGGACGCGTGCCGACGCCGCGCGGGTACCGCTTCTTCGTCGATACGCTGATGACGATCAAGCCGCTCGAGGAGCGCGACGCAACCGCGGTCGAAGGTCGCATCAAGCCCGACCAGCCGCAGCGCGTGATCTCGGCAGCGGCCCAGGTGCTTTCCAACCTGTCGCAGTTCGCCGGCGTCGTGATGACGCCGCGACGCGATTCGTCGTTTCGACACATCGAGTTCCTGAGCTTGTCCGAAGCGCGCGTGCTGCTGATCATCGTCACGCCCGGCGGGGACGTGCAGAACCGCATCCTGTTCTCCGAGCGGCCCTACACGCAGTCGCAGCTGATCGAGGCCGCGAACTTCCTGAACCAGAATTTCGCAGGGCGCTCGTTCGAACATATCAAGGCGCGGCTGCGCGACGAACTCGACTCGCTGCGCCAGGAAACCAGCAAGCTGATGGAGGCCGCTGTCGATGCCGGCTCGGAAGCCTTGGCCGACGATAGCGGGATGGTGTTTTCCGGTGAACGCAACCTGCTCGAGCATACCGATCTGACGGCGAACATGGTCAAGCTGCGCCAGCTGTTCCAGCTGTTCGAGCAGAAGACCGGCTTCATGCAGCTGCTGGACGTGTCCAGCCGTGCCGAAGGCGTGCAGATCTTCATCGGCGGCGAGTCGCAGCTGGTGCCGATGGACGACATGACGATCGTGACGTCGCCGTACCGCGTCGACGGACGCATCGTCGGCACGCTCGGCGTGATCGGGCCCACGCGGATGGCTTATGAGCGCGTGATTCCGATCGTCGACATCACGGCGAAGCTGCTGTCCAACGCATTGAGCCAGCACTGAGAGTGTAACGATCACGACGCGCGTCGTCGCATGGTCATGGCCCTCGCCGCCGCAGTGCGCTTCGCTGCAGGTCTGTTATATGCTCTCGCCGCGCGGTGAACGAGCGACCAGACTCGTGCCGTCCAACAGGTACACCATCGAGGAGAGCCCCGAATGAATCAGCTATTCAACAGGTATCGCGCAACAGCGATCGTCGCATTGCTTGCCGGATTGAGCGCCGTCCCCGCGCTGCACGCACAGACCACGCCGTCGAACCTCGACAAGCTCAAGCAGATGAAGGTGTCGGGTAGCGATCCGAACATCCCGCTGCTGCCGCAGACCGGCAAGAACGCCGACCAGCTTCGCGAGAACCTCAAGCGCGTCAAGATGCCACCGGGATTCAAGATCGACCTGTACGCCGTCGTGCCCGATGCGCGGTCGATCGCGGTCGCACCGTCGACCAACATGATGTTCGTGGGCACGCGCAAGAGCACTGTCTGGGCCGTGACCAACCGCAACAGCGGTGACACGGCGACCGAGGTCAAGCAGTTCGCGCCGTCGATCAAGTTTCGCAATCCGAACGCGGTGTGCTGGACGCGCGACGGAGTCCTCGTGGTCGTCGAGACCAACCGGATCTATGCGTTCCCCGCCGCCGAGTTCTTCTACGAAGGCGGTGACGTCGCCGTCGCCGAGATCGTTCCCGAGGGCCAGTTGATCCCGCCGGACGAAGAGTCGTTCAACCACAGCGGGCGGATCTGTCGCATCGGGCCGGACAACAAGCTCTACGTCGCTCTCGGGGAGCCGTTCAACGTGCAACCGCGCGAGAAGCTGGCGCTGTATCAGAAACTCGGCATCGGCGGCATCGTCCGGATGAACCAGGACGGCACCGGTCGCGAGGTCTATGCGTCGGGCATCCGCAACTCGGTCGGCATGGACTTCAATCCGAAGGATCAGACTCTCTGGTTCACGGACAACCAGACCGACGGGATGGGCGACGACATCCCGAAGGGCGAGATCAATCGCGCGACGAAGGCCGGACAGTTCTTCGGCTATCCGTACATCGTCGCGAAGACCCGCATCACCGAGAATGGCTACGACAAGGATCCCATCCCTGCCGGGGCCGTCGATCCTCAGGTCATGACCGACGCACATGCGGCCGACCTCGGAATGGCTTTCTATACCGGCAAGCAGTTCCCGGCGAAGTACCAGGGCGGCTTCTTTTCGGCGCAGCACGGGTCGTGGAACCGGACGAAGCCGGTCGGCGCACGACTGCTGTTCACGTCGCTGAAGACCGATGGCACCGCCGACAAGACCGAGATCTTCGCGGAAGGCTGGCTCGACAGCGACACCGGGCTGTATCGCGGACGTCCCGTCGACGTGGCGGTCGCGAAGGACGGTTCGCTGTTCGTGTCCGACGACTATGCCGGTGCGATCTACCGGATCACATACGCGGCGCCTTGAAATGCGCGTGGTCGTCACGGCACTCGCACTGACGCTGGCGGTGCCCGCGGTCGCAGCGGATGCGGCCGCGGGCAAGGCAAGAGCGGCGGCCTGTGCGGTCTGCCATGGACGAAACGGCGTCGCGGTCGCTCCCGATGCGCCCAATCTCGCCGGCCAGCCGGAGGATTACCTGGTCGCGCAACTGACGGCGTATCGGGATGGGAACCGCAAGCACGAAGTGATGTCGCTGATGGCCAAGCCGTTGACCGACGGCGACATCGCCAACCTGGCTGCCTGGTTCGCGTCGCAGAAGATCGAGGTCAGATAGCGGCTAGGAAAAGGTAAGAGCCAGTTGGGACAGCTTTCGTCGGGAAGACAATCCGTATTGGACGATCACACGCAGGGCGAAGTCCACGACGGCAGCCACGTTGCAGCACAAGTGGAACACGCGCCGAGGGTCAGGTGCGAGAAGGCGGATTTCGCAGGCAGGCGCGACGAATCGGCTAGCATGCGCGTTGCCTAGTCGTGCCAACTCTCCCCTGAATGATCTTTCGCCCCGAACCGGCCCATGCGCACGGCGCGCCCAGTCGCACCGGGATTCTCGTGGTCAATCTCGGAACGCCGGACGCCCCGACGACGCCGGCGGTTCGGCGCTACCTGAAGGAGTTCCTCTCCGATCCGCGCGTGGTCGAAATCCCGCGGCTGGTCTGGTGGATCATCCTGAACGCGATCATCCTGCCGTTCCGCTCGCCACGTTCCGCACAGAAGTACGCGCTGGTTTGGGATTCCGAAGGTTCGCCGTTGAAGGTCTGGACAGACAAGCAGGCCAAGCTGCTGCGCGGGTCGTTGGGCGCCCGAGGCCACGACGTTTCGGTCGCCTATGCGATGCGCTACGGCAATCCGTCCATCGCTTCCGTGCTCGACCAGCTCCATGCGGAAGGCTGCGATCGCATTCTCGTGCTGTCGATGTATCCGCAATACTCGGCGGCGACCACGGCATCGACCTTCGATGCCGTCCATGCCTGGTGCGCGGCGACGCGCAACGTACCGGCCTTTCGTTTCGTACGCAGCTTCCACGACGACGCCGGCTACATCGACGCATTGGCCAAACACGTCACCGCCTTCCGGATGAAGGAGGCGAGCGCGCTGGAACCGCATCGCAAGCTGGTGATGAGTTTCCACGGCGTGCCCAAACGCAGCCTTCTGATGGGCGATCCGTATCACTGCCAGTGCCGCATGACGGCGCGGCTGGTCGCCGAACGCCTCGGCATGCGGGCCGAGGACTGGGTGGTCTCGTTCCAGTCGCGCTTCGGCAAGGCGGAATGGCTGCAGCCGTACACCAATGCCACGCTGGCAGGGCTCGCGAAATCGTCGGGAGCCGGCATCGACGTGTTCTGCCCTGGCTTTCCGGCCGACTGCCTCGAAACGCTCGAGGAAATCGCAATGGAAGGCCGCCAGACCTACATCGAAGCCGGCGGCAGGGACTACCGTTACATCCCCTGCCTGAACGACGCTCCAGCGTGGATCGATGCGCTCGCGACGCTGGCCGAGACGCATCTGCAGGGGTGGCCCACGCGGGCCGAAGACCCTGAAGCACTGCGTCGCTCGCGACTGCTTGCGATGGAACTCGGCGCCGCCGCCTAGGCAGCGAGCGGTCGGTGGGTCACGTGCGCCTTGAAATCGCTCGTTGCGGTGCCATGTCGGCTCTTTCGCAACCACCTGCAGGAGCTCGCCCAAGATGGAACCAGGGATTCACGACGTTCGACCGCCCGCCACCGATGCCCCTTCGCAGGATCACGACGGCGACCCGACGACGCCGGATGAGGCGATGGCGCGTTCTTCCGAGGCTGATCTGCGGCTCGCCCTCGCGGCGGCAGAAGCGAAAGCCACCGAGTACTACGACGCACTGCTCCGTGCGAAGGCCGAATCCGAAAACACCCGGCGCCGTGCACAGGAAGACGTTTCGAAGGCGCACAAGTTCGGTATCGAGAATTTCGCCGAGTCGATGTTGCCGGTGATGGACAGCCTGCAGGCTGCGCTGTCGGACACGACGTCGGATGCGGCCAAGATCCGCGAAGGTGTCGAGTTGACGCGCCGCCAGCTACAGGGCGCGTTCGAGCGCAGTCGACTGGTCGCGATCGACCCGGTCGGCGAGAAGTTCGATCCGCATCGCCACCAGGCGATCTCGACGGTACCTGCGCCCGAGGGCACCCAGCCCAACCAAGTCGTGAGCGTGCTGCAGCGCGGCTGGATGCTCGCCGATCGCGTGCTGCGGCCGGCGCTCGTCACTGTCTCGAACTGACTGGCAGAGACGGCCGTGTGGACGCCGTTCGCGGCGCGCAATAACCCTTGAATTCGGATGGGAATACACCACATGCACCCCCGTAACGCCGTTCCCCGGAGAGTTTCACCGGCGGCGTGACCGATTTCCCAGCTAACGACCAGACCTGAACGACCTGCTTCGGAGAATAAAAATGTCCAAAATCATCGGCATCGACCTCGGCACCACCAATTCGTGCGTGGCCATCATGGAAGGCGGAACGCCCAAGGTGATCGAGAATTCGGAAGGCGCCCGCACGACGCCGTCGATCATCGCGTACATGGAAGACGGCGAGATCCTCGTCGGTGCCCCGGCCAAGCGTCAGGCGGTCACGAATCCGAAGAACACGCTGTACGCGGTCAAGCGGCTGATCGGGCGACGCTTCGAAGACAAGGAAGTGCAGAAGGACATCCACATGATGCCGTTCCAGATCGTCAAGGCCGACAACGGCGATGCCTGGATCGCGGTGCGCGACAAGAAATTCGCCCCGCCGCAGATCAGCGCCGAGGTCCTCCGGAAGATGAAGAAGACGGCCGAGGACTACCTCGGCGAGGAAGTCACCGAGGCCGTCATCACGGTTCCCGCCTACTTCAACGACGCGCAGCGCCAGGCGACGAAGGACGCCGGTCGCATCGCCGGTCTCGACGTCAAGCGGATCATCAACGAGCCGACGGCCGCAGCGCTCGCGTTCGGCCTCGACAAGCACGGCAAGGGCGACTCCAAGATCGCGGTCTACGACCTCGGCGGCGGCACGTTCGACATCTCGATCATCGAGATCGCCGACCTCGACGGCGAGAAGCAGTTCGAAGTGTTGTCGACCAACGGCGACACCTTCCTCGGCGGCGAGGACTTCGACCAGCGGATCATCGATTACATCGTGGCCGAGTTCAAGAAGGAGTCCGGCGCCGACCTGTCCAAGGACGTGCTCGCGCTTCAGCGCCTGAAGGACAGCGCCGAAAAGGCCAAGATCGAGTTGAGTTCGTCGGCGCAGACCGATATCAACCTGCCGTATGTCACGGCCGATGCCTCGGGCCCGAAGCACCTGAACATCAAGCTGACGCGCGCCAAGCTCGAGTCGTTGGTCGAGGAACTGATCGAACGCACCATCGAGCCGTGCCGTACGGCCATCAAGGATGCAGGCATCTCGGTCGGCGATATCCAGGACGTGATCATGGTCGGCGGCATGACGCGGATGCCGAAGGTGCAGGAGAAGGTCAAGGCGTTCTTCGGCCGCGATCCGCGTCGTGACGTGAATCCGGACGAGGCGGTCGCCGTCGGCGCGGCCATCCAGGGCGGGGTGCTGAAGGGCGACGTCAAGGACGTGCTGCTGCTCGACGTGACGCCGCTGTCGCTCGGCATCGAGACGCTCGGTGGCGTGATGACGAAGATGATCAAGAAGAACACCACCATCCCGACCAACTTCAGTCAGGTCTTCTCGACGGCCGACGACAATCAGCCGGCGGTGACGATCAAGGTCTACCAAGGCGAGCGCGAACTCGCCGCGGCGAACAAGACGCTCGGCGAGTTCAACCTCGAAGGCATCGCACCGGCGCCGCGCGGCGGACCGCAGATCGAGGTCAGCTTCGACATCGACGCGAACGGCATCCTGCACGTCGGCGCGAAGGACAAGGCGACCGGCAAGGAAAACAAGATCACCATCAAGGCGAACTCCGGATTATCCGAAGCCGAGATCGACAAGATGGTGAAGGACGCCGAGGCGAATGCCGAAGACGACAAGAAGGTGATCGAACTCGTCACGGCGCGCAACCAGGCCGACGCCCTGGTGCATTCGGTCAAGAAGTCGATGACCGAATACGGCGACAAGCTGGATGCGGCCGAGAAGTCCTCCATCGAGGATGCGATCAAGGCGACCGAAGATGCGATGAAGGCCGACGACAAGGTCAAGATCGACAGCGCGAGCGAGGCATTGATGACGGCGTCGCAGAAGCTCGGCGAGAAGATGGCCGGCGATGCGCAGGCGGCTCAGGCTGCGGCAGGCGAAGCGGCGCAGAACCCGAACGCAGCCGGTCAGCAGCAGAAGCCGGTCGACGACAACGTCGTCGATGCCGAGTTCAAGGAAGTCAAGCGCGGCTGATCGTCGTCGCTGCATGACGTGAAGTCGGACGGAGCCCGGGTGTTCGACACCCGCGGCTCCGTTTCTTCGCCGGGCGACTCGGACTGGCATCCGGACTGCTCGGCGTTCTTGTATTGAGGATTACGGAATCGCCATGGCCAAAAGGGACTATTACGAAACGCTCGGTGTCGCGAAGAACGCGACCGAGGAGGAGATCAAGAAGGCCTATCGACGCCTCGCGATGAAGCATCATCCCGACCGCAATTCGGACGCGGGCTCGGAGGAAAAATTCAAGGCGGCGAAGGAGGCCTACGAGATG
>JBDTIS010000162.1:0-13234 GCA_039936235.1 Burkholderiaceae bacterium | reverse complement strand
CGCTCCCATGCGATGACCGACAGCAGATCGGTCTCGCAGTAACGGCTGCCGAGCAGGTAGACGAGCGTCGACTCGGGCAGTTGCGCGACCGGAACCTGTGGCGCCGAAGGCACCACCGGATCGGGCTCGCCGGTGTCGTTGAGGAGCGCGTCGGCCGTCAGAACGAAGCGTCCGGCGGGCGCGACCATGCGGCTGCACCAGTTGCCGAAGCCGTCTCGATACGAATCGATCGGGACCGGCGGGTCGGCGACGAGATGGTCCGGGCGCACGAGGTCCGAGGCCCGCGAATAATGCACGTTCAGCAGCGCGATGATCGGCGTAGCCGCCGGGCACTGGTAAGCCATTTCGAAACCGACACGTAGTTGCATTCTCGCTCCCTGGTTTGCCTGTCTGCATGCAAGCGTCGGACCAGCTCGTGTCAGGCCACCACGGAGTTCCCCAGCAGATGCAGCGCGACCTCGCGGCGATGAGGCCGGTGCCGATGCTCCCACAGGTAGATTCCTTGCCAGGTGCCGAGCACGAGCCGACCGGCCGACAGCGGAACAGCCACCTGTACGGCCGTCAGCGAAGACCGCACGTGCGCCGGCATGTCGTCCGGCCCCTCGTCGTCGTGGTGGAACAGCGGGTCGCCGTCGGGCACGAGCCGCGCGAAGTAGCGATCGAGGTCGCCACGAACGCTCGGATCGGCGTTCTCCTGGATCAACAGGCTCGCCGACGTGTGCCGGATGAACAGCGTCAGCAGCCCTTCGTCGAATCCGTTTGTGTCGACCCAGTCCGACACCGTACCGGTGATCTCCACCAGGCCGCGACCACGCGTCGTCACTGCAATCGTCGTGCTGGCCTGTGTGAGCATCGGCCGAGGATAGTCGACGCGTCGAGCCTGGCGCGCGCCGGACGGCTCAGGTCCGCTTAGGCGCACGCCGGATTCAACCGCGCGGCGACTCGACGAAGCGCATCACCGACGAGCCGGCTGTTCGCGGGAGGTCCAGCGACACGCCCTTCTCGATCAGCAGCGCGCGCAGCGCCTGGATGGCCGGGAAGATCTCCTGGTTGCGATCTTCGCCCTGCGCGTCGAACGCGGCCTGCTCCGCCTCGACGATGTGCGTGTCCTGCCCGAAGATGCCGTTCGTGAACGCGACGATGATCGGCCAGATCAGGTGGATCATCCCCGGGATGCCGGGTTTGCGGATCATCATCAGCCCGTAGGTCTGGTTCTTCCGCTGCTCGCGATCGGTCGGGAAGTAGCAGTTCCACAGGTCGAGCGCGGGCTCGTCGCTGCCGGCCGTCATGAACTGAAGCGTCTGGTACGGATAGCCGGTGCGAATCGTCATCTTGTCGATCGATCCGTCGTCGACCGGCGCGCTCTTCCGGTTGATCATGAAGCGCTCGCCGAGCGGCTGTTTGCCGGCCGCGCGCGAGAACGTGTAGTCGGCCTCGACCCACCCGTCACCGGAACGCACGTCCAGCAGCGTCGCGCGGATCGTTCCCATCAGGCTGCGATGCAGGAACTGATGGTTCATGTCCATCAGGTTCTCGTGCATGAACGAGTAGTGGCAGCCGATCGCCCGGTCCAGCGTGCGGGTCTTGTAATCGGGCCTGGCGAACGTCGACACGTCGGGAAAGCGTTGGTAGCCGGCCGCGGACACATCGCCGGTGTAGACGAACACGAAGTCGTAGGCCTCGCGGACCGGATAGCTCTTGACGCCGTTCGGCAACTGCTTGCCTTCATCCAGGTAAGGGACGTTTACGCAGGCGCCGGT
This sequence comes from Burkholderiaceae bacterium, assembly GCA_039936235.1. Taxonomy (GTDB): domain Bacteria; phylum Pseudomonadota; class Gammaproteobacteria; order Burkholderiales; family Burkholderiaceae_D; genus CAHJXF01. Next base: position 11,474 of record JBDTIS010000162.1, on the reverse strand, counting down.
GCGGTCGTAGGTCCAGCAATGATAGTGGCATTGCAGCCGGTCGCCGCGGACCACGCCGAGGCTCAGCGGTACCTGGCGATGCGCGCAGCGGTTCTCCAGTGCGTACGCGTCGCCCTCCTTCGGACGCACCAGCACGATCGGCTCGCCCGCGAAGGCGACGGCGAGCGCCTTGCCGCTCCTGAGCTGTTTCGAGCGGGCGAGCGGGTACCAGAAGTTCGGGTCGAGACCGGTCTTGCGAAGGTCCCGGCTCTCCTCGCGCGGAGCGGGCGCGTGGCGACGCAGGGGGGCGATCGACGACATGACCTGTTGCTCCATTCGGTGAAGACGCGGCCTGCTGCACCGGGCGACGACGCAAAAGCCTAGCACGCGCAACGACGGCGACGCTTTATGCTGCCGTGCCCGGACTATTCATGCAGGCCCTCGCGAAGCGATGACTCCAGCCACGCCACAGGTCGACCCCGTCGAAGTCGAGTTCACCGCGATCCGCGCGCAGGGCGCCGGCGGACAGAACGTCAACAAGGTCTCGTCGGCGGCGCACCTGCGCTTCGACGTGCAGGCGTCGTCGCTGCCGGAGGACATCAAGCAAAGACTGCTGGCGCTCGAGGATCGGCGCATCACGAGTGCAGGCGTCGTCGTCATCAAGGCGCAGACCTCGCGCAGCCTCGACGCGAACCGTGCCGATGCGCTGGCACGGTTGCAGGCGCTGGTCGACGGCGTGGCGGTGCCTCCGCGTATCCGACGCGCGACCAAGCCGACCTACGGGTCGAAGCAGCGGCGGCTCGAAGGCAAGGCGATCCGCTCGCGCGTTAAGGCGGGTCGCCAACGCACGGACGAATGATTGATTCGCGCAGCCCCTCGGGAGAAGAGCCTGCCCCGGGATTGGGATGTGGGGATGGGCGCAACGCATCCGACGGTTTGCGAGCAGCGACGCTCGCTATCCGTTACAACCGCGTACCGCGCGACGCCTCGAACACCCGCTGTCCGACGACGCCTTCGTAGATGTTCGCCACGATCATCGTCGCGATCACGACCACCACCGCGATCAGCAGCGGACGCCACCAGCCCTTGCGCGGGTAGTCGGCAGCGAACTCGTTCCGCACGAAGCGCACCTGGCCGCGTGCCGACGCGAAATACCAGATCAGCAGATAGACGAAGTTCAGCACGCGAAGGGCGCTACCCGACTGCTGCAGCACCAGCGAGGCGACCAGCGTCACGACGAAGATGACGATGCTGGCGACGAGCCAGGTCCGCGCGGGACCGACGCGGTCGGGCTGGTTCATCGCGCGCCAGTTCAACAGATGCAGCCATGAACCGAAGACCGGGGTGAAGAGCAGCGACCAGCAGGCCGCTGCATTCGGATTCCACAGCGGCGGGCGCGGCCGCAAGTGCAGTCGCGCATCGAGATCCGCGTCGATGGCCAGGTCGGGCGCGCGTTCGATCCGGGCCAGCACGCCGATCCGCAGCAGCGCGGCGAGCGCGTCGTCGGCCTCGGCCTGCGGGACGTTCGAGCGCAGCGTCACCGGTTGCCCCGACAGCAGTTCACGGGCGAACTGCTGGTCGCGGCCGACCAGCGCCGCCAGGTCCGGAATCACTGCCTCGCGGTTCGCTTCCGCCCTGACCTTCCCCTCAAGGACCACGTTGTAGCGCTCGTTCATCGCATGCCGTCGAATCTGTCGAAGGCCCCGAGTCTAGCGAACGTTCGTCACGGACTGTTGCGAACTACACGAGCGATGCGAACTCGGCGTCGGTCAATGCGATCGTCGCGGCCTTCACGTTCTCCTCGAGGTGCGCGACCTTCGACGTGCCCGGGATCGGCAGGATCACCGGGCTGCGCCTGAGCAGCCAGGCGATCGCGATCTGCGCCATGGTCGCGCCGTGGGCCTTCGCGACGGCATCGAGCGACGAACCCGGCTCGGTCAGCTTGCCGGACGCGAGCGGGAACCACGGGATGAAGCCGATGCCGTGGGCGTCGCAGTAGCGCACCACGTCTTCGCTGGAACGATCCGAGACGTTGTAGCGGTTCTGCACCGTCGACACCGGGAACACCTTCGCGGCGTCTTGGATGTCGGCGACCGAGACTTCGCTCAGACCCGCGTGGCGGATCACGCCGTCGTCGAGCAGCTTGCGGATCGCCGCGAACTGCGCGTCGCGCGGCGTATTCGGGTCGATCCGGTGCAACTGCCACAGGTCGATCCGTTCGACCCCGAGCCGCTTGCAGCTCCCATGCGCCTGCGCGATCAGATAGTCGGGGTCGCCGCAGGTCACCCACTGATCGGGGCCGGGTCGCCTGAAGCCTCCCTTCGTCGCGACCAGCATGCCGTCGTAAGGATGCAGCGCTTCGCGGATCAGTTCCTCGGACACGTTCGGCCCGTAGGAATCCGCGGTATCGATGAAGTCGACGCCGATCTCAGGCAACCGCTTCAACGTGCGGATCACTTCGTCGTGGTCGGCCGGCGGACCCCAGACGCCCTTGCCGGTGATCCGCATCGCGCCGAAGCCGAGCCGCGAGATCGCGATGTCTCCACCGACACGGAAGCCTGGGTCCTTCTTGACGTTCTCGTTCATGTTCAATGCCTTTCAATGGTTCGTGCGACACATCGCGATGGTGCATCACGCGAGCCAAACTGCGTCGCGCTACCCCTTCCTGGGGAGCAACACGGATCGTGGCACAGCGCACAATACTTCGATCCAGCGCAGCAGTCTCGCGGGCATCGCGTACCCAGGCAAGGTGCCATCGGGCCCCTCCGAGAGCGACGACGCGCCTGTCGATCCATCTTTCCGTGCGGAGGTGTCCATGTTCACGCTCAATGTCAATGGTGCTCCGCGCGCCGTCGATGTGCCCTCCGACATGCCGCTACTGTGGGTGCTGCGCGATGTGATCGGCCTGACCGGCACGAAGTTCGGATGCGGCATCGCGCAGTGCGGCGCATGCACCGTCCACCTCGATGGCCAGCCCGTACGCTCCTGCGTGCTGCCGGTCGGATCGGTCGGCAGCAAGGCCGTGACGACGATCGAGGTGATCGGCGCGACGCCGAGCGGCAAGAAGATCCAGCAGGCTTGGCTCGCGGTCGACGTCGTCCAGTGCGGCTACTGCCAGCCCGGCCAGATCATGTCCGCCACTGCGCTGCTCGACCGCACGCCGAATCCGAGCGACGCGGACATCGACGCGGCCATGTCGGGCAACATCTGCCGTTGCGGCACCTACATCCGCATCCGCGCGGCGATCAAGCAGGCGGCGACCGGCAAGGCCGAAGTCATGCAGGCGATCGCGCCGACGATTTCGGGGGCGACGTCATGAAGGCCGCGGCGGTCGACGTCCGTCGCCGTGCGGTTCTCACGAGTGGCGGGCTGGCCATCGGCTTCCTGTGGCTGGGCAGCGGAAAGAGCGCGCTTGCGATGGGTAACCCGCGACACCAGCCCGGCGACGCCGCAGCCGCGCTCGCCGACGGCGACCCGGCCTTCGCACCGAACGCGTTCATCCGCATCGATGCCGACGGTGTCGTGCGACTCGTGATGCCGAACGCCGAGATGGGCCAGGCCATCTATACCGGCAGCGCGATGCTGCTGGCCGAAGAACTCGGCGTCGGCATGGATCAGATAAAGGTCGAGCACTCGCCGCCGAGTGAGGCGCTGTACGGACAGAAGTTGCTCGGCGGTCAGATCACCGGTGGCTCGACGAGCACCCGCAGCAGCTGGCAGCTGCTGCGCGAAGCCGGCGCCGTCGCGCGTACGCTGCTGGTCAGCGCCGCCGCGACGCAATGGAAGGTCGATCCGGCGACCTGCACGGTAGACCGCGGCAATGTGCTGCATGCCGCGACCAGCCGCACGATCGGTTACGGCGCGCTCGCGGCCGCGGCGGCCAGGCTGCCGATGCCCGAGCAGGTCACGTTGAAGGACCCGAAGACCTACACGCTGATCGGCAAGCCGCTGCGCCGTGTCGACTCGCCGGACAAGGTCAACGGCACCACGCAGTTCGGCATCGACGTGCGACTGCCCGGCATGAAGGTCGCGACCGTCAAGGCTTGTCCCACCTTCAACGGCAGGTTCGTGTCGGTCGACGACAAGGCCGCACGCGCCATCCCCGGCGTGATCGACGTGATCCACATCGCGGACGCGGTGGCCGTCGTCGGCGAACACTTCTGGGCGGCCAGGCAGGGGCTCGACGCGCTCGACATCCAGTGGGACTTCGGCCAGAACGCGAGCCTCACGAGGCAGGACCTGCGGGACGCACTGGCAAACGCATCGCGCGACGGCAAGTCGATCGTCGCCCGCGAGGTCGGCAGCAAGCCGGCCGGCACGACGATCGAGTCGACCTACAAGCTGCCGATGCTCGCCCACGCGACGATGGAGCCGCTCAATACGACCGTTTCGATCACGGCCGACGGTTGCGAGATCTGGGTCGGCACACAGGTGCCGACACGCGCCGTCGCAGTCGCCGCCAAGGTCACCGGGCTGTCGGAAGACAGGATCGTGCTGCACAACCAGTACCTGGGCGGCGGCTTCGGACGGCGTCTGGAAGCCGACTCGGTGGAGCAGGCCGTCGCGTTCGCGAAGCAGGTCGCGTATCCGCTGAAGGTCGTGTGGACGCGCGAAGAGGATATCCGTCACGACATCGTCCGTCCGATGTACCACGACCGCATCTCGGCCGTCGTCGACGCGGACGGCATGCCGGCCTGGTTCGGCGACCGAATCACCAGCGGGACCGTGCTGGGCCGCTGGGCGCCGATGGCGATGCGCAAGGACGGCCTCGACGGCGACGCCGTCGAATGCGTAGCCGAACTGCCTTACGCGATCCCGAACCTGAAGGTCGAGTGGGTACGGCACGACATGCCGGCTGGTCTCGTCACCGGCTGGTGGCGCGGCGTGGGTCCGACGCACAACCTGTTCGTCGTCGAGAGCTTCTTCGACGAGCTCGCGAACAAGGCCGGCAAGGATCCGCTGGCCTATCGTCGCGCGATGCTGCAGAAGAATCCCCGCTCGCTCGCGCTGCTCGATCTCGCGGCGAACAAGATCGGCTGGGGCACGCAGCCGCTCGGCGCACGCATCGGCCGCGGCATCGCGCTGGCCGAGCCTTTCGGCAGCCGCGTCTGCGCGATCGTCGAGGTCGAGGTCACGCCACAGGGCGAGGTGCGGCTGCGGCGCGCAGTCGTGACGATCGACTGCGGCGTCGCGGTCAACGTCGGCTCGATCGAGGCGCAGATCCAGGGTGGCCTGCTGTTCGGCCTCAGCGCCGCGATGTTCAACAGGATCACCGTCAAGCACGGCGGCATCGAGCAGAGCAACTTCCACGACTATCGGACGCTGCGGATCAACGAAGCGCCTACGATCGAGGTCTACCGCATCGACAACGCGGAGGCGCCGGGCGGCCTCGGCGAGGTCGGGACCGCGATCGCCGCGCCGGCGCTCGCGAACGCGATCCATGCGGCGACCGGTGTGCGCCTCTACGAGCTGCCGGTAGATCGTTCGCTGCTGGTGCAGAACCCGAGCGCATTGAAGTCCGTCGCGGACGCTCGCGCCGACGCAGCGAGGAGCGCCGCATGAATCGCATCGTCATCGTCCTGATCGTCGTTCTGCTGGCCGGCGCCGGCGCGTACTTCTATCTGAATCGACCGGACCCGTCGAATGGCCAGGCTCCAGCCATCGTCGGTGCGCCGCCCGCCGCCGAACAGATCGCGCGTGGCGAGTACCTGACGAAGGCCGCCGACTGTGCGGCATGCCACACCGTCGCCGAGACCGGCAAGCCGTTCGCCGGCGGCGTACCGTTCGTACTGCCGTTCGGCACGATCTGGTCGTCCAACATCACGGCCGACGCCGACACCGGTATCGGCAACTGGAGCGACGACCAGTTCGTCCGCGCGCTGCATGAAGGCATTCGCAACGACGGCAGGAAGCTGTACCCGGCGTTCCCCTACACCGCATACACGCAACTCAGCCGCGATGACGTCGTCGCGATCAAGGCCTACCTGTTCAGCCTGCCGAGAGTCGCCCAGGCCAACAAAGAACCCGACCTCGGCTTCCCGTTCAACCAGCGCTGGGCGATGGGCTTCTGGAACGCGGCGTTCTTCAGGAGCGAACGCTTCGTGGCCGATCCCAGGCAGTCGCCGCAGTGGAACAGCGGCGCCTATCTGGCGGGCGCGCTCGGTCACTGCGCCGAATGCCATACGCCGCGCAACGTCGGCTTCGGGCTCGAGCACGGCAACGAACTCGCCGGTGCGACGCTGCAGGGATGGCGCGCCTACAACATCACGTCCGACCAGGAATACGGCATCGGTGCGTGGACGGACGCCGAGATCGCGTCCTATCTGTCGACCGGCCACGCGCAGGGTCGCGGCTCGGCGGGCGGTCCGATGGGCGAGGCGGTCGCGCACAGTCTGCAGTACCTGAAACCCGAGGACACCGCAGCGCTCGTGACCTGGCTGCGCGGCGTGCCTGCCCGCAGCGGCAGGGATCCGATCGCCGTCGATGCGAAGCCGACGGCGATGCTCGCGTCGACCGCGCAGGCGCCGGGTGGCGACTCCGACACGCCGGGGCTCAAGCTGTTCGAAGGCGCCTGCGCGAGCTGCCATCAGTGGAACGGCCTCGGCCAGCAGGTCGACAACGCGGCGCTGATCGGGACGCGCGGTGTCAACGATCCCGCCGGCACCAACGTGATCCCGACCATCCTGCACGGCGCGAAGATGCGCGTTGCCGGCGCCGACGTGTACATGCCCGCGTTCGCAGAGGGGTACTCGGACACCGAGATCGCGTCGCTGTCGAATTACGTGATCGGGCACTTCGGCAACAAGAAGGGCCAGGTCACACCGGACCAGGTCGCGGGAGCGCGCAGGCAGAAGTGATGTCCTGCGGCCGCGTCGTCCGGGCATGCGCAGCGAGGATGTCGCGGGCCTCCTGGTTCGCCGCGCTGTAACGCGCGCCGATCAACCTCTGAGCGAGCCGATTGCGGCCCGTCATCGCAGCGTGATACGCAACGACGGCACCGGCCCGTCCGACGCGGTGTGCCAGACCTGGCCCGGCTCGACCGGCCACGCGTCGGTCCACGTGCCGGTCGTCACGACGTCACCGGGCATCAGGCTCGGCGCTCCGGGGCAGCGTTCGAGTTCGTGGACGAAGTGGAGCAGTGCATGCAACGGACCGTCGAGCACGTTGTCGCCGCTGCCTTCGTCGATCGGCGCATCGCCGCGATAGAGGCGCAACCGGGTCGCCGCGAGCAACCCGTCGAGCACCGCGCCGTCCGGTGCGACATCGCGCACCGGCGTCGTCCGGCCGACCAGCAGACGCGCGTGCAGCGCGCCGTCGGCCACCGTTTGCGCCGCGGTGAAGCGCCAGTCGCGGCAGTGCGATTGCACGACCTCGAAGCCCGGCGCGATCCAGTCGACTGTCTCGAACAGCTGCTCGAGCGTGGCAGCGCGCGGTGGCGTGGTCGCGATTCCGAACACCACCTCGGGCTCGAGACGCGGCTGACAGGTCGCCGACAGCGCGATGCTTCCCCCGTCGTCGCAGCGGGTCAACGTCGTGTCCCAGACCGGACCCCAGATCGGCGCGAAGACGCGATAGCGTTCCCAGATAGTCCTGTTCGTGAAGCCGATCTTGTAGCCGACCGGCCGCTCGCCGCGCGCGATCCGGAGGTCGCGCATCGCAAGAGCGTCCTGATACGCGCACGCCATGGTTGCGGGCGCCGCTTCCTGGTCGGCTTCCGGCCACAGAACGCCGCGGTCGTAGTGATCGAGGATGGTCTGCGGCGTCATGGCGTACGCCCTACTTCTCGGACGTCGTCTTCAAGCCGAGATAGGTGCCGGCGCTGATGCCGAGCAACCCCAGCAGCGTCGGACTGAAGTCAGGCATCGCCAGACCCTCGTAGACGTCGTGGATGAAGATGACCCCGAGCACCGCCGTCCAGGCCGCCATCTGGAAGCGATGGAAATTGACACCGTCGTCGTCGCTGACGATGTCGAGCCACCAGCGGCCCTTCGTCTCGGAGGGATCCACCGTACCCGCTACCGGCGGCGCCCGACCCGCATCGATGGTGGCCGAACCGACCGCCGTCGCCGCACTGATACCCATCAGCGACAGGACCGTGCCGGTGATCGTGGTCGAGTAGTCGCCGGTCACCAGACCGATAAACAGATACGACGCGACGATCAGGAAGAACCACCAGGCCGCCTGCGTCTTCGCGAGGCTGTACGGTTTTCGCGCGCTGGTCGGCAGCGGTCCGGGGTCGCGGATGACGTCGCTCTTGACCGCGAGCGCGAGGAAGCAGCCCAGCAGCACGAGGACGACCAGCGTCCAGGTCCAGAACCAACCCATCGGAATGACGTTCAGCTTCACGTAGACATTCGACGCGACCGCGTACTCGTTGTCGATCCCCACGCTGATCTTGACCGGACGCGGCGAGAACGACGGGCTCCCCAGCAGATGCGTCCATACGCCGCGGGCGCCGGCTTCCTGCTTCAGTTCGAAGCGCAACTGGTTCGCCGCCGGATTCTCCAGCGGGTAGGGATAGCGGCCCGGTATCGGGCGCCCGTCGATGAACAGCACGACTCTGTGTTCGCCGGACGCGAGACACGCCTCGCGCTGCAAGAGCACCTCGAGGCCGCTGACCGTCACGGTGATCTCGTCGCGCAGCCCGACGAGCTTCCGCTCGACATCGCCCGGTCGCGCAGACTGAACGACCTTGCCGTCGCGGGGTCCGTCGTCCGGCAGCGTCCTGAGCGCGTCGGTGACCGCGACCTTCGCGTAATCGGCCGGGCTCGGGCAATCGGCCGGCGGAGCGGGATCGGCCAGGCAACGCGCGCCGATCGTCAATGCGAGCGTGAGGAAAGACCATTGGAGGATCAGGCGGGTGGATCTGAGGACCATCGTCGACTCCGGAACGAGCAGTGGCTCGTGTCGCACTGTGCAGATCGTTCCCGCACAACGCAATGCGTCCGACAAAATTACGACGCCCGGCCCGGGGAGATTTCCCGGCGATGCAACTCCTGCGCGATACTGCGCGAGCCTGAAGCAGCGCGACAGATCGAGCGCCGGCACCGTGGATGCGATGCCGACCAGGGAGACCGCATGACGATGGAAGCCGCCGATGCCCCGGGGACCGAGGCCGCGATCGACCCGCCGGAGTACACCTCTGAGATCCGCTTCGGCGTCGTGATGTACGGCGGTGTCTCGCTGGCGATCTACATCAACGGGGTCACGAACGAGATCTTCGAGATGGCGTGCGCGACGCCGCGCGACGGGGTGACCATTCCGCGGAAAGACGAGCCGTTCACGCGCAGCATCTATCGAAGGGTTTCCTGGCTGGCCGGCAACGCCGACCTGCGCCGCCAGTACGCCGCCCGGATCGTCGGCGCGAAGACGCTCGCGGGTAGCGGCGACTACGACGATGCATGGGACGACCGCATCACGAGCGGCTCCACGCAGACTCGCTTCTCGGTCGACGTCGTCGCCGGCACGTCGGCCGGCGGCATCAACGGCCTGTTCCTCGCGAAGGCGTTGGCGAACGGCGAACAATTCAGTCCGCTGAAAGACCTGTGGATCAACGAAGGCGACATCGCGCTGCTGCTGAACGACGAGAAGTCGTACGCGAACACCGACCCGAAGATCGCCGCGCGCCCGCAGACGTCGTCGCTGCTCAACAGCGACCGCATGTACGCGAAGCTGCACTACGCCCTCGGCCAGATGACGCCGCTGGAGAACGTCAGCTTCTCGAGCGACACGATCGGCACGTCGCCGCTGGTCGACGAGATCGACCTGTACATCACGACCACGGACATCAAGGGATCGGCCGTGCCGCTGCGGCTGTTCGACAAGATCGTCTACGAACGGCGCTTCAAGCAGAACTATCACTTCAGTTATCCGAACGGCATCACCGAGCCGTCGCGCAACGACTTCAGCGTCGACAACCGCGCGTTCCTGGCCTTCGCAGCGCGCTGCACGTCGTCGTTCCCGTTCGCGTTCGAGCCTATGACGCTCGACACGCTGACGCGCCTGAAGGTCGACGGCAAAGCACCCGGCGTGCTGCGCTGGAACGCGTTCTTCCCGAACCTGCCGCGGACCGAGGTCGCGTCGGGGAAGCACGTGATGCGCGCGTTCGGCGACGGCGGCTATCTCGACAACAAGCCGTTCTCTTATGTCGTCGAGACGCTGTCGCACCGCTTTTCGAGCGTGCCGATCGAACGCAAGCTGGTGTTCGTCGAGCCGTCGCCCGAACACCTGAATCCGGACGACCCCGACGAGGTGCCCGACACCGATCACACGCCCGACCCCTTGCAGAACTCGCTGGCCGCGCTGACCAGCATCCCGCAGTACGAGACGATCCGCGAAGACCTGCAGGCGGTGCTCGCACGCAACCGGCGGATCGAACGGATCGAGCGCGTGGTGCGGCTCGGCGAGCTCAGCATCCAGGTGCAGGACCCGTTCCTGATCCGGCTCGAGGAGAACAAGACCATCCCCGACTGGTCTGCATTGAAGCTGAGCGACATCGTGAAGTACTACGGGACCGCATACCTGCCCTATCAGCGGCTACGGGTGTACGCGCTGACCGACGCGATCGCCGATCGTCTCGGCGACGGATGCCAGATCGATCGTGGCTCGGACAAGCAGTACGCGTTGCGCGCGCTGGTCCGCGTGTGGCGCGAGCGCAACTTCCACGACGAAGGACTCGATGGCAAGCCGACGATCAATGCCTTCCTCGATCAGTTCGATCTGGACTATCGCTTGCGGCGACTCGGCTTCCTGCTGCGGAAGATCGACAGGCTGACGCGGCTGTTCCACAAGAAGGCCGCGGCGGCGCCGGCGACCGCCAGCACCGATCCTCATTCGCCACCCGAGTATTCCGAAGAAGAGCAGCAGATGTTGAAGGCGCTACCGGCGCCGTTCACGGACCTGTCCGACGCGCTGCCGCGCGACCGCATCATCGCGGCAGAGAAGGTCTTGCGCACCCTGAAGAGAGGACTGCTCGAGGCCCGCTCGCAACTGCTCGCCGCCAGTCGCAGCATCGACGTGTCGCCACCGCCAGGGCAGGTCGGCCTCGACCTGCGTCGCGACCTCGACACGATCCTGCTGCAGATCCTCGGACGTGCCGCGGCAAAGGTCGAGATCCGCTCCGGCACCGCCGCCGGCACGACCACCGTGGTTCTCGATCCGCAGGCCGCGCGGATGGCCTCGGCGTCGCGAACGCTCCAGGAGAGCGTCCTGTTTCGTGCGAAAGCCGTCTTCGCAGCGGCCGACAAGGTCGCCGAGACGCCGATCCAGACGTGGTTGCTCGGCAGCATCGCGGCGATGCGGATGAAAAGCGATACGAACGCCGTCGACGGCGCGCCCATCCCGACGCTCGACGAGGCGGCCAAATTCGCGTGGCAGCTGCTCGGCAGCCCGAAGCTTTCGGTGAAGCCGGTTGCCGGGAATCCCGAAGTCCGGGTCGACGAACCAGCCTCCTACCAGGTCGTCGTGGAGGTCCGCGACGCGAAGCGCGACGGTCT
>JBDTIS010000161.1:0-17353 GCA_039936235.1 Burkholderiaceae bacterium | reverse complement strand
TCGTCGCGCCCGACGTCGGCGGCGGTTTCGGCTCGAAGATCTTCCTCTACAACGAGGAGACGGCACTGGTGTGGGCGAGCAAGCGGATCAAGCGGCCGATCAAGTGGACCGCCGATCGCAGCGAGGCTTTCCTGACCGATGCGCACGGACGCGACCACGTGACCACGGTCGAACTCGGCACCGAACAGGACGGCACGTTCCGCGCGATGCGCGTGACGACGACCGCGAATCTCGGCGCCTACCTGTCGACGTTCGCGTCGTGCGTCCCGACCATCCTTTACGCGACGCTGCTGGCGGGTCAGTACCGGACGCCGAAGATCTACGCCGAAGTCACCGGCGTGTTCACGAACACGACGCCGGTCGACGCGTATCGCGGCGCGGGGCGGCCCGAGGCCACCTATGTCGTCGAGCGCATCGTCGAGACGGCCGCGCACGACCTCGGTATCGATCCGGCCGAGATCCGCCGCCGTAACTTCATCACGACGTTCCCGTATCCGACGCCGGTCGGCCTGACCTACGACATCGGCGACTACGAGGCGACGATGGCGCGTGCGATCGAGCTCGCCGACGTCGCCGGCTTCGCGGCGCGCAAGGCCGACAGCGAGAGCAGGGGCATGAAGCGTGGCCTCGGCTACTCGGCCTACATCGAGGCCTGCGGGCTGGCGCCTTCCAACATCGCCGGCGCGCTCGGCGCGCGCGCCGGGCTCTTCGAAGCCGGCGAAGTGCGCGTGCATCCGACCGGCAAGGTCACCGTCTTCACCGGCAGTCACAGTCCCGGCCAGGGCCACGAGACGACGTTCTCCCAGGTGGTCGCCGACAAGCTCGGCATCCCGATCGAGGACGTCGACATCCAGCACGGCGACACCGGCAAGGTGCTGTTCGGGATGGGCACCTACGGCTCGCGCTCGCTCGCGGTCGGCGGCAGCGCGATCGTGAAGGCGGTCGACAAGGTGATCGCGAAAGGCAAGAAGATCGCCGCGCACCTGATGGAGGCCGCGGATACCGACATCGAATTCGAGAACGGCATCTTCAAGGTCGCCGGCACCGACAAGGCGCAGCCGTTCGCCGCGGTGTCCCTGGCCGCCTATGTGCCGCACAACTATCCGCTCGACAAGCTCGAGCCGGGTCTCAACGAGAACGCGTTCTACGACCCGACCAACTTCACGTACCCGTCGGGGACGTACATCTGCGAGGTCGAGGTCGACCCGGCCACCGGCGTGACGCGGATCGATCGCTTCACGGCATGCGACGACTTCGGCAACATCGTCAATCCGATGATCGTCGAGGGCCAGGTGCACGGCGGGCTCACGCAGGGGATCGGCCAGGCGCTGCTCGAGCACGGCATCTACGACAACGACTCTGGGCAGCTGCTGACCGGCACGTTCATGGACTATGCGATGCCGCGTGCCGACGACCTGCCGACCTATACGGTCGAGACCGTCAGGGGCACGCCATGCACCCACAACCCGCTCGGCGTCAAGGGCTGCGGCGAAGCCGGTGCGATCGGCTCGCCACCGGCCGTGATCAACGCGATCTGCCACGCGATCGGCGTGAAGGACGTCGCGATGCCGGCGACCCCGAATACGGTGTGGTCGGCGATGCAGGTTTCGGCGACGGAATAAGCGGCGCGAATGTCATCCCGGCGAAGTCCGGGACCCAATCACCCCCGGATTACCCGGAGCACCCATGCAAGCCTTCCAGTTCCAGCAACCGAAGACCGTCGCCGATGCCGTCCAGGCGTTCGGCGGTGGCCCTGAAATCAAGTATCTCGCGGGTGGCCAGTCTCTGCTGCCGTCGATGCGCCTCGGGCTCGCATCGCCCGAGACGCTGATCGATCTCGATCGCGTCGATGAACTCAAGGGCATCACGCGCGACGGCGATCGCATCACGATCGGCGCGATGACCCGACACGCCGAGATCGCCGCGTCGGCCGACGTGAAGACGCTCGTGCCTGCGCTCGCGCACATGGCCGAGATGATCGGCGATCGTCAGGTCCGCAACCGCGGCACGCTCGGCGGCAGCCTCGCGAACAACGATCCGGCGGCCTGCTATCCGGCCGCGGTGCTGGCGCTGGACGCGAGCCTGAAGACAAACAGGCGGACGATCGAAGCGAAGGACTTCTTCAAGGGTCTCTACGAAACCGCGCTCGAACCGGACGAGTTGCTCGTGTCGGTGACGTTCTCGAAGCCCGAGAAGTCGGCGTACTACAAGTTCCGCCAGCAGGCATCGCACTTCGCGCTGGTCGGCGTGTTCGTTGCGAAGACGGTGAACGGCGTGCGTGTCGCGGTGACCGGGGCTGCGCCGGTCGTGTTCCGGATGAAGGCGCTGGAAGACAAGCTGGCTGCGAACTGGGCGCCGGAGAGTTGCGATGGCGTCACGATGTCGGCCGATGGGCTGAACAGCGATCTGCATGCGACGGCGGAATATCGCGCGCATCTGATTCCGGTGCTGACGAAGCGAGCCGTGGCGGAGGCCGTTTGAACTGCGTCTTCCTCGAGAGGGAAGGAAGTCTATGACTTTCGGCACCTCCGCCTGATTCCATGAGTACTTACCACACCGGTCGCCTGATCGACCACATCCATCTGATCACGCACGACCTCTGCGCGAGTCGCCGCTTCTACGCGGCCGTCTTCGCCGTTCTCGGGCACGAGATCAAAGACGACGACAACCATATGTTCTCGTCCGACGAGTTCAACGTCAGCACGCCGGAAGACGTGACCATCGGCAAGACCCACATCCACCTGGCGTTTCAGGCGAACAGCCGCGAGATGGTCGACCGCTTCCACGCAGCCGGGCTCGCCGCCGGCGGCCGCGACAACGGGGCACCCGGCGATCGCGACTACCACCTGTGCTACTACGGCGCGTTCCTGCTCGATCCCGACGGTAACAACGTCGAGGCCGTATGGCACGGGCCGAGCGAACGCTCGATCGACATGGTGACCGTGACCCAGGGGCTCTGCTGACCGCCATGCATCCGCTGCCGGCATCGATCGATGCGACGGTCGATGCGCTCGCGACGCAGGACTACGTCGCCGAACGCCGGCTCGCGACCGCGCTGTTCCTCGCATTGAAGCTGCAACGGCCGCTATTCGTCGAAGGCGAGCCCGGCACCGGCAAGACGGAACTCGCGAAGGCCGTCGCGGCGATGCTCGGGCGGCCGCTGATCCGGCTGCAATGCTACGAAGGACTCGATCTCGCCGGCGCCGCCTACGAATGGAACTACGCTCGGCAGATGATCGAGATCCGCCTCGCCGAGCGCGACGACGCACGATCCAAGGCGGCGTTCGCAACCGATCTCTTTTCCGAGCGCTTCCTGATCGCGCGGCCGCTGCTGCAGGCGATCGATCCGAAGCAGCCGGTGCCCCCGGTGCTGCTGATCGACGAGCTCGATCGCGCCGACGAGCCGTTCGAGGCCTTCCTGCTCGAGGTCCTGTCGGACTTCCAGATCACGATCCCCGAGACCGGCACGATCAAGGCAGTGACGCCGCCGATCGTGATCGTCACGTCGAACCGCACGCGCGAGATCCACGACGCGATCAAGCGGCGCTGCCTGTATCACTGGGTCGGCTTCCCCGACGCGGCGCGCGAGTACGACATCCTGCTGCGGCGCGTGCCGGACATCGAGGATCGGCTCGCACGCGAGATCGTCGGCTTCGTCCAGCGGCTGCGGGCGATGGATCTTTTCAAGCGACCCGGCATCGCCGAGACCGTCGAATGGTCGCGTGCCCTGCTGCAGCTCGACGCGGTCGTGCTCGATCCGGCCGTCGTCGACGACACGCTCGGGGTGCTGCTGAAGTACCAGGACGATCTCGCGAAGGTCACCGGCTCCGAAGCGGCGCGGATGATCGCCGAACTGCGCGACGCGGTGCGATGATGCCGCCGCGCGAGCGACCCGGTCACCTCGCCGATAACGTCATGCACTTCGCCCGCGTGCTGCGCGGTGCCGGGCTGCCGGTGGGCACCGACCGCGTCGGCCTCGCGCTCGACGCATTGCCGCTCGCGGGCCTCGAATCGCGGGCTGACCTGCATGCAGCGCTGACGGCCTGCCTCGTCGATCGACCCGAGCATCAGCTGCTGTTCGACCAGGCGTTCCATCTGTTCTGGCGCGACCCGGACCTGCGTGGCCGGATGATGGCGATGCTGCTGCCGCGCGTCGAAGGGCGCAAGTCCGGCGTGAAGCCGCCTCAGAACCGCAGGCTGGCCGATGCGTTGTTCCCGAAGCGCGCCGACGATCGTCCGCCGCCGCGCGAGGAGACGACGATCGAAGCCGTCGTCACGGTGTCGGATCGCGAGCGGCTCTTCAAGGCCGACTTCGAGACGATGACGACCGGCGAATGGAACGAAGCGCGACGCGTCATCGCGACGCTGCCGTTCGCGGCCGAACGGATCGCGACGCGACGCACGCGGCGGTCCGCGCACGGACGGCTCGACTGGCGCCGCACGATGCAGGCATCGGCGCGCGGCGACGTGCTGGCGTTGCGGCGCCGCGCGCCCCGGACACGCGCGGTCCCGCTGGTCGTGATCGCGGACATCTCGGGTTCGATGAGCCGCTATTCGCGGATGCTGCTGCACTTCGCACACGCGCTGTCGACGCAGCGCAGCGACGGCGCGCAACGCGTCTCGAGTTTCGTGTTCGGCACGCGACTGACGTCGATCACACGCGCCTTGCGCGACCGCGACCCGGATCTCGCGATCGCATCGGTCGTCAACGCGGTCGACGACTGGTCCGGCGGCACGCGGATCGCCGCCTGCCTGGCCGAGTTCAACGCGCACTGGTCGCGGCGCGTGCTCGCACAGAACGCGACCGTCCTGCTGATCACCGACGGGCTCGAACTCGGCGACACGACGCAGCTCGCGTTCGAGACCGAACGCCTGGCCAAGTCGTGTCGCAAGCTGGTGTGGCTCAATCCGCTGCTGCGCTACGCGGGCTTCGAGCCGAAGGCCGCCGGCGTCCGCGCGATGCTGCCGCACGTCGACCGCTTCGTGCCGGCGCACAATCTCGAAAGCATCGCGGCGCTGGGCGCCGTGCTGTCGGCGGCCTAGCCGCTTCACCCTCACCATCCGACGAGGCATCACATGCAACTGAAAGGCGAACAACTGCTGCCGGTCTCCCAGCAGGCCGCGTGGGAAGCGCTGAACGACACGGCGCTGCTGAAGGAATCCATTCCGGGCTGCGAGTCGATCGTGCCGTCGGCGGTCGAAGGCGACGCCGAGCAGACGCCGGGCACCTACGACCTCGTGATGATCGCGGCGATCGGCCCGGTGAAGGCGAAGTTCAAGGGCAAGCTGCAACTGATGGATCTCGATCCGCCGAACGCGTACACGATCCGCTTCGAGGGCAGCGGCGGTGTCGCCGGCTTCGGCAAGGGGTCGGCCGCGGTCAAGCTGGTCGCGGCCGACGGCGTCAGCACCCGGCTCGATTACGAAGCCAACGCATCGGTCGGCGGGAAGATCGCGCAGGTCGGTTCGCGGCTCGTCGACATGGCCGCACGCAAGATCGCCGACAATTTCTTCGAGAACTTCACCGAAGCGTTGCGCAAGCGTCAGGCGGCGCACTGACGCTCGCGGGCGGGCGCGATCCGATCCGTCTCGACGCACGACAGCGCATCGTCAGACGGACGTGGTCGCCGGACGTCGCTGCAGGTCCTGCAGCAGCCGCTGGACGATCAGGCGGATCAGGTAGAAGCCGAGCTTGGGATTCTGGAAGTACAGCAGGTAGATCGCCTCGTCGGTCATCGTGTAGCAGACGCAGTCGGTCTGGCACACGACCGTCGCGGTCCGCTTGCGATTCTCGGTGAACAGGCCGATCTCGCCGACCAGGCTGCCTTCGCCGAGGACCTGGCCGATCTCCTCGATGCGGATCGTCCCCGTGCGGACGTAGATCATCTGGTGCGCGGCGTCGCCCTTGCGGAACAGGACCTCCCCCTGCTTGAACGATTTCTTCTTCATGTGCGGCAGCAGCCAGTCCTTCAGCGGCGTGTCGGCGTTGGCACTCTCGAGCGACACCAGCAGCCGTTGCAGATCCCACAGCCGGTACGCGTTCACGCACAGCAGCGACAACTGCAGCGTCGTCAGGATCCATTCGAATTCCAGGACCGCATGCGCGAGCAGGAAACTGTTGGCCGCGACCGCGAAGATGCGCAGCGGCACCATCCGTTTCATCAGGTTGCTCGTCAGCGTCAAAGCACCGCCGATCGCGAGCATCACCAGCGCGGTTTCGTGAGAAGTCAGCATCGGGATTCCGTCTTATGGGGAAAGGAAGATGCGGCCATATCCGTCCGGCCGACGATTCGCGGGTTTGATAGCACAGATCGCACCCGATCCATTTAAGATCCGTCGGCGGCGCATCGGCGCGACCGTCCGGGTCTCCCGTCGGACCGCATCCTGCACGCCGCAATTGCTCCGCGTCCTCGTGAAGACTTCATGACGGCCACCATCGAACAACTCGAAGCCGCGATCGCTGCGCTGGAGACGCAGAGGTCCTTGCTCGGCGACGCGATCGTCGACGCCGGCACCGCGCCGATGCGCGAGAAGCTCGCCATCCTACGGTCGCAGACGCGCAGCCGTGACCAGCAGTTGAAGGCGGTTTCGGTGCTGTTCATGGACATCGTCGGATCGACCGCGATGAGCCGCGAGCTCGATCCCGAAGACATCCACGTCATCGTCGACGGTGCGCTCAAGCGCTTCAGCAACCTCGTCATCGCGCGGAAGGGCCGCGTGCTGCAGTACGCGGGCGACAGCATGCTGGCCGCATTCGGCGCCGACGAGGCCTACGAGGACGACGCGGAGTGCGCCGTGCACGCCGGGCTGGCGATCGTCGAAGAGGCGCAGCGGATCGCGGCCGAGGTCGAGGCGGCGCATCGCATCGTCGGCTTCAACGTCAGGGTCGGCATCAACACGGGGCCGGTGCTGCTCGGCGGCGGCGTCGACGAGGAAGGCAGCATTCGCGGCATCACGGTCAACATCGCCGCGCGGATGGAACAGAGCGCGCCGGACGGCGGACTGCGGATCACGCACGACACCTATCGCCAGGTGCGGGGGATCTTCGACGTCATGGAAGAACCGACGCTCGTCAAGGGGATGGACGAACCGCTGCGCACCTATCTGGTCCTGCGCGCCAAGCCGCGCGCGTTCCGGCTCGCGCGGCGCGGCGTCGAAGGCATCGAGTGCCGGATGGTCGGCCGCGAGGCCGAACTGAAACGCCTGACCGACGCGTTCGAGGACGTGATCGCCGACGAGACGTTGTCGCAGATCACGATCGTCGGCGACGCCGGCATCGGCAAGAGCCGCCTGCTCGACGAGTTCAGCAACACGCTCGAATTGCAATCGCGCGAGGTGTGGGTGTTCCAGGGCCGGGCCGAGACGCACGGCGAGATGCTGCCCTACGGCGTCGTGCGCGACGTGTTCTTCTGGCGCTTCCAGATCGAGGACAGCGACACGCCGGCGGAGGCGCGGCGCAAGTTCACCGCAGCCCTGGCGGCCACGCTCGGCGAGTCGGTCGACGAACACGCGGCGCTGCTCGGACAGCTGATCGGCCTCGACTTCGCAAGCAGCCCGTTCATCGCGGGGATCGTCGGCGATCCGAAGCAGATTCGCGACCGGGCCTTCCACTCGGCATCGCGCTATTTCAGGGCGATCGCGTCGATCGATCCGGTGATGCTGCAGCTCGAGGACCTGCACTGGGCAGACGAAGGATCGCTGGACTTCATCAACCATGTCGCGCAGAGCTGCCGCGATCTGCCGATGCTGGTGCTGTGTGCCGCGCGCCGCTCGCTGTTCGAGCGGCGACCGCTGTGGGGCAGCGGCCAGGGCAGTCACGAAAGGATCGACCTCGCGCCGCTCGCGCGGCGCAGCAGCCGCGAGTTGGCCGACGCGTTGCTGCAGAAGCTGCAGCAGCCGTACATCGCGTTGCGCGAACTGATCACCGGCGGCGCCGAGGGCAATCCGTTCTACATGGAAGAGCTGACCAAGATGCTGATCGACGACGGCGTCATCGTCGTCGGCGGCGATCACTGGCAGGTGCTGCCCGAGCGACTCGCGCGCGTCCATGTACCGCCGACGCTGGTGGGCGTGCTGCAGGCGCGTATCGACGCGCTGCCGCCACGCGAGAAGTTGGCGCTGCAGGTCGCGTCGGTCGTGGGACATGTGTTCTGGGCCGACGCGTTGCGCTCGATCGATCCGACGCTGGTCGAGGCACTGCCCGCGCTGATGGCGCGCGAGCTGGTCTACGGCCGCGAGACCACGGCATTCGAAGGCGTCGGCGAGTACGTGTTCAAGCATCACGTGCTGCACCAGGTCACCTACGACAGCGTGCTCAAGCGCGACAAGCGCGAGCGCCACGAGCGTGTCGCCGGGTGGCTGGTCGCGCAGAGCGGCGAGCGCGTTTCCGAGCATCTGGCTCTCGTCGCGCATCACTACGAGAAAGCCGGCAGCAAGGTCGAGGCTGCGCGCTACTTCCGTCTCGCGGCCGAAGACGCGTTGAAGTCCTATGCCAATGCCGCCGCGCTCGACCACCTCGGGCGGGCGCTCGCGCTGACCGATCAGGACGATGCGGAGGGCCGCTTCGTACTGCTGTCGTCGAGAGTCAACGTATTCGCGTCGACCGGCAAGCGCGACGAACAGCGCGCGGATGCCGAACGACTCGCGGTGCTCGCCGAGCACCTCGGCGACGATGCGAAGCGGGCCTGCGCCGCAGGCGAACTCGCACGCATCGCGTTCTACACGGCTGATTACGCGCGTGCGGCGTCCGAAGGCGCGCGTGGCGTGGCGCTCGCCGTCGCCGCCGGGATGCCTGCGGTCGGCGTCGACGCCCATTCGTGCTGGCTAAACGCCCTGCGCATGATGGGGCATCACGCGGATGCAGCGGTGCAGGCGGAAAGTCTCGCCGCTCTGGCGCTGACGCTCGGCGACCACGAGGCTCACCTGCGCGTCATGTCGGGGCTCGGCGGCATCGCGGTCGATCGCGGTCAGTACAGCGTCGCGCTCGCACATTTCGAACGCGGACTGGCGATCGCGCGCGAACGCGGCGACCGCGCTCGAGAAGGGGGCGCGCTCGGTTCCATGGGCGACGTGCAGCGTTGCCTCGGCAACTTCCAGGAAGCCATCGACCTCGGCAATGCGGCGACCCGGCTGTATCGCGAGATCGGCTTCACGACCTACGAAGCGTTGACCCTGTTGAACATCGCGACCGCGATGCGCCTGAACGGCGATGCGCGCGGCGCACTGGAGCCCGCCACCCGCGGTGTCGAGGTGGCACGGCTGACGAACAACGCCGATCTGCGGGCGGCAGGCGCGCTGGTGGCCGGAGACGTGCGACAGGCGCTCGGCGATCTCGACGACGCGAAGGCGTCCTATCAGGAGGCGCTCGGTCTATACCGTCAGATCGGGCGCGAAATGATGGCGATCGAGTGTCTCGTCGGCCTCGCGCGCGTCGCAGTCGCTGCCGGTCAGCCGGACGAGGCCTTCGCATGCATCCGCGACGTCACGGCCTATCTCGAAGGCGGCGGTGCCGTCGACGGCACCGAGGATCCGATCGGCATCTATCTCGCATGCCACGAAGTCCTGCACGCGGTGGGACTCGGCGGTGGCGAGGCCTACCTGCGCGACGGCCATGCGCACCTGATGAAGCGGGCCGAGCCGCTCGCTCCGGACGAACGTGACGGCTTCCTGCGCCGCGTGCCGTCGCATCGCGCGTTGATCGACGCGCTGGCGAAACGCGACTCCGCGATGGCGAAAGCGGCCGCGGAGTAGGGTCTCAATGCGACGCTTCGGGACGTGTTCCGCGCGTCGACTCGTCGGCGGCCCAGGTTTCGTCGGCGTTCGCGACCACTTAGACCGCCTTCTTCATGCCGGACGCATGGGACGTCGCGGGCGCGGAAGCGATCGGATGGACCTGCGGCGAATCGACCGCGGTGCGATCGCGCACCAGGCCGATCGGGCCTACGGCGCCTGCGAGCACGACGATCATCGACACGATCGCTCTGGCATCGAAACTGCGGCTGGAAGTAGCACGGCTCATGGCGCACCTCGAGGAGGAGGCCCGTCATCGGTCTGTGATCGAGCTTGACGGCGTGCGCCACACGCATCATCCACGGATGATGCGTTCCCAAGGAGCAATGCGATGGAACTGCACGGATGCAAGGGCTGTGGGTCGGCGGCCGTCGAGGCATTGCTCGAGATCGCCGGGTTCCGCTACGACCGCAGCGTGTTCGAGTGGGACGATCGCGTGGCGTGGGATCGTCTGCGAGCGATCAATCCGCTGGCCCAGGTCCCCACGCTGATCCTCGACGACGGGACGGTCATGACCGAGTCCGCCGGCATCGCGCTGTGGATCGCGGACGGCTATCCGGCATTGATGCCTGTCGGCGCGAGCGAGCGGGCACTCACCTACCGGTGGATGGTGTCGTTCGCGACCAACGTCTACACGCCGATCGTCATCGGCGATTTTCCTTCGCGCTGGGTCGACGGCGACGCCGCGCAGGACAGTCTCAAGGCGAAGGCGCTCGGGCGCCTGCGCGACGCGTGGCTCGCATTCGAGGCGCGCATCGAGCCGGCGCCCTACCTGATCGGCGATCGGTTGTCGGTGCTCGACGTCTACGTCGCGATGGTCTCGCGCTGGCGCCCCGGCCGTGACTGGATCACGGCCCATTGCCCGAAGGCGATGGCTGCGATCGCGCCGACGGAGGCCCATCCGATCGTCGCTGCGGTGTGGGCACGCAACTTCGGCTGAGCGGCGCCTGCTTCAACGCATCAGGCGACGCTGGCGCTCCGGACGGCCGAGCAGGCGCTCGATCGCCTCGACGGACTGCAGCCTCTCCTGTGCGGAGGCGCTTACCGCCGGACAGCTCCCCGTGAGGGCGTACGACAGCGTCGCGGCGAGTCGCCCTTCGTTGCGATCGCCGAGCGCGCGGCTGAAGTCGTCGGCCACGGCGCAGGTCGGCGCGAAACCGGCCGGGTAGTCGCCGAAGCCGACGTTGTTGACGCCCTGGAACTGGATCGCGAAGTAGGCGTCGCCGCAGTTGTTGGTCTGGATGAAGCCGTACGGTTTTCCGCAAGTGGTGCCGCCGATGCGGATCACCTGCAGGAAAGGCGTCAGCCCGTTGATGATCGACTCGCTCGCCGAACAGGTGCCGGGCGCGGTGATGACGAACACGCGCGACAGGTTCAGCGTCGGCAGCGACTGCCCGAGCTTGGTCGTCGTGTAGAACGGGACCGTGTTCGCAGGGTCGTTCGTCTTTTCCGGATGCTTGTCGTTGAACATCAGCTTCTCGAACGTCGCGCCGGCGGCGATCTTGTTGCCGCCCAGCATGTACGCGAGTTCGCTGGCGATGTAGAGGAAGCCGCCGCCGTTGTAGCGCAGGTCGATGACGACATCGCCGACACCGGCCGACCTGAACGTGTCGACCGCGGCGACGAGGCCGGCCTCCGACGTCGCGATCTGGTCGTTGAAGAGCAGATAGCCGACCGTAGGCGACAGCGGATTCGTGGCGTCGAGCGGGATCACCTGCACGAGCGGCAACGGGTTTTCGACGACGTTCGTCGAAGCGACCGTGATCGCCCGCGGTACGGTCTGACCGGCATCGAGCACAGTCAACGTAACGGAGGTACCGACCGAGGCCGGGAACAGGTAAGCGTTCAGCGTGCTCGTCGACAGCGACGCGACCGCGATGCCTGCGACAGTCGTGATCTCCGCGCCGCGTGCGACGTTCTGCAATGCGAGCGGACCGCCCGCATCGACGAACCCGATCCGCAGCCTGCCGTTCGTGTCGAGCTTGAATACGCCGCCATAGCCGATGTCCTGGCCCGCGTTGAAGAACGCGTCGGCCACCGACTGCGGTTCGACGAACGAGAAGCGGTCCTTCGACGGAACGATCAGCGCGTTGAAGTAGGCCTCGGGCGTCGCGTAGGCGGTCGGGTCGACCGGTACGATGTCACGATAGAACAGATAGACGTCGTTCAGGTGCGCCAGCTCCCAGGCCTTCTCGCCGACCGGCGTGCAGATGTTCGCGAGCTGGTCGACCGTCGGTGCTGCGGTCGCTGCAGGCGTGGATGCACTGTTCGAGTCTCCGCCACCGCCACCGCCGCCGCACGACGCGAGCAACACCAGCGGGAGGATCCAGGCGATCGATGCGGCGAGCATGCGGTCGTTCAGGCGAAGGGTGCGGGTCTGATTCATGACGCAGCGGTCTCGGGGCGGATGGTTCGCGCGGGAGAGTGAGCGGTTTCGCGTGCCGCTTCCAGTCTGGACTTCAGCGGGCGCGCGATGGCGGTTGCACCGGTGCACGTTGGAGCTGGCGTCGGGACAACAGGGGCTCATTTTCATTGTCATCCCGACACACGAGGGATCTCATCCGCTTCGCAAGGCACGACAGGTCCGCTCGGATTTCCCGGCCAAGAAAGTACCGCGACCGGCGCGTGCTTCGTCGACGCGGTGACAAAAGCCACGCATGGCGAAGCTTCCGATGTCTGCGTCGGGATCAGCTCCCGGTCGGCTCGCCGACACTCGGGACCACGTCGGCCGGTGCCTTCCTGAGTTCCGGGTAGCGGATCCAGTGGACCGTGATGCCATGCCCGCGCGCGGCGTTGTTGACCGCGGCGACCTTCTGCAGGTCGACGTTGTCGTAGTTTGCAACCGGATCTGCGGGAATCGATGCACACCCACTGAACAACGCGGTGACACCTGCTGCGATGAGAAGCATGCTTTTCATGACGAGTCTCCCTGCGAGTTTGCGATGTGGCGCACCCGGTCGTGAAGCACTGCACGGTCGACCCGTCGCCGTCGTAGGCATCGCGTACGTCGGGCGATGACTGCGGACGAGTATAGGCCGGCGTCCGGCAGGTGCAACAAGTTTCAGCGCTTCGGCGCCAGCATCGTTCCGCGACAGTCGGCGCTGCCGCAGTGGCAGGCGAACTGCTTCTTGAGCGTCGGGGTATAGCGCTCATCGAGCGACAGTCCGTAGTTGTAGACCAGCTCCTCGCCGGTCGCGATGTCGCGCAGCGCGAGGATGAAGATGCGCGTGTCGCCTTTGCCTTCGACCAACTCGGCCTCGCAGTTCGGATCGCACGAGTGGTTCATGAACCGCGAGAAGTCGCCGCCGACGTTGCCGTCGATGACGGTGTCGTCGTCGACGCTGAAGTAGAACGTGTGGAACGGCTGGTCCGGGTCATGCGGATGCCGCCGCAACGCTTCGGGCCAACCGATGCGCTCGCCGACGTATTCGCAGATCCGTTCACCGGCGGCGATCGGGATGCGTGCGACGACGCCGCGGCCGTGGATCGGCGAACTGCGAGTCGTGGCCTTGCGATTGCGCATACGCGGCCTGGCCATCGTCTTGACGGCGACGGCGGCGGGCTGCTTCGCCGCGGCGCTCTTCGCCTTCTTCGCGGGGGCCTTGGTCGCCGACTTGGTACCTGGCTTCCTGAGTGGGTTCTTAGACGATTTCATCATGGCGAGAGGGTAGGTCTACTTGAGGATCTTGAACAGGTTGTTGTATTGATCCGTCCACATCGGCAAGCCCCGGACGGCTTCGATCTTCGTGATCTTCTGGCGTACGGCATCCTGATCGAGGAACGCCTGGTTGTGCGTGACGAGCACCCACTCCGAGTTCGAATAGTCGTCGTCGCGGGGATAGTCGATCACGTCGACGGCCTGCAGATGCGCATCGTCGGCCAGTTGTGCGACGACCGGCGCGAGCCTGAGGAAGCGGTTCGACACGTGGAACGCGACGATGCCATCGGGCTTCAGATGTCGCATGAACACGGACAGCGCTTCGTGCGTGATCAGGTGGACGGGGATCGAGTCGCTCGAGAACGCATCGACCGCGATCACGTCGAACGGTCGCGCATGCCCGCCGGCCAGTTCGCGTTCCATCGACAGTCGCGCGTCGCCGAGCACGATGTCGATCGTTGCCTTGCTGTCCGACAGGTAGGTGAAGTACCGATGCGCGATCTCGACGACGGCCGGGTTGAGCTCGTAGATGCTGTAGCGATCGCCGGTCCGGCCCCATGCTGCCAGGGTACCGGCGCCGAGGCCGATCATCGCGACGTCGATCGGCTCGTCGTCGCCGCGCAGCTGTGTGAGCGCGACGGCAATTCCCGAGCCCGGCCCGTAGTAGGTCGTGGCCTTGCGGCGCAGCGGGTCGGTGCGGTACTGGTCGCCGTGCAGGATCACGCCATGCAACAGGTCGCGACGCTGGCCGGTGCCGGCGCCGCTCTCCTTGACGCGCAGCGCGCCGTAGAAATTGCGCGATGCCTGCAGCGTGTCCTGCGACAGGAAGCGGTAGTAGCGAAAGCCGTAGAAGCCGGTGCACGCGAGACCGGTGAGGACCACGACGATCGGCCAGCGCTTCGCCGTCGCGATGACGAACAATGCGACGGCGATAGCGATCAGCACGGCGGTCAGCCAGTCGCTGCTCGCACCCGGTAGCGGCGCGCGCAGCGCACCGAACGTGGCGCCGCCGCCCGACAACAGGATTGCGGTCGCTGCGACGACCGCGAGCGCTGCGCCGAGCATCCAGGCCATCGGGCGCTGTCCACGCAACGTGATCAGGCCGATCACGCACACGCCGACGAGCGCGATCGGCGTCTCCCAGTAGTTGTCGAACAGCTTCGGCGCGAGTAGCGCGACCGACAGGCCGCCGATCGCACCGCCCGCGGCCAGGCATAGATAGAACTGCGTGAGATACGCGGGTGACGGCTTGGTCGACGCGAGTTCGCCGTGGCAATAGACGCACGCGACGAACAGGCCGATGCACAGGATCGGCAACGCGATGTACACGCTCAGCACGCCGCGCTGCGCGGACAGCGTCCACGTCATCGCGATGACCGCGGCGAATGCCGGCGCCTGCCACCAGCGGCGCACGTACCAGACTCGCCCGCCGCGACCCTCGAACACGACGACGAACGACAGCAGATACAACGACAGCGGAAGGACCCAGAGGAAGGGGATGGACGCGATGTTCTGCGTGATGTGGTTCGTCAGTGCGAGCAGCAGCATCGAACCGAGCGCGGCGCATGCGAGCCAGAACGCGTACCGCGTCGGTCTCGGGCGCGGGGCGTCATCGGAGACGGTTCCACCGGTCCGGTCGAGCGCGACCTGCGGCAACGCGCGCGACCGGATACACCACGCGCATCCGGCACAGGCGATCGTGAAGACCGCGTAGCCGGCGCTCCATCCCCACGCCTGGACGCGTAGCGTCGCGAGCGGCTCGACCACGAACGGGTAGATCAGCAGCCCGACGAGCGAGCCGACGTTCGACAGCGCGAACAGCCGATACACGCCGGCCGGGTGGGTGCGCATCGAACGATCTTCGGCGACCCACTTCTGGATCAGCGGACCGGTCGACGACAACAGGAAGTACGGCAGCCCGACGGTCACCGTCAGCAGCACGGCGATGCGCCACGTCGGATCGTTCGCGGCGACGGGCTTCCACATCGGCGATGCGAGGATCGGCAGGCACGCGAGACCGGCAAGCAGCAGCGCGATGTGCAGGGCGGCTTGCGTGCGGATCCGCCGTCGCGTCAGTCCGTGCGCATACGCATAGCCGGCGAGCAGCACGGACTGGAAGAATACGACGCAGACGGTCCACACGGCAGCCGATCCGCCGTACCACGGCAGGATCTGTTTCGCGATAATCGGCTGCACGAGGAACAGCAGGAACGCGGACGAAACGATCGTGATGCCGTACAGGATCATCAATGCGATGTTGGGGGTGAACCGATTCGCGGACGACGGGGGTCCTTCGATGCGCCGCATGACCGTCCGAACAGGCGCAGATTGTAAGGCGCGATCAGGCTTGTCGATGTGCGTCGGACGCGTAAATCTTCGTCACGAAAAACCGGCTCGGGACGTCGATGTTCTCGCGATGGACATCCGTCTATCGATGTCCGAAAACGGCTGGTAGACGGTAGCTTCGACGCGTATAACGACGCCATGGAATCCAACCCGCCACTCGATTCGGACGTCTGCTACCGTGCGATCGTCGCGCGCGACACGCGCTTCGACGGCCACTTCTTCACCGCAGTCAAGACGACCGGCATCTACTGCCGTCCGGTCTGCGCCGCACGGACGCCACGCCGCCAGTCCTGCGACTTCTATCGCACCGCGGCCGGCGCCGAGCGTGCGGGTTTCCGTCCGTGCCTGCGCTGCAGGCCGGAACTCGCGCCTGGCCGCATCGACTTCAATGCGAGCCTCGCCGAGGCGATCTACGCGCACCTGCAGGCCGGCGCGCTCGACGAGGGATCGATCGAGACGCTCGCCGCCGAAATCGGTTTGTCGAGCCGCCAGGTCCGCCGGATCGTGATCGACCGTTTTGGCGTCACGCCGATCGAAGTCGCGCAGACGCATCGATTGCTGTTCGCCAAGAAGCTGTTGCAGGAGACGAAGCTGTCGATGACGCAGCTCGCGTTCGCGGCCGGCTTTCGCAGCCTGCGCCGCTTCAACGCCGCGTTCCGCGATCAGTACGGGCTCGCGCCGTCCGCGCTGCGACGTGCGGCGGCCGACGATCTGCCTGCGGATCATCACGGCGACATCGTTCTGCGACTCGCCTATCGCCCGCCGCTCGACTGGTCGACGATGACCGCGTATCTCGCCCATCGCGGGACCAGCGGCGTCGAATGCGTCGACGTCGTCGACGGTGTTCCTGTCTATCGCCGCACCGTCTCGCTGCCGTCGACGGCCGGGCCGGTCAGTGGCTGGCTGTCGGTCACGTTGCCGTCGGGTGCCGGGTCGACGCGTCGCAGTGACGCGAACGTCCTCGTCGTCACGCTGTCGGGCGCGCTGTTGCCGGGCCTGATGAACGCGACGCAGCGGCTGCGCGAGATGTTCGACCTCGATGCGGATCCGCTGCGGAT
Source organism: Burkholderiaceae bacterium (assembly GCA_039936235.1). GTDB lineage: Bacteria > Pseudomonadota > Gammaproteobacteria > Burkholderiales > Burkholderiaceae_D > CAHJXF01. The sequence continues at coordinate 502 of JBDTIS010000161.1, read as the reverse complement.
CTCCGCGCATTTCGCCAGCGACGCGCTGCTCGCGGCCGAAGCGGCAGCGGCGCCGGGGCTACGGATGCCGGGCGCGTGGGATCGCTTCGAACTCGCGCTGCGCGCCGTCCTGGGGCAGCAGATCAGTGTCGCCGGCGCCTCGACGCTGTCGGGGCGCCTGGCCGAACGCTTCGGTCTCGCAGTGGTCACGCCGTTCGCCGGGCTCGACCGGGCGGCCGCCACGGCCGGTGTCCTCGCACAGGCGGACCTCGCCGACATCGCTGCCATCGGGATGCCGAAGACACGCGCGAACACGATCCGCGAACTCGCCCGCTTCGCCGACGCCGGAGGGTTGCGGATGGCGCCCGGCACGACCTGCGAAGAAGCCGTCGCCCTGCTCGATGCGATCCCGGGAATCGGTCCGTGGACCGCGCACTACATCGCGATGCGCGCGTTGCGCTATCCGGACGCCTTCCCGTCCGGCGACCTGGGCCTGCGCAAGGCGCTCGGCATGCTCGAAGGC
>JBDTIS010000160.1:0-6622 GCA_039936235.1 Burkholderiaceae bacterium | reverse complement strand
ACGGTTGCCGCAGGCTCGGGTATGGCGCCCGGCGGCGGTTCGAACAGCGCTTCGAGCATCTTCGGATCGACCCGCGCCATCAGGTGCCTGTACGGATGGATCTGCGCGCCGGGCACGAGTGGGGTCTCGATGTCGGCCCACTGCTGCGGCGGCAGGCCGAGGAAGGCTTCGGCCTCGAGCGCCAGCGCCGGCAGGATCGGCTTGAGGTAGATGGTCAGCACGCGGAAGCATTCGAGCGTCTGCGTGCAGACGCGATGCAGGTGTAGACGGTCGGCCGGGTCGTTCGACTTGGCGAGCAGCCATGGCTTGGCCATGTCGAAGAAGCCGTTGGTCGCATCGGCCAGTTCCATCACGAGGCGGATCGCCTTGCCGAACTCGCGCGACTCGATGGCGTGGGCGATCTCGCGCGACTCGTCGCGCAACTCGGTCGCGAATCCGTCGCGCGCCACGTCGGCATCTGCGTACAGGCGTCCGTCGAAGTGCTTCGCGACGAAGCCGGCGGCGCGACTCGCGATGTTGACGTACTTGCCGATCAGGTCGCTGTTGACGCGCGCGGTGAAGTCGTCGGGATTGAATTCGACGTCCTCGATCCGTGCATTGAGCTTGGCCGCGATGTAGTAGCGCAGCCATTCCGGGTTCATGCCGAGTTCGAGATAGCGCAACGGTGACAGCCCGGTGCCGCGGCTCTTCGACATCTTCTCGCCGCCCGACAACGTGATGAAGCCGTGGACGTTGATCGCATCCGGCGTCTTGCGTCCCGAAAAGCGCAGCATCGCCGGCCAGAACAGCGTGTGGAAGTAGATGATGTCCTTGCCGATGAAATGGACCTGTTCGACGCCTTCGTCGCCGATGTATTCGTCGAAGCTCTGCGTGTATCCGGCGGCGGCGGCCTTGCCGGTATCGAAGTAGCTCTTCAGCGTCGCCAGATAGCCGACCGGCGCATCGAGCCATACATAGAAGTACTTGCCCGGCGCGTCGGGGATCGGGATGCCGAAGTAGGGTTCGTCGCGCGAGATGTCCCAGTCCGCGAGTCCGCCCAGCGTCGGCAGGTCGCCGTCGGCGTCGGGCTTGCCGAGCAGCCATTCGCTCGCCTTGTTGCGCACCTCGGCCTGCAGCCGTGCGACCCCGCTGGTGGTCGACACGCTTGCCGTCCATGCCTTCAGGAACGTCGCACAGCGCGGGTCGGACAGCCTGAAGAAGAAGTGCTCGGACGACTTGAGCACCGGCGTCGCGCCGGTCAACGCCGAGTACGGCGCGATCAGCTCGGTGGGCGAGTACACGGAACTACAGACCTCGCACGAGTCGCCGTACTGATCCTTCGCGTGGCACACCGGGCATTCGCCCTTGATGTAGCGGTCCGGCAGGAACATGTTCTTGACCGGGTCGAAGAACTGCTCGACGTCGCGGGTCGTGATCAGGTCGTTCGCCTTCAGCGCGCGATAGATGGATTGCGACAGCTCGACGTTCTCGTCCGAATCGGTCGAATACCAGTGATCGAAGGCGAGGTGGTAGCCGTCGAAGTAGCGATACCGCTCGGCCGCGATCTCGCCGACGAACTGCTGCGGCGTCTTGCCGGCCTTCTCGGCCGCGATCATGATCGGCGCACCGTGCGCATCGTCGGCGCCGACGAACGCGACCTGGTGTCCCCGCATCCGCATGAAGCGCACCCAGATGTCGGCCTGGATGTACTCCATCATGTGGCCGATGTGGAAAGGGGCGTTCGCGTACGGCAGTGCGGTCGTGACGAAGAGCTTGCGGGACATGGTCGGGGGTGGTTGGCTGCCCGATGCGGTCTCGGGTCGTCGGCGAGTTTACCGTGTGCCACTGCCTCGATGCGCCCGACAGGGCAGGGCGGTCGGCGCGGGGCGCCGTCTTCGTCGCCAATCAGCGGACGTCAGTCGATCCTGATCCATTCGACCCGCACGATGTTGCTCGGTAGCAGCACCGGCACCACGTTCTTCCTCGAGACCCACGTCAGCTTCTGACGGTGCAGCACGATGTAATGGTGCTCGCGCGCCGCAAGAGCCATCGCATCGACCAGCAGCCGCTTGCGTCGCACGGGATCCATCTCGATGCCGGCCGCGTCGATCAGCCGGTCGAGCGCCGGGTCGGTGGTGCGGCCATAGTTGATCGACCCCTTCGAGGATGCCGGATTGGTGCTGTGCAGGATCGCGTCGAGCACGTCCTGCGCGTCGGTGATGCTGCCGCCCCATCCGTGCAGGTAGAAGCTGGTATCGGTCCGGCTGAGCTTCGGAAAGTACAGCGCCTTCGGCAACGCGTCGACCCGCGCGCGGACGCCGATGCGCGCCAGCATGCCGGCGATCGCGACGCACAGGTCGCGATCGTTGATGTAGCGATCGTTCGGGCAGTCGAGGGTGACGCTGAAGCCGTTCGGATAGCCCGCCTCGCCGAGCAGCCGGCTCGAGCCGGCGATGTCCACGGGCTGAATCCGTTCGAGCGTCGGGTCGGGACAGCCGGCAGGCGATGTCGCCATGCATCCGGTCGGGATGGACTGGCCGCGCATGATCTTCGACGACAGCGCAGCGACATCGATCGCCTTCGAGAGCGCTTCGCGGACCCGACGGTCCTTGAAGGGATTGCGGTCGACGATGTCGCTGCCTTCGAGCGCGCTTCGGTGCTGGTCCATGCCGAGAAAGATGATCCGGTTCTCCGGACCGCTGGTGATGCGGAAGGCGTCGTCGCGCTGGAACCGCGCGAGGTCCTGCGGCGGCGGATCCTGGACGAGGTCGAGCGCGCCCGACAGCAGCGCGGCGACGCGGGTCGCGTCCGACGCGATCGGCGTGTAGACGACCTCGGTGACGTTTCCCTCGGGCGCGCCCCACCATTCCGGATTGCGGACCAGGACCGTCTTCACACCGGGTTCGCGCGACTTCAGCAGGTAGGGCCCCGTCCCGTTCGCATGCCGGGCGACATAAGGCTCTTCGGTCGCCTTCAGGTCGAGCGGCGTCTCGGCGTGATGGGCGATGCTCCACGCGCGGCTCATGATCGAGATCTCGCTGAGGTGCTCCAGCAGCAGCGGATCCGGCTTGTCCTGCTTCAGTTCGATGGTGGTGTCGTCGATGCGGATAGCCTTGCCGATAGCCCGCGCGTACTGCGCATACGCCGACTTCGGATGCTGCGCACGCTCGATCGAGAACACCACGTCGTCCGCGGTGAATGGCGAGCCGTCGTGAAAGCGGACTCCGTTGCGCAGCGTGAAGCGCCACGTGGTGTCGTCGATCGTCTTCCACGACGTCGCGAGCCGCGGCACGATCGCCATCGCGCGATCACGGTCGACGAGCGCGTCGTGGATCAGGTTCGCGAAATTTGCCGACACGCTTTCGTCGGTCGTGTACGGATCCATCGTCAGCACGTCGCCGCGCGCGGCCCAACGCAGCGTCTTCCCCTCCGCGGGCGGCGCGATCCACGTCGCTGCGCAGAACGCCGTAACGATCCATGCGGTGCGGATCGCGGTCCTGACGACTTTCATCCGGTTCTCTCCTGGCGTGTGGACCGGTCTCGATCCTGTCTGTCTGTGTGCGGCCGGCGGCGCGCGCTCGCGGTCTGCCCGAATTGTCTCCGACGTCGGACGACCGCAGGATCTCCGTTCCTACCCGTTACCATCCGGCTGCCGCAGTCCGTCCTCCCTCTCCTACGTGCCGCCTCATGAATGTCTTCGGAATCGCCGGCTGGTCCAACTCCGGCAAGACCACCCTGATCGAGCGGCTGCTGCCCGTCTTCACCGCGGGCGGACTGCGCGTATCCGTGGTCAAGCATGCCCACCAGAAGTTCGACATCGACAAGCCGGGCAAGGACAGTCATCGTTTTCGCGAAGCCGGCTCGCACGAGGTGCTGATCAGCTCGCCGGCGCGCTGGGCGCTGATGCGCGAGCATCGCGGCGCGGCCGAACCGGGCCTCGACGAACTGCTGTCCCACCTGTCGCCATGCGACCTGGTGCTCGTCGAAGGCTACAAGCGCGAAGCGATGCCGAAGCTCGAGGTCCATCGTGCGGAGATCGCGAAGCCTCTGCTGTCGCCGCACGACCCGCACGTGGTCGCGATCGCGACCGATGGTCCGATCGCTACGGAACTTCCGCAATTCCGGATCGACGACGTGGAACGCATCGCTGCGTTCATCGTGGAGGCCGCCGGTATCGCGAATTACGACGGACGTCCGGGATGACCGCCGTCCCGTAGAATCCGGCGCTTTCGACGCATGGCCGGGAGAGACGGGATGAGCATCAAGTCCGATCGATGGATCCGCGAGATGGCGTCGACGCACGCAATGATCGAACCGTTCGCGCCGCAGCAGGTGCGTCTTTCCGAGGACGGCCAGAAGATCGTCAGCTACGGCACGTCGAGCTATGGCTACGACATCCGCTGTGCGAACGAATTCAAGATCTTCACGAACATCAACAGCACCATCGTCGACCCGAAGAACTTCGACGAGAAGAGCTTCGTGGATTTCAGCGGTGACGTCTGCATCATCCCGCCGAACTCGTTCGCGCTCGCGCGCACCGTCGAATACTTCCGCATCCCGCGCAACGTACTGACCATCTGCCTCGGCAAGAGCACCTACGCGCGTTGCGGGATCATCGTCAACGTCACGCCGTTCGAGCCGGAATGGGAAGGCTACGTGACGCTGGAGTTCTCGAACACCACGACGTTGCCGGCGAAGATCTACGCCAACGAAGGCGTCGCGCAGGTGTTGTTCTTCGAGAGCGACGAAGTGTGCGAGACGAGCTACAAGGACCGTGGCGGGAAGTACCAGGGCCAGCAGGGCGTGACGCTGCCGAAGGCCTGATCCGCGGCGGTCGACGGCGGCCTGCGACGTTCAGTGCTTCGAGAACATCGACCCGAAGATGTCGGGAGCCTTGGTGGCGTTTCGTTCGGTCGTCGCCTTCTTCGCCGGCACGCGGCCCTTCACGACGTAGCGGCCATCGGCCTGCTGGACGCGCGCGCCGACCGGCAAACGCGCGGATTCGCGGATGGCCCGGATCGTCCGATCGTCCATGCGGACGATGACCTCGAAATTACTGTCGGCCTCGACGGCACGGATCGACACGACGTTGCCGCACGTCGTTCGCGTGCATGCGGGCAGGGGTGCCGCCGCGACCGCTGATTCGCTCGATGGTGCGGTCGGCGAGGCGTCGACCTGCAGGTCGACGTTCTTCGACGCGCTTCGCCTGCCCGCGGTGTCGACCAGGGCGAGTCGCAGCGTGCCGCGCGACGGCGCGTCGATCGCCTTGAACGGGACGAGCCACGCCCCGTCGGTGCTGCGCTTGAGGTCTGCGAGCGGGGTCATCTTCGCGTCGTCTGCCTTCGACGCATTGTTGTCGATGACCTTGCTCTCGATGGCTGCGACGTTGTCCTGCGAACCGGACACGTTGATGCCGACCACGAAGGGCCTGCCGGCCACGAGTCGCGGGACTTCGACGCTCGAGATGAACGACGCTGGAGCTTGCGGCGGCGGCGGCGGAGGCGGCGGAGCCGCCGCGGCCTGCTGCGCCTGGGACGGGGGAACGGCAGCGGTCTCGACGGGCGGCGTCGCGGAAGGCGGCAGAACGGCTTGCGCCGTCGATACGGCGGAGCCCGCCGTTGCGCTCGACGTGGCGGGCGCATCGGCTTTCGGCGTGGTCATCGGCGTCGCTCGCACTTCCGACGCTGCCGGCGCCGGCGCCGAGAAGAAACTGCCCGTCCGGACCAGCACGACGACGATGGCGACGGCTGCGACGATGACGACGCCCAGCCCCAATGCGTTGCGGCCTGCGCGCGACAGGCCTCCGCGCTTCGGCGTCTCGCGTACGAACGCAGGTGGCGCCTTCGCGGTGCGGGCATCGGGGACGATCGCGCGTGTACGCGGCGGCGGCGGGATGCTGGCCGGCCGGACTCGTGATGGTCCGTCCGTGACCGGCGCGACTGTCGGTGACGGCACGACGATCGGTTCGACGGCCTCGATTACCGGCGCCACGGGTTCGGCGACCCCGCCCGGTTCGACCGGCGTCGTTGGTGCCGGGTCGGGCATCGAGGGCATGCCAGGCCGCGGCGTCGTGATCAGCGGCCTGCTGGAAAGCGGCGTCACGACCGACGCGAAGTTGACCGCGTAGGCTGGCGGCGGTATCGCGACTGCGGTTTTCCCGACCAGCCCCGTCACCGGCAATGCGAGCGCGCCCGCCCAGACTTTCACGGACCAGACCGCGCTCCGCCGCTCGAAGGCCGCGTTGCCGACCAGTTCCTGGACCAGGTTCGGCAACGAATCCTGTAGTTCCTCGTCGCTATGCGCCGCCAGCATGCGTTGCGGCACCTTCTCGGCGAGTGCGGCCAGGATCAGCGTGATCTCGCGCGTCTCATCCGGACACGCCTGGTGCAGCAGGAACTTCAGTCGGTCGTGATCGAGGAACAGCGCCGGGCCGTAGCGATCGATCGCCGCAGCGAGCGCCGATGCGATTCGCGCGGGCTCGCTGCGCGGGCCTTCCGGCTGATTCGATGTGCTGTCCGATTCGTTCATGACGGTCCAAATCGCCCGCATGTTGGCACAGGCGAACCTTGTTTCGTGCCTTTCGTTGACCAAGTGTCGATTCCCGCGCCCTGGCGCGGGTCACCGCGGCTGGCCAGCGGGTGCT
>JBDTIS010000159.1:0-21214 GCA_039936235.1 Burkholderiaceae bacterium | reverse complement strand
TCACCGCAGGCAGCGCATCGCGCAGCGCCGTGCGATCGGCCGCGAGGTTGCCGGTCAGCTTCGTCTTCTTCAACGCGTCGGCGACGATGTACATCGCGTCGTAGGCCTGGGCGGCGAACTGGTCGGGCGCCGCGCCGAACTTGTCGGTGTAGGCCTTGATGAACTTCGTGTTCTCCGGCGTGGCGTTCGACGCCGACCAGGGGCTGCCGACATACAGTCCGTCGGACGCGCCCTTCGCGAGATCGAACACCTTCGTCGAGTTCATCCCGTTGCCGCCGATCACCGGCACGTTCAGGCCGAGCTGACGCGCCTGCACCATGATCGGCGCGCCTTCGGCCAGCAGCGCCGACAGCACCAGCGCATCGGGATTGGTCGCCTTGATCTTCGTGAGTTGCGCCTTGAAGTCGACGTCGCCTTTCGCGAAGGTTTCGGTGGTCGTGACCGGGATCTTCAGGTCGTCGAGCGCCTTCTTGAAGTTGTCGTAGCCGCTCTTCGTAAAGACGTCGTCGTTGCCGTACAGCACCGCGACCTTCTTCACACCGGCCTTCCTGACGGCCATCTTCAGCGTCTCGGGCAGCACATCGGCCTCGGTCACCGAGTTGCGGAACACGTAGTCGCCGATCGACGTGATGCCGTCGGCCGTGTTCGACGTGCCGAACGCCACGGTCTTCGCACCCTGCGCGATCGGGTCGGCCGCCTGCGCCGAGTTCGACAAAGTCGGACCGAAGGTCATCAAGACGTTGTCCTGGAAGATCAGTTTCTTAAAGACGTTGATCGCCTCTTCCTTCTTGCCCTGCTCGTCCTCGGTGACCAGCACCAGCTTGTTGCCGGCGACGCCGCCCGCGGCATTGATCTCGTCGATCGCGAGGATGAAGCCGTTGCGGATCGCGCTGCCGTACTGCGCGGCGCCGCCGGACAACGCCTCGGCGGCACCGAGCTTGATGTCGGCACTCTGGGCCGCGGGATGGATCGCACAGGCCGACAGAGCAAAGACGAATGACGCCAGCTTCGTGCTGATCGACGAATTCTGCATAGAGATCTCCTGAAATGGCCGCGCGTGCGGCTTTGGACGTTGTTGATTTGCGCGCGGCCGACGCCGCGCGGCGAGCCGCGGAAGGATACCGCGCTCCGGGCGACCGCCGGCCTGGTCAGCGTGGGAAAAAAACCGGGTTGCATCGGTTGGCGGGACGACACGCCGGCGCGCCTGGCGAGGGGAGTCGCATCCAGGCCACCCGGTCGCAGCGCCCGACGCTACTTCCCACGCGCGCGTGGACGCCGTGCTCATGCGCGCTCAGGATTCACCTATTCGACGCCGCCACCCGGTGGTCTACGATTCAAGGAGAAAACCATGCGAACGGCCCTGTTGACGTTGTCGCTTGCCTGCATTGGCCTCGCGGGCTGCGCCGCGGCCCCTGTCGATGACGGCCATTCGACACGGGCCATCCCCGATGTCGCGTGGGACGCTGCCGGCGTCGCGCGCACGGTCGACGAGGCCCGGCGCGCGCGTGCGCGGGGGGACCTGATGGCGGCCGAGAGACTTTGCTACGCGAGCTTCGAGGCGGTCGACCGGAGCACCCTCGAAAGCCTCGATGCCTACGTCGATCTGCTGAAGGCGCGACACAGCGACCGGGAGGGCGAGCTCCGCGCGCAGGTCGACCGGTTGCGGCAGAGCAAGGCGAGTCAGCAGCAGGGAAAGCAGCCGAGCAGCGTCTACCTCGGTTTCTCGCCGACCACTGCGCTGGGCGAGTATGCCGATCTCCTGCAGGCGCTCGGGCGCTCGGCCGAATCGCAGCGGATGCGATCGCTGGCTCTCGCGTATCAGCAGGTGCAGCAGGCGCACTTCCAGCGGACGATGCTCTTTCGGCAAGGTGTCGATCCACGCGGTGCCTGCTGATCGCTCCGCCGGCGGGCTGCGGTTCGCCGATTCAGTGCTTCGTCAATTGCCAGCGACGGTCATCGAGTCGATCAGGATCGAGCCGGTGCTGCGGCTGCCGCTTGTCAGCAGGTCGGTACCGACCGCCACGATGCGGCCGAACATCGCGAGCAGGTTGCCGGCGATGGTCACTTCCTCGACCGGAAACGCGATCTCGCCGTTCTCGACCCAGTAGCCGCTCGCGCCGCGCGAGTAGTCGCCAGTGAGCGTGTTGACGCCCTGGCCCATCAGTTCGGTGACGACGAGCCCCGTACCCATCTTCTCGAGCATCGCCGCGAAGTCGTCGCCCGGCCGTGTGAGGCGGCTGCGGATCGACAGGTTGTGAGCGCCGCCGCCGTTGCCGGTCGGCGGCAGGTTCAGCTTGCGGGCCGAATAGGTGCCCAGGAACCAGCCGGTCAGGACACCGGCCTCCACCACCGTGCGCTTCTGCGTCGCGCAACCGTCGTCGTCGAACCAGCCGCTCGCCATCCCCTTCATCACGAACGGATCGTCGACGATGTCGATGTGTTCGGCGAAGACGCGTTCGCCGAGCTTGCCGGTCAGGAAGGAAGCCGACCGGTACAGCGAACGTCCGCTGGCCGCGCCGACGTAGGCACCGAGCAGGCCCGCGGCGAGCGGCGCCTCGAACAGAACCGGCACGGTGCGCGTATCGATCTTCCGCGCACCGAGCCGCGCGAGCGTGCGCTCGGCGGCATAGCGACCGATGGCCTCGGGCGACGGCAGGTCGGCGGGATCGCGCCGCGCCGCATACCACTCGTCGCGCTGCATCCCGTCGCGGGGACGGCCGGCGATCGGCGCGACCGCGATGCTGTGATACGAATGAGAGTGACCGCCGACGAAGCCGCGCGAATTGGCCGACACGAAGCGCCCGTGCTGCAGCGAGACGTTGCCGCCTTCCGAGTTGCGGATCATCGGGCTGGTCTCGAGCGCGGCCGCCTCGGCGCGGCGCGCGATTTCGGCTGCGGCATCGGCCTCGATGTTCCACGGATGATAGAGGTCGAGGTCGCGCGGCTCGCGGGCGTACCACGCGTCTTCCGGCAACGCGGCCGCGCTGTCGACCGCGGTGAAGCGGGCGATGTGATACGCCGCCTCGACCGCATCGTGCAACGCGCCCGACGTGAGATCGGACGTGCTCGCGTTGCCGCGTCGCACGTCCTCGCCTTCGCCCAGGTAGACCGTGACACCGACCCCCTTGTCGTGGTTCTGCTCGATCGTCTCGATGCGTCCGTTGCGGACGTTGACGGTCAAGCCGTTGCCTTCGTCGACGTCGACCGAACAGTCGCTCGCGCCGATCTTCTTCGCATGGCCGAGCACGTCTTCGGCGATCTGCCGCATGTCGGCGTCGCTGCGCAACCGGTACAGGGCCGCGTCGTGCGGCTCGGCGCCTGCGCGCGGACGCGGTGGGGCCGTTATGTCGAGCGAGGCGCCTTTCGAGCGGCTGGCCGGCACGCGGCGCGATTGCATTGCACGGGTCATGGAGGAAACGGCTTGGCCGTGTGGAAAAGGGGAGAACCGTCCGCTGTGCGTCGCGACGATCGGGGCCGGCACAGCCGACGCGCGACTGCGGGCGTGGTTATGGCGGGGTCGTCGGCGAGGACGGCTTTATCATAGCAGCCGACCCGCCTCGTCCAGGCGGCCAGCGCCATCCGGAATCCGTGCACGAACAAGCAGGACTACCGGCGACGCGCGTCATCGAATCATCACCGCCCATGCCCCGTCATTCCCCTTCCGTCCCCGTCGAAAACCTCGCGCTGCGCGACCCAAACGCCGTTGCGACTGAAGACGACGAAGTCGACGCGCGTCCGAGCAAGTCGCAGAAGAAGCGCGACATGACCGCGTTGCAGAAGCTCGGCGAAGAACTCGTCGGCTATACCAGCGACCGGCTCGAGAAGGTCGAAATGCCCGACGACCTTCGGCAGGCTGTCGACGAAGCGCGCAACATTCGCGACCACGAAGGGCGCCGTCGCCAGATGCAGTACATCGGCCGCCTGATGCGCGACGTCGATACCGCGCCGATCCGTGCGGCGATCGAGGCATGGGCCGGCGCGTCGCGGGAAGAGGCGGCCGCGCTGCACGGGCTCGAGCGCTGGCGCGAGCGGCTGCTCGAGGACGATGCGGCGCTGACCGCGTTCGCGACCGAGCACACCGCTGCGCTCAGCCCCGACACGCTGCAGCGCCTGCGCAACGCGATCCGCATGGCGCGCAAGGAACGTAGCGAGTCGCGGCCGCCGAAGCACTTCCGCGAGCTGTTCCGCCTGATCCGCGCGGCCGTCGGCGACGAACCTGCCGCGCTCGTGTCCGGTGCACCGACCGACGATGACGACGACGATGTGCGCTGAACGCATCCGTCGCGCGGGAGCGTCCGCATGAAAAAATCGACCTTCGAGGCGGCCGTCGACCGGCCGCTGCGGATCGGCCTCGTCTCGGTCAGCGACCGCGCATCGGCCGGCGTGTATGCCGACCAGGGCATCCCGGCGCTGACCGAATGGTTCGGCCGCGCGTTGACTTCGCCGCACCTGATCGAGTCGCGGCTCGTCGCCGACGAGGTTCCGCAGATCGAGGCGGCTTTGATCGATCTGGTCGACGAATGTCGCTGCGATCTCGTCGTGACGACCGGCGGCACAGGGCCGTCGCGGCGCGACGTGACGCCGGAGGCCACGCTCGCGGTTTCGACGCGCGAGATGCCGGGTTTCGGCGAACAGATGCGGCGCATCAGCCTGGCCTTCGTGCCGACCGCCATCCTGTCGCGCCAGGTCGCGGTGATCCGCGAGATCGGTGACATCGAGGGCCGTCATCACGCGGCGCTGATCATCAACCTGCCGGGCCAGCCGAAGTCGATCCGCGAGACACTCGAAGGCCTCACGACGGACGACGGGACCACGGTCGTGCCAGGCATCTTCGCGGCCGTGCCCTACTGCATCGACCTGATCGGCGGTCCATACGTCGAAACCGACGAGACCGTCGTCAAGGCCTTCCGTCCGAAATCCGCCCTGAAGCAAGTCAACCGATCATGACCGCCGCACTGCAGACCATCGAACGCAAGTCGGGTCCCGTCGACCAGCCGGCAACGGCCGCCATCATCTGGATGCACGGCCTCGGCGCCGACGCGAACGACTTCGTGCCGCTGGTGCCCGAGCTTGAGCTGCGCGGTCGCGACGGTTCACCGCTGTCGATCCGCTTCGTGTTCCCGAACGCGCCGACGATACCGGTCACCATCAACGGGGGCATGTCGATGCGGGCGTGGTACGACATCCTGCACATGGACATCGGCGGCGGCAGCGGAGCGAATCCGATCGCTGCGCCACGGGAAGACGAGAAGGGCCTGCGCGCATCGCAGGCGATGGTCGACGCGCTGATCGCCGCACAGGTCGCCACCGGCATCCCCGCGTCGCGGATCTTCCTGGCCGGCTTCTCGCAGGGCGCGGCGATGACGCTGATGACTGGGCTGCGTCAGCCCGAGCGGCTCGCGGGCCTGATCGTGCTGTCCGGTTACCTGCCTCTGGCCGCCCATCTCACGGGCGAGCGCCACCCGCTGAACCACGACGTGCCGATCTTCATGGCGCACGGAACCTACGACCCGGTGGTGCGGATCGAGCGCGCGATGCAGTCGCGCGACCTGCTCGTGAAACTCGGTTACGCGGTCGACTGGCACAGCTATCCGATGCAGCATTCGGTGTGCGGCGAGGAGGTGGCCGCGATCGGTGCCTTCCTGCGACGCGTGCTGGATCCGAAATGAACGTCGCCGGCGAAGGTCCGATCGATCCGGCGTCGACGCTTTTCGATTCATTGCTTCGATAGCCCAGACAACGCCCGCCCGGAGAAGCCCATGCAGCATCTGATCGCACTGATTTCCGAATACGGGCTGTTGTTCGTGTTCTTCAACGTGCTCGCCGCGCAGGCGGGCCTGCCGCTGCCGGCCGTGCCGACGCTGGTCCTGACCGGTGCATTGCTCGGCGTCGGTCATTACTCGGCCCCGGCGCTGCTGCTCGTCGCCGTCGCGGCCGCGCTGATTGCGGACACCGGCTGGTATCTCGCCGGCACGCGCATCGGGCGCCCGGTGCTGCGCGTCATGTGCCGCATCTCGCTGTCGCCGGACACCTGCGTCCGGCAGACCGAGACGATCTACGCGCGCTTCGGCGCGCCGTCGCTGATGGTGGCGAAGTTCATCCCCGGCTTCGCTGCGGTCGCCACCGCGCTGTCCGGCGCGGTCGGCACGCCTTACCTGACCTTCCTGTTGTTCGATGCGATCGGCGCGGCCATCTGGGCCGGCGCCGCGATCGGCATCGGCATGCTGTTCAGCAACACCGTCGAGACGCTGCTCAACACGCTGGCGCATCTCGGTGAAGCCGGCGTCGCGCTGATCCTGGTCGCGCTGCTGCTATTCATCGCGTTGAAGTGGTGGGATCGCCGCCGCTTCTACAACGAGCTGCGGATGGCGCGGATCACGGTGCCCGAGCTGGCCGAACTGCTGAACGCGGGCACCGCGCCGATGATCCTCGACGTGCGCTCGCTCGAGAGCCAGAAGCTGGACGGTCGCATTCCCGGCGCGATCGCGGTCGACGAGAAGACCATCGAGATCCGAATGCCCGAGACCGAGAGCGATCGCGAGGTCATCCTGTATTGCGCGTGTCCCAACGAAGCGTCGGCTGCCCGCATCGCGAAGATGCTGAAAGCGCGCGGTTTCACACGCGTTCGGCCGCTGGCCGGCGGCATCGACGCGTGGACCGCGGCCGGCCACGCGATCGAACGCGGTGATGCGGTCGCGCTCGATTCCGGTATGTCGATCGCAGGCTGACGTGAGCGTCACGGTCAGCTCCCTCATCGGTCCGATCCTCGCGTTCTTCGGTACGCTGATCGTCGTCGCGGCCGGTTTCTACCAGTGGCGTCGCACGCAGGGAAACCCGAACCGCTTCGCGGCCGCAGATGCGCGGCGCAACGCGCGCGAGGCGCTCTGGAATGTTCTCGAGGAAGTGAACATCCACCTGAGGACCGCAGCCGACGACGAACGCAAGGCGCTGCCGGTCCTGCAGCGCGACGTCAACACGCTGTTCCTGCGCAACTCGCTGTATCTATCGGATCACGACCAGGCGCTCGTCGCGGACTATGTCGCGGCGATGGATGCGGTCGGAATGCTGATGGAGAAGGCCGACGACGGCCCGAAGCAGGCGTGGAGGAACACCAGTTTGGGCTCCCCGTCAGGCGGCGAGCTCGGCGCGGCCCATCAGAGGATGAAGCTGCTGCGTGCAACGGTGAAGGCGCGGCTATCGGCAAGCGTCGACGCCGGCTGACCCCCCCGTATCAGAACTGCGCGGCTTCCAGCGCCATCACGGCGTCCGACCCTTCGACGATCGCATCGCGGATGCCCGGGGCCTGCGACAGCAGATGATCCGCGAAGAAGCGCGCGGTCGCGAGCTTGGCCCGATGGAAGTCGCCGTCCGGATCGCCCGCGGCCAGCTTGTCCGATGAGATCGCGGCGGCGCGTGCCATCTGCCAGCCGCCCAGCACGATGCCGGCCAGCTTCAGATACGGCACCGATCCCGCGAACACGCCTGTAACGTCGGACTTCGCGTTCGCGACGACGTAGCCGATCACGTCGTCGAGCGCCTGCGCGCCCGTCGTCAGCCGCCCCGCGATCGCCTTCAGCGTCGCCGCGTGTTCCGTCGACGACGACGCTGCGAGCGCGGCCGCGGTATTGCGCACCTGAGCGACGATGCCCTTCGCGGTCGCGCCGCCGTCACGTACGGTCTTGCGACCGACCAGGTCGTTCGCCTGGATCGCCGTCGTTCCTTCGTAGATCGTCAGGATCCGCGCGTCGCGATAGTGCTGCGCCGCGCCGGTCTCCTCGATGAAGCCCATCCCCCCGTGGACCTGTACGCCCAGCGAAGCGACCTCGATCGAGAACTCGGTGCTCCAGCCCTTGACGACCGGCACGAGGTATTCGTAGAAGGCCTGGTTCTGCTTCCGCGTGGCCGCGTCGGGCGACTTGTGCGAAGCGTCGTAGGCCGCCGCCGTCACGTAGGCGATCGCGCGGGCCGCCTCGATCTGCGCCCGCATCGTCATCAGCATGCGGCGCACGTCGGGGTGATGGATGATCGTGACCGGGCCAGCCGAGCCGGCGACATCGCGCGACTGCACGCGATCGTTCGCGTAGGCCACCGCCTGCTGATAGGCGCGGTCGGCGATCGCGATGCCCTGCATGCCGACCTGGAAGCGCGCCGCGTTCATCATGATGAACATGTACTCGAGGCCGCGGTTCTCCTGGCCGACCAGTTCGCCGATCGCGCCAGGCTCGCCATCCACCTGGAAATTGTCTTCGCCGAACAGCAGCACCGCGGTCGGGCTGCCCTTGATGCCGAGCTTGTGTTCGATAGACGCGCAGTAGACGTCGTTGCGAGCACCGAGCGAACCATCGGCCTCGACGATGAACTTCGGCACCGTGAACAGCGAGATGCCCTTGACGCCTTCGGGCGCATCCGGTGTGCGGGCGAGGACGAGGTGGACGATGTTCTCCGCCATGTCGTGTTCACCGTACGTGATGTAGATCTTCTGCCCGAACACGCGGTACTTGCCGTCGCCGCTGGGTACCGCGCGCGAACGCACCTGGGCGAGGTCGGAGCCGGCCTGCGGCTCGGTCAGGTTCATCGTGCCGGTCCACTCGCCGGAGATCAGCTTCGCGAGATAGGTGGCCTTCTGCGCATCGCTGCCGGCCGTCATCAGCGCCTCGATCGCGCCGTCGGTGAGCAAAGGGCACAGCGCGAACGACAGGTTGGCCGCGTTGAGCATCTCGATGCACGGCGTCGCGATCAGCTTCGGCAAACCCTGGCCGCCGAAGTCGATGTCGTGCTGCACGCCCTG
Organism: Burkholderiaceae bacterium; assembly: GCA_039936235.1. Classification (GTDB taxonomy): domain Bacteria; phylum Pseudomonadota; class Gammaproteobacteria; order Burkholderiales; family Burkholderiaceae_D; genus CAHJXF01. The sequence continues at coordinate 12,426 of JBDTIS010000159.1, read as the reverse complement.
CCAGCCGGCCTCGCCGTATTGCCTGAACGCTTCCTTGAAGCCCGCGCTGGTCGTGACGACGCCGTCCTTCCACGTCGACGGCGACGTGTCGCCCGACCGGTTGAGCGGCGCGATCACGGCCTCGACGAACTTGGCGTTCTCCTCGAGCACGGCCTGCGCGGTCTCGCGCGTGGCGTCCTCGAAGCCGGGCAGTGCCGAGACGGCATCGAGCCCGGCGAGTTCCTGCATGACGAACAACATGTCCTTCAGCGGTGCTTTGTAGTTCATCGTGGTCTCGTCGGTGGGCGATGCGTCGGTGCGTGGGTCCAGGGAATACGATCACCGTGGACGATCGAGCGCAGCCGGCCCGCCTCGAACGCCATGATCGTTTCCTGTTTCGTAAGCCGATCGAGCGCCGGCTCTCAGTTCTGCCACGCGGTCGATCAGAGCGCCGCGACCAGCTCCGGCACCAGCGTGTTCAGGTCGCCGACGAGACCGTAGTCGGCCACGCCGAAGATCGGCGCCTCGGGATCCTTGTTGATCGCGACGATGACCTTGCTGTCCTTCATGCCGGCCAGATGCTGGATCGCGCCCGAGATGCCGACCGCGATGTACAGCTGCGGCGCGACGATCTTGCCGGTCTGTCCGACCTGATAGTCGTTCGGCACGAAGCCTGCATCGACCGCGGCGCGGGACGCGCCCATCGCGGCGCCGAGCTTGTCGGCCAGCGGCTCGAGGACGTTGTGATAGTTCTCGCTGCTGCCGACGCCGCGCCCGCCGGACACGATGATCTTCGCTGCCGTGAGTTCGGGGCGATCGAGCTTGACGACCTCGCGACCGACGAACGTCGACTTGCCGAAGTCCGCGGCGGCTGCGGCCGACTCGATCGACGCAGAGCCGCCGGTGGCGGGTGCCGCGTCGAAGCCGGTCGTGCGGACCGTGATGACCTTGACGGCGTCGGTGGCCTGCACGGTCGCGATCGCGTTGCCGGCGTAGATCGGCCGCGTGAAGGTGTCCGGCGACTCGACGGTCATGATGTCCGACAACTGCGCGACGTCGAGCTTGGCGGCGACGCGCGGCGCGATGTTCTTGCCGTACGCCGTTGCGGGAAACAGGATGTGCGAATAGTCTTTCGCGAGCGACAGGACCTCGGCGGCGATGTTCTCGGCCAGCCCTTCGGTGAGATGCTGCGCGTCGACGAACAGGACCCTGGCGACTCCCGCCACCTGGGCGGCCGCATCGGCAGCGGCCTTCGCTCCGCCGCCGGCTACGAGGACGTGCACGTCGCCCCCGCACGCGATCGCCGCGGTGATGGTGTTGAGGGTCGAGCCCTTGAGGGTGGTGTTGTCGTGTTCGGCGATGACGAGAGCTGCCATGGTCTACCTCTGATCGTGTCATCCCGGCGGAAGGCCGGGACCTGATGTTTCGACGTTCCTGAAACCCATTGGGCCCCGGCCTTCGCCGGGGCGAAAGTCATTCGCTCGACGATCAAATGACTTTCGCTTCGTTCCTCAACTTCTCCACCAGCGCCGCCACGTCCGGCACCTTGATCCCGGCCTTGCGTGACGGCGGCTCGCTGACCTTCAGTGTCTTGATGCGCGGCGCGATGTCGACGCCCAGGTCCGCCGGCTTCACGATGTCGAGCGTCTTCTTCTTCGCCTTCATGATGTTCGGCAACGTCACGTAGCGCGGCTCGTTCAGGCGCAGGTCGGTCGTGATGATCGCGGGCAGCGAGAGGCTGATCGTCTCCAGCCCGCCGTCGACTTCGCGGGTCACCGTGACTTTGCCGTCGGCGACTTCCACCTTGTTCGCGAACGTGGCCTGTGGGTAGTCGCACAACGCTGCCAGCATCTGGCCGACCTGGTTGCTGTCGTCGTCGATCGCCTGCTTGCCGAGGATCACGAGCTGCGGCTGCTCCTTGTCGACCAGCGCCTTCAGCAGCTTGGCCACCGCCAGCGGTTGCAACTCGTCGGCGCTCTCGACGAGGGTGCCGCGATCGGCGCCGATCGCCATCGCGGTGCGCAGCGTTTCCTGGCATTGCAGGACGCCGCAAGACACCGCGACGACCTCGGTCGCGATGCCCTTTTCCTTGAGCCGCACGGCTTCCTCGATCGCGATCTCGTCGAAGGGGTTCATCGACATCTTCACGTTCGCGATGTCGACGCCGGTCTGGTCCGACTTCACGCGGACCTTGACGTTGTAGTCGACCACGCGTTTGACGGGCACGAGTATCTTCATGACGATCCTGTACTTGAGTGCGGCTGCACGATGCTGCAGCGGGTTGGCGGGCGATGTACGCCTGGATTCATCGCATCGGAATCGAAGTCCCGGTCGTGGCGCTCGGCCGCCGGAACGCATGCGCTGCCGGCCACCCGCCACGCCTGTCCGCTTGCGTCGCGCAGGATAGCAGGACCGTTCGCAAATCTTTCGGGGGGCGTCGGAGGCGGCCGGTACACCATCAGTTTTCGCTGAGAACCTTGACGTGCGCGGCGACGCTGCGTCCGAGCGCCGACAGGTTGTAGCCACCTTCGAGGCAGCTGACGATGCGGCCCTGCGCGTGGCGATCCGCAACGATCATCAACTGCTCCGTGATCCATGCGTAGTCGGCCTCGACCAGCCGCATCTGCCCGAGGTCGTCCTCGCGATGCGCGTCGAAGCCGGCCGAGATGAAGAGCATCTGCGGCGCGAACGCCTCGAGCGCCGGCAGCCAGCGCGACTCGACGACGGCGCGGACCGCGGCACCGTCGGAGTAAGCCGGCATCGGGACGTTCAGCATGTTGTGAGCCGGGTGCGAGACGCCGCTGTACGGATAGAACGGATGCTGGAAGAAACTGACCATCAGCACGCGTTCGTCGCCCGACAGGATGTTTTCGGTGCCATTGCCGTGATGGACGTCGAAGTCGGCCACCGCGACGCGTTCGAGGCCATGCACTTCCAGCGCGTGGCGCACCGCGACGGCGACGTTGTTGACGAAGCAGAAGCCCATCGCATGCGTGCGCATCGCGTGATGGCCTGGTGGACGGATGGCGCAGAACGCGTTGCGTGCGCGACCGGCGATCACGGCGTCGGTCGCGGCGATCGCGGCGCCGGCGGCGCGCCGGACGGCCTGCAGCGTGGCCGGACACATCATCGTGTCGGCGTCCAGCGCCGCGTAGCCCGCCTCGGGTGCGCAGTCGCGCAACTGGTCGAGATGGGCCTGCGTGTGCGCGCGCAACAGGTCTTCGTCACTGGCGAGCGGCACGTCTTCGTGGGTCACGAGATCGATCAGGCCACTGGCGATCATGCGGTCCTCGATTGCGCCGAGGCGCTCGGGCGACTCCGGATGCCACGAGCCCATCTGGTGTGCCGCGCAATCGGGATGCGCGTACCACGCGGTGGGTGCGGCGACGCCGCCCGCGCGCGGGTCGCGCACATCGACTTCTGCGTCGACTGGATGGTTCATGGTGTCTCCTGTGCCGGAGCGCCGGACCGCGAGCGCCCCGGACATCGAGTTCCGGGCGAACGATTATGCCCGACCACCGGCCCCCAAATGCGGGGGATCGCGGCAGCCGGCATGCGAAACTGCAGAACACCTTCCCTCAGTCGCGGCTGCGCCCCGCAAACCTCCTTCGCCATGCCCAGAACACTCGATGCCCTGATCGCCCAGGTTTCCGAAGTCATCCTCGGAAAGGACGTGGCGATCCGGCAGAGCGTCACCTGTCTTCTGGCCGGCGGACACCTGCTGATCGAGGACCTGCCGGGCGTCGGCAAGACGACGCTCGCGCATGCACTGGCGGTATCGCTGGGGCTGCGCTTCTCGCGCGTCCAGTTCACCAGCGACCTGTTGCCGACCGACATCTTGGGCGTATCGGTCTACGAACGTCGCGACGAACGCGACCCCGACAGCGGGGCGTCGGGGGGTCGCTTCGTGTTCCATCCGGGCCCGATCTTCTCGGAGATCCTGCTGGCCGACGAGGTCAATCGCGCGACGCCGAAGACGCAGAGCGCGCTGCTCGAGGCGATGGAGGAGCGCCAGGTGTCGATCGACGGCGTGACACGCGCGCTGCCAGAGCCGTTCTTCGTGATCGCGACCCAGAATCCGTTTCATCAGATCGGCACGTTCCCGCTGCCCGAGTCGCAACTCGACCGCTTCATGATGTGCATCGCGCTCGGTTACCCGGACGCGCGGGCCGAGCGGGCGCTGCTCGAAGGCGAGGATCGACGGCTGGTGATGAAGAAGCTCGATCGCATCCTCGATCCGCAACGGCTCGGCGCGTTGCAGGCCGAGGTACGCGGCATCCACGTGTCGTCGGCACTGCTCGACTACCTCCAGGCGCTGGTCGCGGCGACCCGTCACGCCGCAGCGTTTGCCGACGGACTGTCCCCGCGTGGCGCTCTCGCGCTGCTGCAGGCGGCGCGCGCGTGGGCACTGCTGTCGCGCCGCGATCATGTGCTGCCCGAAGACGTGCAGGCGGTGTGGGTCGCGGTGGTGAACCACCGGCTGCGGCCGCTGAACGCGAACGGCACGTCGCACGTCGCGCAGCGGGAGGCGGCGCTGCAGTTGCTCGCGACCGTGCCGATCTCCTGACGTCGGATCAGCGGATGGAAGCGACGTCGTCAGGCTGGCTGTCCCGGTTGAACCGTTCGCCATTCGGGCGACGCATCGCGGCCAGGATATTCCAGCCGCGCGGTACCGAGACCGGCGAGGTGTTCCTCAATCAGCGGCGGGTGTTCATCCTGCCGACGCGCGCAGGTCTGATGCTTTCGGCGATGCTGGTCGCGCTGCTGCTCGGGTCGATCAACTACTCGCTGTCGCTCGGCTTCGCGCTGACCTTCCTGGTCGTCGCGATCGCGTGGGTCGGCATGCTGTCGACGTTCCGCAACCTGGCACACCTGTACCTGCGTCCGCTGCGCGTCGAACCGGTGTTCGCCGGCGATGCCGCCGACTACCGGCTGGTCGTGCGGAACGCCGCTGCGATCGACCGCTACGCGATCGTGCTGTCGGTCGACGGCCTCGCGCGCGCCGTGCCGTGCGATCCACCGGCCGGCGTCGAACAGGACGTGACGATCCCGGTCGTGACCGAACGCCGCGGCTGGCAGGCGATGCCGCGCGTCACGCTCGCAACCCGTTTTCCGCTCGGGCTGTGGCGCGCGTGGAGCTACTGGACGCCCGCGTTGTCGGTGATGGTCTATCCGCGGCCGGCCGAGTCTGCCGTCGCTCCCGCGTTCGCGCAGGGACACGATCGCGACCAGCGCGCGGAGCGGGTGCGCGGCAGCGAGGACTTCGCCGGCCTGCGCGCTTACGTGACCGGGGATCCGGTGCGCCAGATCGCATGGCGCGCGATGGCCCGCAATCCGGAAGGCCGCGTGATGACGAAGCTGTTCGACGGCGACGCGAGCGGTGAGGTCCTGTTCACGCTCGAGGAAGCGCTGTCGCTGACCGCGCACTTCGAAGCCGCGCTGTCGCTGATGACGCGCTGGGTGCTCGATGCCGAAGGCGACGCGGTGCAGTACGGGCTGGTGCTGCGCGAAATGCGCATCGTGCCGGGCCGTGGGCCGGCCCATCGCGACCGATGCCTCCAGGCGCTCGCGCTGGCCGCGCCATGAGCAGCCTGCCGCTCCGCGTCGATCTCCTGTCCCGCCGCAACCCTTTCGGCAGGTGGGTCACCATCATCGCGCGTCGCGAACGCGACGTCCGGGACACGCTGTGGCTGTTGCTGACGCTGGTCTGGGTGCTGTCGCCGCACGCGCTGGTGCTGCCGGGGTGGAGCAGCGCAGCGATCGTCGGGCTGGTCGCGTGGCGGGGCTGGCTGACGTGGCATGGCCAACGCCTTCCGCATCGGCTGATCCCGATCGCGCTGACCTGCGTCGCGGGGATCGCGGTGTGGCTCGAATACCGCACTATCTTCGGCAAGGACGCCGGGGTCGCCTACATCACGCTGCTGCTCGGCCTGAAGCTGCTCGAGATGCGCGCCCGCCGCGACATCTTCGTCGTGATCTTCCTCAGCCTGTTCGTGATGCTGACGTCGCTGTTCGAGTCGCAGTCGATCACGATGGCGGCGGTGTTGCTGGTCGGGATGTGGATGCTGGTGACCGCACTCGTGTCGGTCCAGTTCACGGACTTCGAGCCGCGCTGGCGCGTCAAGGCCGGCATCGCGCTGCGGCTGGTGCTGCTGGGTCTGCCGCTGATGGCCGTGCTGTTCGTACTGTTCCCGCGAATCGACGGTCCGCTGTGGGGCATGCCGAGCGATGCCTACGCGGCCAGGACCGGGCTGACCGAAGTCATGGCGCCGGGCAGCTTCGGGCGCCTGGCCGAGTCGCGCGAAATCGCGTTCCGCGTCCGCTTCACGGGACGGGTGCCCGAGCCGGTCGAGCGTTACTGGCGCGGTCCGGTGCTCGGCGCCTTCGACGGACGCGCATGGACGCCGGTGCTGGCGCGGCGCAATGCCGGCTCGCGGTCGGTCACCGTCGATCCGGCGTCCGCGGTCGACTACACGGTCACGCTCGAGCCGAACAACCGGCCCTGGCTGTTCGCACTGGACGTCCTGGCGGAACGACCGACGGCCACGCCGCTGGTCGCACGGATCCGCGCGGACCTCCAGGTCGTCGGCGACAACCTGGTCCGTGACCGTGTGGCGTTCACCGCGCGCTCGTACACTCGCTATCGGGCGGGCGCCGACGAGAACCGTCTGCGGTTGCAGGACTGGCTCGAGCTGCCGCCAGGCTTCGATCCGCGCACCCACACGCTCGCGGCGCAGATGCGGGTCGACGACCTGCGCATCGATCCGTCGGGCGCGGTGGCCGGTGACGGACCGCGCAGCCGGCGTCTGGTCGACAAGGTCCTCGCGATGATCCGTACGCAGCCGTTCGTCTACACGCTGGATCCGCCCGCGCTCGGGCGGGACTCCGTCGACGAGTTCCTGTTCGATACACGGCGCGGCTACTGCGAGCACTACGCGAGCGCCTTCGTGTTCCTGATGCGCGCGCTCGACATTCCCGCCCGCGTCGTAACCGGCTACCAGGGCGGCGAGATCAACCCGGTCGACGGCTTCCTCGAGGTGCGGCAGCGCGATGCCCACGCGTGGGCCGAGGTGTGGATCCCCGGTGACGGATGGGTGCGGGTCGATCCGACCGCAGCCGTCTCGCCGGATCGTATCGAGCATGGCGCCGCGGAGACGTTCGGCGCGGGGCAGGGCTCCGGCGGGCAGAACACCTGGCTGCTCGTCTTGCTACAGGAGGCGCGCTTCAACTTCGATGCGATCGGCAATGCATGGAACCAGTGGATCCTCGCCTACGACGCCGACCGCCAGAGTGGCCTGCTGTCGGGGCTCGGCATCGAGAGGATCGACTGGCAGAGCCTGACGATCGCGCTGATCGTCGCCTTCGGCGCGGTGCTCGCCGGAATCGGTGCGCTGACTCTGTTCCGACGCGTGAAGGTCGATCCGGTCGTGCTCCAGTTCGAGCGAGCCTGCGCGTTGCTGGCACGCGCGGCGCTTCGCGCGCCGAGCTCGGACGGATCCGCCGCGGCTGCAGCGCGTCTCGACACGGCGCGTCGCGCTTCCGAAGGTGCGCGCGCCTATCTCGACAGGATCCGGGGGCAGCTCCCCGACGGGCTGCGCAAGCGGGCCGAGCGGGCGTTCGCGATCTACGAGGAGCTGCGCTACGGCAGGGGGACCGGCGCCGCGGACGATGCGGTCTTGCGGGCGCGCTTCGCCGCGAGCGTCGCGTCTCGGCGCGACCGGAGCGATCGATGAGCCCGGCAATCGTCCGCGGTCTCGGTCGCTGCGTCGTCGTCGTCGCCGTCTTTTCGTTCCCCTGGGCCGCGAGCGCCGCCGACCGGGTCGGCGAGCCTGTCGCGGCCAAGGTGGTCAGGAAGAAAGCGGTTGCGACCGGCGCCGCGACGTCATCGGCACCCGCATACGTCGGCCGCGCCGATGTGACCGATTACGTCGATGAGCTGGTCGCGCGCGAAGGCTTCGATCGGGCCGGTCTGATGCGCCTGTTCGCCGACGTCCGCTACAGCGCGACCGCTGCGCGCCTGATGACGACGTCGCCGCCGACCGGCGTTCTTCGCGACTGGAATGCGTACCGCGCGCGTTTCGTCGAACCGGTGCGGCTCGCCGCCGGTTATGCATTCTGGGATGCCAACGCCGAGTTGCTGGCGCGAGCGGAGCGCGAATACGGCGTGCCGGCCGAGATCATCGTCGGCATCCTGGGCGTCGAGACCGTCTACGGCCGCAATACCGGCAGCTTTCGTGTCGTCGACGTACTCGCGACGCTCGCGTTCGACTATCCGAACAGGCAACGCGACCGCTCGGCATTCTTTCGCGCGCAGTTGACCGACGTGTTGCTGATGGCACGCGAGCGTGGCGTCGATCCGACGATCCTGCGCGGCTCCTACGCCGGTGCGATCGGGATGCCGCAGTTCATGCCCGGCAGCATCCGGCGCTTCGCGGTCGACTTCGATGGCGACGGCGACATCGATCTGGTCGGCAGTCCGGCCGATGTGATCGGCAGCGTCGCGAACTTCCTCGCGCAGCACGGTTGGGTCCGGGACCTGCCGACGCAGCTTTCGCTCTCGAGTACCGCCACGGACCCGGCGGGATCGCTGCGCATCGACGCCATGGTCGCGGCCGGCAGCGTACCGTCGCTTTCCTATGCCGAACTGACCTCGGTCGGCCTGACGACATCGGCCGCCGTGGTCGAACCGCTGGCGCTGATCGACCTGCCGGCGGGTGTCGATGCGAGCGGCCGACCGCAGATGCTCTATCTCGCCGGTACGCAGAATTTCCACGTCATCACGCGCTACAACCGCAGCTACTTCTATGCTTACTCGGTGATCGAGCTGGGAAGCACGATCAAGGCGTTGCGGCAAGTGCGGCCGTGATGGCTTCTTTCCGAGTTTCAGAGAGCGTCGCAGATTCTTTTTCGTCGTCCCGGCGTAAGCGGGAATCCAGCGGCGTTGAACCTGGCGCGATAGCAACCCGAGCAGCGACACCGGGTTCCCGCCTGCGCGGAAACGACGGTTCAGAGAGGTCTGCTGAAGCTGAATACCGCCAAGGGTCGCCAGCATGGAGCCGGCGCCGCGACTTCCAACGCATCGCTACCGCGGGCCCCAGATCGACGTCAGATCCGGAATCGAAAATTCCGAATCCTCCGGCGGAGCGCGTAGCGCATCGACATAGTCGCGGATCTTGTCGAGGTGCTCGACGATCATCATCCGGCGCACGAAGTTCTCGAACTCGCGCTTGCTGGATTCCTTGCCGACGTCGATCCGCTGCCACTTTCCGTCGCTCGCGCGGATGGAGATCCGATAGGCGATCTGGATGTATTCGCCGTTGACCCGGTAGCTGTTCGACTTGTTGACGCGGTGACGGACGATGCCTTCGTCGACCAGCGGTTGATACGACGCGAGGAGGTCTTTGTGCAATAGCGCGCTCTTCCCGATCTTGGTGCGATGGCGCGCCTTGATCGCCTCATAGAGCTCTGGATGATCGCTGATGAAGCGCTCCAGAATCGACTGTCGAGACTCGTCGTTATCCATGATCTTCCCTGACCGCACCGATCTTCCAGCAAGAAACATACCGCATTACGAAGTACGCTTGTGGCGACTGGGCATGGATACAACGCAACGCGCGACCGGATCGGTCGATCAGGTCGATCCGGCGAGGACGCTCAGGGGATGGCTGTCACGCCGGGAAGACCCCCGTCGACAGGTAGCGGTCGCCCCGGTCGCACACGATGAACACGATCGTCGCGTTTCGGACCGTCGCCGCGACGCGCAACGCGATGCAGAGTGCGCCTGCAGCGGATATGCCGCTGAAGATGCCTTCCTCGGCGGCGAGCCGGCGCGCCATCGCTTCGGCATCCGACTGGCCGACGTTCTCGATCTGATCGACACGCGACGCTTCGAAAATTTTCGGCAGGTAGGCCTGCGGCCACTTGCGGATGCCGGGGATCTGAGAGCCTTCTTCGGGCTGCGCACCGACGATGCGGATCGCCGGATCCTGTTCCTTCAGATAGCGCGATACGCCCATGATCGTGCCGGTCGTTCCCATGCTCGACACGAAATGGGTCAGCGTGCCGCGGGTATCGCGCCACAGTTCGGGGCCCGTGGTCTCGTAGTGCGAGAGCGGGTTGTCGGGGTTGGCGAACTGATCGAGGATCAGACCCTTGCCTTCGCTCTGCATCCGCTCTGCCAGGTCGCGCGCATATTCCATGCCGCCGTCCTTCGAGGTCAGCACGATCTCGGCGCCGAAGGCGCGCATCGTCTGCCTTCGCTCGATCGACAGATGCTCGGGCATCACGAGCACCATCCGATAGCCGCGCATCGCGGCCGCCATCGCGAGCGCGATGCCGGTGTTGCCGCTGGTCGCCTCGATCAGCGTGTCGCCGGGCTTGATCGTGCCGCGCTCTTCGGCGCGACGGATCATCGACAGCGCGGGCCTGTCCTTGACCGAGCCCGCCGGATTGTTGCCTTCGAGCTTGCCGAGGATGACGTTGCCGCAGCGTCTGTTTTCTTCTCCGGGTATGCGCAGAAGCCGGACGAGCGGCGTATTGCCGATCGTGTCTTCAACCGTGGGATAAACGACCGGGGATGGCTGGCTTGCTGCAGACGGCGGCATGGTCCTGAACTCGCGGCACTGGGAGGACAGGCAGTTTAGCCAGAATCGGGATCCACCGCGGTGACCGCCTTCCGGTCCACACCTCGGCGGGCAGCCGCCGCCCAGCGCATACCGTCGAAGCTCGCGGCATGCCCCGGGGTCAAATCGGCGGCTTCACTTCTTCGCGACCGACGGATTGCCGCCGTCCGCGGCGCCCTTCCTGGACGTCGTCTTCACGCGCTGCGACGCCTCGGCGCCCGCCTGCGCGCCATCCCTGGACTTTCCACCCACCGTGAGGCCGGCCCGTGAGAAGCCGGCCGCATTCTTCTCACCGACGCCGGAGACGCGGGTCTCGAGATCGGACCAGTCCTTGTAGGCACCCTGCTTGCGCGCGGCGAGAATCTTGCCGGACAGGGCGGGGCCGATTCCCTTCACGGTTTCGAGGCTGGACGCGTCGGCGCTGTTGATCTCGACGGCGGCCCACGCGGCACCGGTAAAGGCGACGAATGCGACGACAACCGCCGCGAGCGACGCGACGAATTTGCTGATGAGCTTGCTGAACATGACGATCTCCACGGTAATGCCTCCAAGGCACGGAGGCGACCCCGCATTCAACGACGCCGCGGACGCGATCGATAAGTCTTCCATCGGGCGACTCGGGATCGACTAGTCCGATCGATCGATGCGTCCGACGAGAAAGGAAAAGATCTCAGGCCTCGCCGACCGGCCGCACCGTCACGCCGACCGTCAGCGCGTGGTCGCCGCCGCCGCGGATGATCCCCCGCAACGGGCTCACGTCGCCGAAGTCGCGGCCGACGCCGAGCGTGACGTGCGACGTGCCGGGCACGACGTCGTTCGTGGGATCGAGATCGAGCCACACCGACTTCGCGTCGGCCCTCGGACACCATACCGACGCCCACGCATGCGATGCATCGGCGCCGACTAGTCGCGGCCTGCCCGGCGGCGGTTGCGTCAGCAAGTAGCCGCTCACGTAGCGCGCTGCCAGGCCCAGCGCGCGCAGCCCACCGATCATCACGTGCGCGAAGTCCTGGCAGACACCGCGCTTCGCGTTGAACGCGTCGAGCACCGGCGTCGAGATATCGGTGCTGTCGGCGTCGTACCGGAAGTCGCGATGCACGCGGCGCATCAGGTCGATGGCACCTTCCGCGATCGTGCGTCCCGCGGTGAAAGACGTCGCCGCGTAGAGGCCGAGCTCCCGATGGCGCGGAATGAACGGTGACGGGTACGCGAACTCGCTCTCCGATTCGTAGTGCGAGCCGGCGCGATACGACAGGCACTTCACCACGTCCAGCCACGGAAACGTGGAAGCAGCTTCGAAGTCGATATAGCGCGGCACGACGCGGACGCGGCTGACCGCGCGGACGGCGAGTCGCGCGTGCGGGACATCGAGCGAGAAATAACAGCGACTGTTGCCGAAGACATCCGTCCCCATCCGTTCGACGAAAGGCTTGGGCACGATGCCGAGACGAAAGCTGTCGAGCTCCTGGTACAGGGTCTCGGCGGGGCGCAGATAGGCGATGTGATGCGCGAGCGCGACCTCGCTGGCATAGCGATAGGTCGTGTCGTGCATCACGTCGAGCACCGTGGTACCCAGCGCCTGCAGGACCGCGCTCATCGGGCAGTCGTCCGCCAAAGGTCGCCGACGATGCTGAAGTAACGCAGCGCGATGTCGGTCGACAGGCGCTGTGCAAGGGCCGTGAGTTTGCGCGTCATCGCGAGCGCGGCCGTGTGCTTGCCGTCCGCATCGCGTTCCACCATCGCGGCCAGCGTGCTGCCGACCCCGTCGGTCGGGAAGCCGACCAGCAACGCCGAAGCCGGTCCCGCGCCGGTCGCCGGCAACCGC
>JBDTIS010000158.1:0-6607 GCA_039936235.1 Burkholderiaceae bacterium | reverse complement strand
GCGCAGCGCTCCGCAGACTGTCGCTGCGAACGATCGCTTCATCATCAAACTGAGGGATCCAGCAGCGAACGTGCTGGGCAGACTGCCCGCGATCGCCACTCGCACCGGCAATGGTTTCACCTACCTTCGAGCGATGTCCGGCGGCGCCCACGTCGTGCGGCTGACGCAGGGTGCGGCGGGCGCGGGCCAGACGGTCGCGCAGCGCAACCGCCTGGTCGCGCAGCAACTGATGCTCGACCCCGAGATCCTCTATGCGGAACCGGATCACAGGGTGTATCCGATGCTGGTACCGAACGATCCGCTGTATCCGCAGCAATGGAACTACTTCGAAGCTGCCGGCGGCATCGACCTGCCGGCGGCGTGGGACATCACGACCGGCTCCACGGCGATCGTCATCGCCGTCATCGACACCGGCATCCGCCCGCACCAGGACCTGGTCGGCCGCACCGTCCCCGGTTATGACTTCATCGGCGACACCAGCGTCTCGGCGGACGGCGACGGACGTGACGCGGATCCGAGCGACCCCGGCGACTTCGGCTGCGGCAAGAACAGTTCCTGGCACGGCACACACGTCTCGGGGACGATCGGCGCGGCGAGCAACAACGGTTTCGGCGTCACCGGCGTCAACTGGGTCTCCAAAATTCTCCCCGCGCGAGTGCTCGGCACCTGCGGCGGCTACCTTTCGGATGTCGCGGACGCGGTGCGCTGGTCCGCCGGCATAGCCGTCGCCGGCGTTCCGACCAATGCCAATCCGGCGCGGGTCGAAAACCTGAGCCTCGGCGACACGAGCCCTTGCTCCAACACGTTTCAGAGCGCCGTCGACGACGTCGTCGCGCGCGGCACGGTGGTGGTCGTCGCCGCGGGCAACGAGAATGCCGACGTCGCGACGAGCGAGCCCGCGAACTGCACCGGCGTGATCGCCGTCGGCGCAACGCTGCGAAGCGGCGGTCGGGCGAGCTTCAGCAATTTCGGCAGCGGCGTGACCCTCTCGGCACCGGGCGGGATCATCTTGTCGACACTGAACGCCGGCACCACGACGCCGGGCGCCGACAGCTACGCGTTCTATTCCGGCACCAGCATGTCCGCGCCGCACGTAGCTGGCGTCGTTTCGCTGATGCTGTCGCAAAACCCGGCGCTCACGCCGGCGCAGGTGAAGGCGCGGCTGATCGCGACGGCGCGCGCATTCCCGACGGGGACGGGCGCCGACTGCACCACCGCGCTGTGCGGGGCCGGCATCGTGGATGCGGCGGCGGCGCTGGCGCCCTCGGTGGTGACGAGCCGGGTAAATCTGGCGGCCCAGACGCATGGAGGCGTCGCTTCAGCGTCCAGCAGCTACGGCGCAGGGTTTCCGGCATCCGGCGTGAACGACGGCGATCACCGCGGAACGAACTGGGAGGCCGGTGGCGGATGGAACGATGCAACAGCGGGGACTTATCCCGACTGGGTCCGCATCGACTTCGCGACCGCTCAACCGGTGACCGAAATCGACGTCTATACGATCCAGGACAACTACTCGAATCCGGTCGAGCCGACCGACGCGATGACTTTCGGCCTGTACGGCATCACAGCCTTCGATGTCCAGTACTGGAACGGCTCCGCCTGGATCATCGTTCCAAACGGCAGCGTGACCGGCGGCAACAAGGTCTTGAGCAAATTCACCTTCGCGCCTATCACCACGAGCGCTATCCGCGTGCAGGTCAATGCATCGCTTGCAGCCTACAGCCGAATCGTCGAAGTAGAAGCGTACAACGATGCGGCACCGGTCAACGCGGCACGGCCGGCAAATGGCGGCCGCGCAACGGCATCGAGCACGTACAGCACGGACTATCCGGCCTCGGCGGCCATCGACGGGGATCGTCGCGGGATGAACTGGGAGCATGGGGGTGGCTGGAACGACGCGTCGATCGACAACTATCCGGACCAGCTCCAGGTCACGTTCGACGAAACGAAGACGATAGGCGAGATCGATCTCTTCACCATGCAGGACAATTACCTGAACCCGCAAGAGCCCACGTTGAACCTGCTGTTCAGCCTGTACGGCATCACGGACTTCGACGTGCAGTACTGGAACGGGTCGAGCTGGATCACGGTGCCGAACGGCAGCGTCTCCAACAATCGCAACGTCTGGCGCAAATTCGTCTTCACGCCGGTTGCGACCACGGCGATCCGCGTCAACGTCCGCAACGCGCTCGCGGGTTACAGCCGGATCACCGAGATCGAGGCATATATCGCACAGTGACAGCGGAATGCCACGCTGTCGGAGGAAGATGCGCATCTGCTCGGCTGGTCTCATTGCAGCCGGCCACGAAGCGGGGCTCGCGCATCAAGCGGAACTCGACGGCGCGGCGGCCGCTTCGAATTCCTTCGGCTCAGAACCTTCCGCGACCCGCTTCATCGCCTCCACGATGCGCTCCCGGAACCACTGGTGCGCCGGGTTTACGTGGGTGCGTTCGTGCCAGGCGAGCACGAGTTGCAGCTTGCCGATATCGACCGGTAGCGGGTAGCTCCGCAGGATGTGCGCCTCGCGGCGCGCCAGCGACTCTGAGAACACGCCGACGAAGTTGCTGGTCTCGAGAATGCGCGTCCCGACGAGCACGCTCGGGACCGATACGACCACACGGCGCGATCGCCCGGTCGCTTCGAGCGCGACGTCCACGTCTCCGCGAAAGTCTCCGCCGAACGGCGATACGAAGATGTGTTCGAACGTACAGAAATCGTCGATCGTCATCTCGGTCTCGTGAAACGGATGGTCCTTGCGCATCACGCAGTGGTAGCCCTCGGTACTGACCGCGCGGGCACGCAGGTCGTCGGGCAAAAGGCCCGGCGTGCCGATCACCATGTCGAGCTGTCCGGTCGCGAGCAGTTTGTCGATTTCCGGCTTGGTGAGACGCTGTACCGGGCGACCCGCGACGCGCAGGTTCGGCGCAAGTGCATGCAGCAACTGCACCATCGGCGCGAGCAGGAACTGCGTCGAATCCGTCGCGGCCAGCGAAATCGTGGCCGACGACGTCGCCGGATCGAAACGCAGCGGCGACACCACGCCGCGCAAGCCGTTCATCAGGTCCGACAGACGCTCCTCGATCTCGAGCGCACGCGGCGTCGGTGTCATCCCGCGCGAGCTCGGGATGAACAGGGGATCGTCGAACATCCGTCGCAGCCGCGCAAGCTGCGCGGACAACGCCGGCTGCGTCGTGTTCAATCGGACCGCGGCACGCGTCACGTTGCGTTCGGCGAGCAGCGCTTCGAGCGCCTGCAGCAGATTCAGGTCCAGTCGCTTCGGCATGTCGTTTTCGGTATGACTGAGATAAGGACGATCGCTTGGACTTATGTCACAGGCGCCACGATACTGCATTCACGGCCGGATGCCCCCTGCTTTCAGACCGGGCCGGCCACTGCAGGAAGGACGCAGATATGCCAACCAGACTCCGTGATGCCATCGCCTTGCTGACCGTATTCGTGGGAATGGGGATAGTCTGCGTGTGGCCGCTGGACGACCACGGCACCGCAGTCGCGCGGTCGACGCCGAGCGATTGCATCAGCCACGCATTTCCGACCGCCGAGGCAGGCTTCGCTCTGCAGCGAACGGCGGCAGCAAGTTGAGACGGCGTGACGGTAAGCATATCTGGCGGAGCGGCAGTCACGGCACCGTGGGATGCGGTGAGCCGATCGCTGCAGTGGCTTCTGGCCGCAGCAGCGATTGTGGTGCTCGCGTTCGTGATCTGACCCGCGCTGCCCGTCAGATTCGCTTCACGCCTCGCGGCGAACGCACCACTGCGTCAACGTGCGCTTCATCGGCGATGCGGCCCTTCGCGGTGACGAACTTGCGCCGTGGCTGAACGCGGACCGAATAGTTTGACAAGCGCTGATCGGCCGGCAACGGGCAGGCAGCGCGTAGAAGAAGCGCCGTCATCGTGACGGCGACTCGCGAGTAGCGCCCTACGCGGCGACCGCCGGCGTTGCACCCGACGCTTCACGCTTCGGGTGATCCGGTTCGAAAAACACCCACTTCACGGCAGGCCAGCGGGCCTGGATGCTGGCTTCGACGACGTTGATTGCATCGACCAGCGCCGTCGCGCTCGGCTGCGTGGCCATGTCCGCCTGGACCGCCACGACGATCGCGTCGCCCCACTGCAGCGTGATGATGCTGATCACCGAGATGACCTCGGGCCGCTCTTCGATGTGCCTGCGAATGTCGCGGCGGACCTGCGGTTCAGCGGATTCGCCGACGATCATGCTCTTGACCTCGCGCATGACGAGGACGGCGACGACCATCAGCAAAATCCCGACGGCGACGCTGCCGAGCGCGTCGAACAGCGGATTGCCGGTGGCATACGACGCCAGCACCGCGACGAACGCGAACGCGAGGCCGGCCAGCGCGGCGATGTCTTCGCCGGCGACGACCAGCAGTTCGGACTGGCGCGTCTCGCGAAACCACTGCCAGAAGCTGCGATCGCCCTGCGTCTTCCGGATCTCCTTGAGCGCGCCGCGCAACGATAGCGATTCCAAGACGATCGATACGCCGAGGACGAGCAGCGCGACGACGGGGTTGTGAACCGCTTCGGGGTGTCGCATACGACTGATGCCCTCGTAGACCGAAAACGCGCCGCCCAGCAGGAACAGCATCAGCGCGACCATCATCGCGTAGAAATAGACGACCCGGCCTGTGCCGAGCGGATGAATGTCGGTGATGCCGTCCTTGGCCTGCCGAATGCCGACCAGCAACAGCAATTGGTTCGCGCAGTCGGCCAGCGAATGGATCGCCTCGGCCAGCATGGCACCGGATCCGGTGTAGACGGCGGCGGCGAACTTAGCGATCGCAATGCCGGCATTCGCGCCGAGCGCCCAGAAGATGGCGACCACCGAACCGCCGGAATCGTTCGACGACGATGACATGGATGGCGCGACCGGACAGTGTTGGACAGGATCAGGGGCAACGCGACGGCGTCGAGCCCCCATGGACAGGCGAGAACGTCGCGGCGTACCGATCGAACGCGTGGCGGCAGTCCAGCCACGAAATAGTCGCGCCCGCGGCTTCGCCTCGGAACTAACCCTGCGCTTCCTGGACGACTTCCGCCTCGGGCACCCCTTCCTGGACCTCGGCAGCAACTTCGCCTTCCGGCGCGTCGGTCTTGCCGGCCGCCTTGCGCGCGGCCTTCTCCTGCTCCTTCTCCTGCTTCTTGCGTTGCTTCGCTAAGTCCTTCTGGCGTTTTTCGTATTGATAGTTTGGCTTGGCCATAAGCTCCGGTGGAGAAGGTCCGTTGAGGGGGTCGACCCGCAGGCGCGGTGCGCGGTATCTGCGGGGCCAGCCGTATTAGAACCTAGAACCCGAATTGTCGCGACACGCGTTCGGATTAACGAAGCACTGGACCAGCCACTCAAACCAGGCACCGCTCTCCCGGACGGACGGCGCCCCGGACGCCGGCCTCGAGCGCGAGCAGGAACACCTTGCGATCGATGCCGCCGCCGTAGCCGGTCATCGAGCCGTCGGCACCGATCACGCGATGGCACGGAACCACGATCGACACCGGGTTGCGGCCGTTCGCGAGGCCCACGGCGCGCACCGCCTTGGCGTTGCCGATGCGGCGCGCGAGTTCGCCATAGCTGATCGTTTCGCCGAACGGGATCGTGCGCAGACCGGCCCAGACGGCGCGCTGGAATGGACTGCCGTCGACGTCGATCGGCAGATCGAACGCGATCCGGCGACCGGCGAAGTACGCGTCCAGCTGTTCCCGCGCTCGCTGAAGGATCGCGACCGCGGCAGGTTCGGCGCGCTCGGCGGGTATCCAGGTCGGAGCGGGCTCGTCTGCGACGTGGCGATGCGCCGCCATGTACAACGCCCGCAGGCCGTGGGCGGTCGCGGCCAGCAGCAGCGGCCCGATCGGGCTGTCGTGGCGGAGCCAGGCGACTTCGTTCATGACTTCTTTCCTTTCGTGATCGCAGCGTTACGTGCCAACGCATGCCAGAGGGTAATCGCCGCGTAGGCCCGCCATGGTCGCCATGCGGTCGACCGTCGTTCCAGCGCCGCTTCGGTCGGCATGATTGCGACGCCTTCGAGCATGCCGAGCGCCTTGCGCAGCCCGAGGTCGCCGGACGGGAAAGCGTCCGGATAGCGCAACGCGCGCATCGCGATGTAGTGCGCGGTCCACGGACCGATTCCCGGGATGCTATCGAGCAGAGCGACGGCGTGGTGGCAGGTCGTGCCGGGCGCGATCCGCAAACCGCCGGCGTCGGCGAAGCGGGCGAGTTCGCGAATCGTGTTCGCGCGTGTCTTCGGCATCCCGATGGCAGCGATGTCGGCGATGTCCGCCTGTGCGAGGACACCGGCCGTGGCGGCCGCCCGGTCGAGCCCGGCGAACGGCGTGACCACTGCGAGACCGAAGCGTTCGGCCAGGCGGCCCGACAGCGTCGAGGCGCCGGCGACGCTGATCTGCTGCCCGAGGACGGCGCGCAGCGCGAGTTCGAAGCGATCCCACGCGCCCGGCATCCGTAGCCCCGGCGCCGCTGCCGCTTCGGCTGCGAGCAGCGCGTCGCTGGCGAAATGTGCGGAGATCCGCAGCGGATCCGCGTCGAGGTCGAACATCTCGCGCAGCCGCTGCGTCGCGTTCAT
>JBDTIS010000157.1:0-5971 GCA_039936235.1 Burkholderiaceae bacterium | reverse complement strand
GGCCGCGATCTGGCTGATCAGCCCGTCGGGCAACGCGCGGATCGGGCGCGGCTCGGCGTTGGCGCGCAGTCGTTCGTCGGCGGAAGGGACAGCGCTCATGCGTGGGAAGGGGAGGTCCGTCACGGCGGGTCCGTGAGCGGCGACGAATTATAGGCGGGCAGGCCCTATGCCATCATTCGGCCCCTGCTTCGAAATACGGATTCCTCTTGGATCTCGTCCTGCAACTCGTCCAGTTCGTCCTGCACCTCGACGTCCACCTCGCCGAACTCGTTACGCGCTACGGCGTGCTGATCTACGTGATCCTGTTCGCGATCGTGTTCTGCGAGACCGGGCTGGTCGTCACGCCCTTCCTGCCGGGCGACTCGCTGCTGTTCGCGGCCGGTGCGCTCGCCGCGCTGGGCAGCATGGATCCGTGGCTGCTCGGCGCCGTGCTGATCGTCGCTGCCGTGCTCGGCAATACGTCGAACTACTGGATCGGCCGTTACATCGGACCGAAGGTCTTTCATTGGGAGAACTCGCGCTGGTTCAATCGCAGCGCGCTGGACCAGGCCCATGCGTTCTACGAGAAATACGGACCGATCGCGCTGACGATCGCGCGTTTCATGCCGCTGGTGCGGACGTTCGCGCCGTTCGTGGCCGGCGTCGGCGCGATGAAGCACGCGACCTTCCAGTTCTACAGCATTCTCGGCGGCGTGCTGTGGGTCGTCAGCTTCATCGCGCTCGGCTACTTCTTCGGAAACATCCCGGTCGTGAAGTCCAATCTGGCGCTGGTGATGATCGGCGTGATCGTCGTGTCGCTGCTGCCGATCGCGTGGGCCGCTCTGTCGCGCAAGCGCACCCCGGCGCGTTGATGCAGGCGGTCCACGCATGAGTAACGAGCCGATCGATGCGGTTTCGTCCGATGCCGCGACGCCTGTCTCGCCGGAGCCACCCGCTCCCGCATGGTCGGTCGACGAACTGACAGAGCAACTCGTCGCGGCGCGTCGCGGTCGTGCGCGCGTGACGGCCGAACGCGTGCAGGCCACGGTCAAGTCGTCCGACATCGCGTATCGCATCCAGGCCAGCGTCGACGCGGCGCTGTGGCCGGACGATCGGGCGACGGTCTGGAAGGCCGGCGCCGATTCGCGCGACAGCCTGCCGACGGCGGCGCCGATCGCGCCGCCGCTGGTCCACGCAAGCGGCGTGGTGCTGCCTGCTTCGGCATTCCCGGTCTGCATCGTCGAAGCCGAGATCGCCTATCGTTTCGGCACCGACCTGCCACCTCGCACGATTCCGTACACCGGCGACGAGGTCGCCGGGGCGATCGCGGCGATGCATGTCGCGATCGAGATCGTCACGCCGCGGATCGTTGATTTCGCAACCGCTTCGGCGCTCGCGAAGCTGGCCGATCACGGCCTCAACGGCGCGTTCGTCCTCGGCGGTGGCATCGACGACTGGCGTCGCGTCGACCTGCGTCGCCAGAAGGTCACGCTGGCGATCGACGGCAAGGTTCACGAGACGGCGGTCGGGTCGCATGCGCTGGGGAATCCTGCGGTGTTGCTGCCGTGGTTCGTCGCGCATCTCGGTCGCTTGCCGACGCTCGATCCCGACGGTCGACCCGGGGCGCCGCGCGGCGTGAAGGCGGGCGACATCGTCACGACCGGATCGTGGACCAAGGTCGTCGAGGCGCGTGCCAGGCAGCGGGTCGACGTGCGCTTCGTCGATATCGGCGAGGTCAGCGTGGCGTTCACGGCTTCCTGACGAACCACCCTCCTAGCCCTGTCACCCCGGCGAAGGCCGGGGCCCAAGTTGGTTGCCCACGACAGGAGCGCGAAATTGGGTCCCGGCCTTCGCCGGGATGACATAGACCGCCCTCTGCTAAGGCACGATCTCCCAGGCACCGCTCCTGTCGCCAGCCGTCGCAAGCAGCGTGTCGCGCGCAACGCGATAGCAGTCGTCGATGTGGCGGTCGCCGAGCAGCTTCATCGCGCCGAAGCTGATCGACGCCGAGACCGCCTGACCCAGCAGCGGCACGAACTTGACGACGCTCTTCGTCGTCACGCGCACGCCCATCTTCATCAGGATCCGCACGACCAGTTCGCGCGTGACCAGTCGCCCCACCAGCGTCGAGCCGACGCTGCCGATGAACATCATCACCACGCGCTTCGTCTCGACGTCGAGGCTCTCGATCTGTGCCGGTGTGAGACCGAAGCGTTCGTTGATCTTCGGCAGCAGCTGCAGGAGGATCGCGATGTCGGCGCCGACGTCGAGCCCCGGCAGCGGCACCACCGCGACACCGGCAGAGAGCGACGCGCGGCGCGTCACCATCTTGCGACAATCGTCGCGGATCGCGTCGAGCCGTGCGAGCGCGATCTTCGTGTCGGCATCCGGCAGGGACGACTCTCGCACAGCGGACGCGACATCACCGGGCGCGCGACCCGGCCGCGCCCGCTTGACGATTTCCCAGAATAGACGAGCAGGGTGGCGAGCGCCGATCATGCGGCGCCTGTGCGTTGATTGACCTGCTGGATGTTCACGATGCCGACCTCCCTGGTGCGCGGATCGCGCCCGGTTCGGACCGATGTCGCGCCGCGACGTTCCGGTTCGGTCGGGATCAGCTCGTCAACCTCGTCTTCGCCAGCGGCGGATTCTTCGCGAAGTACCGCCGTATGCCCGTCACGACGGCATCGGCAAGCTTCTCCTGATAGGCGTCGTCGTTAAGGCGCTTCTCTTCCTCCGGGTTGCTGATGAACGCCGTCTCGATCAGGATGCTCGGGATGTCGGGCGCCTTCAGCACCGCGAAGCCGGCCTGTTCGACCTCGCCCTTGTGCAACCGGTTGATGCCGCCGATCTCGCGCAGCACCGCGTTGCCCAGCTTGAGGCTGTCGTTGATCTGCGCGGTGGTCGACAGGTCGAGCAGCACACCGGCAAGCTGCCTGTCGCGCGTGGCGATGTTGACGCCGCCGATCAGGTCCGCCGAATTCTCCTTGTTCGCGAGCCACTTCGCGGTGGTGGACGACGCGCCGCGTTCGGACAGCGCGAAGACCGACGAGCCGCGTGCCTCGGGCGCGACGAACGCGTCGGCGTGGATCGACACGAACAGGTCGGCCTGCACGCGTCGCGCCTTCTGCACGCGGACGTTGAGCGGCACGAAGTAGTCGGCGTCGCGCGTCATCATGCAGCGCATGTTCGGCTCCGCGTCGATCTTGCGGCGCAGCCGCTTCGCGATCTCGAGCACGACATCCTTCTCGTGGCTACCGCTCTGGCCGATCGCGCCGGGATCCTCGCCGCCGTGGCCGGGGTCGAGCGCGATCGTGATGATCCGTGCGACTGCCGGGGGCTTTCGCACGAACGCGTCGCCGCGGTCGGGGCGACCACCCTTGGCCAGCGACACGTCGGCCTCGGTGACGACCGGATCGCGCACCGCTTCCTGCGCCGGAGCCGGCTTCAGCAGCGACTTCGATGCGGAATCGGTACGCGCGTCGGGGATGAACTCGGGCGGTCCGTCACGCTTGAGCAGGATCTCGCCGCCGGGCTTGTCGAGGAACGCCATCAGCGGGTCGGCGACTTTGTCCGGGTACAGGTCGAATACCAGCCGGTAGCGGTATTCGCCCACCGGTGTCAGGTTGAACACCTGCGGGTTCACATGTCCCTTCAGGTCGAGCACGATGCGGACGATATTGGGCCGGTTCTGCCCGACGCGCACCTGCTTGATGTACGGGTCGTTCGGCTGGACCTTCGCGACGATGTCGCGCAGTGCCGCGTCGAGCTGCAGCCCCTCGACGTCGACCACGAGACGGTCCGGACCGTCGACCGTGAAGTGGGTCGACTTCAGCGCGAGATCGCTCTCGATCGTGACGCGGCTGTAGTCCTCGGCCGGCCACACGCGGACGCCGACGATACCGGCGGCTCGGGCTTCGCCGGTCGAGACGACCGTCAACGCGAGCAGGGCGGGAAGGCGACTGCCGGCCGTCAGCGTACCGAGCAGCCCGCGCTTCAGGAGCCTGCGTCGGCCGGGCGCCACGGCGCCGCGAGGCTTGCTTGACTCAGCCATGCGGCACCGAGCACGGTGTCTGCGGACAACGTCGCACGCCGTCCGGGTTCGTCGGCGTCGAGCGTGACGTGCAGGTCTGCCGGCGGCAGGAAACCGCCGTCGTCGGAGCGTGCGCGTTCGGGCCATTCGACCAGGCGGAGTGCAGCATCGGAGAAGTAGTCCCGGAAACCCGCGTCCAACCATTCTTGCGGATCTTCGAATCTATAAAAATCAAAGTGATAACAGTGTAACTTCACGTGCAGTCGAGATTCAATGTTTTTCGGTATTTCGACCACATACGGTTCGACCAGCGTGTAGGTGGGGCTCTTGATGCGGCCGGTCACGCCGAGCGCCTGTAGCAGTGCCCGGACGACGGTGGTCTTGCCGGCGCCGAGGTCACCGCTGAAGTGGATCGTGAAGCCGTTAGGCATCGCGCCTTCCGCGGCAAGGCCGTCGACGACTATCGCCGCGAGCGCGCGGCCGAGTCCGTCGCTGGCCTGCTGGTCGGCGAGGGCGAGGGTGATACGCGCGGCGGAGGGAGTCGGGGACGAGGTCATACAATCGGCGCGCCATGCAGACGCACGAAGCTCAGCGGACAGACGAACCCGACGCGCCGTGGGACGCCCTCGCGCGTTCGATCAAGCAGTGGGGGCGGGAGCTCGGCTTCGCTGACGTCGCGATCTGCGATGCGCTGCCGCCGCCCGGCGCAGGCGACGCCGCGGCGCGGCTCGCCGAAGAGCGGCTGCGCGACTGGCTGGCCAACGGCTATCACGGGACGATGGAGTATATGGCGCGTCACGGCATGCGCCGCACGCGACCGGTCGAGCTGGTGCCGGGAACGCTGTCGGTCATCTCGGTCCGGATGGATTACCTGCCGGCATCGGCTGCGGACGACCGAGTGGAAGACGGACAGCCGTGGATCTCCGAATCCTGGCAAGTCCTCGACGATCCGCTGCGCGCGAACGTGTCGCGCTACGCGCACGGCCGCGACTATCACAAGGTCCTGCGCGCGCGGCTTCAGCGCCTGGCCGACCGGATCGCCGATGCGATCGGACCGTTCGGTCATCGCGTGTTCACCGACTCGGCACCGGTGATGGAAGTGGAACTGGCACAACGCGCTGGACTCGGCTGGCGCGGCAAGCACACGTTGCTGCTGTCACGCGGTGGCGGCTCGATGTCCTTCCTCGGCGAACTGTTCGTCGACGTGCCGCTGCCGGCCGACCCGCCTGTCGACGACCACTGCGGGAGCTGCTCGCGCTGCATCGACGTCTGTCCGACGCGCGCGATCGTCGCGCCGCAGGTGCTCGATGCGCGCCGCTGCATCTCCTACCTGACGATCGAGCACGACGGCGCCATTCCGCTCGAGTTCCGCCGCGCGATCGGCAACCGCATCTACGGGTGCGACGACTGCCAGCTCGTTTGCCCGTGGAACCGTTTCGCGCAGCGAACCCCGCTGGCGGACTTCGACCAGCGCCCGCTCGCGCATCGCACGCTGGTCGACGTGTTCGGATGGAGCGAGACAGAGTTCCTGGCGCAGACCGAAGGCAGCGCGATCCGGCGCATCGGCCACGAGCGCTGGCTGCGCAACGTGTCGGTCGCGCTGGGCAACGCGCTCGCCTGCGACGAAGGCATGCTCGATGAGGCGGATCGCGCGGCGCTCGTCGCGTCGCTGACCGCTCGCGTCGACGATCCGTCGGCCGTCGTCCGCGAGCATGTGCTGTGGGCGCTCGCGCAGGATGCGGTCAGCGCGCGATGCTGATCCAGATCGGCAGCGTCAAGACCGACACGATGGTGCTCGCGGAAATGAGAAACGCGACGATCGCCCCGTTGCCGCCCATGCGGACGGCGAGGATGTAGGCCGACGACGCGCTCGGCAACGCTGCGAACAGGATCGCGATCTCACGCTGCAGCGGCGGGAACGCGAAGTGACGGACGATCAGCCAGACGACGAACGGCGCA
>JBDTIS010000156.1:0-18853 GCA_039936235.1 Burkholderiaceae bacterium | reverse complement strand
GGGCTTCACGAAAGCCGCGACACTCGTCAAGGTCCGCTACAAGGTCTTCAACCACATCGACCTGCAGGTGCAGGCCGGCACCGAGAGCGCGATCGACATCTTCTACACGTTTTCGTTCGACTAAAGCCAGTCATCCGATGTCAGCGGCCCTTCACCGCCAGCAGAAGAAAGACGGTCGGCCGCTTCTGCAGGTCGACCGTGACGCCGCGCCAGCCTTTGGAGTCGCGCGTCGAGATCCACTGCGTTTCCAGTGTCAGATCGCAGGCGACGCACAGCATCGTGTCGGGTCGGCAGTGCTCGACCAGGGCCGCGAACAGCGCCTGGTTGCGATACGGCGTCTCGATGAACAGCTGGGTCTGGTTCAGTTGGGCCGAGCGACGTTCGGCATCGTGAATCGCCTCGGCCCGTTCGCGCGCGTCGGTCGCCAGATAGCCGTTGAACGCGAAACGCTGGCCGTCGAGACCGCTCGCCATCAACGCCAGCAGGATCGACGACGGTCCGACGAGCGGCTTCACGGTGATGCCGCGACGATGCGCCAGGCGCACGAGCGTCGCGCCGGGGTCCGCTATCGCCGGGCAGCCGGCTTCCGACACGAGGCCACCGTCGCGTCCCGCGAGAATCGGCGCCAGCAGGGCGGGCAGCGCCGCCTCCGGCGTGGAGACGTCGAGCTCGGCGATCGTGACCTGCTGGATCGGCCGTGCCAGCGGCAGTACCTCGCCGACACGCTTGAGGAACGCGCGGGTGGACTTCGCGTTCTCTCCGATGAAGTAGTCGAGGCGCGCTGCGATGACCGAGGTCGCGGCCGGCAGCACCGCCTGCAGGTCGCCCGGGCCGAGCGCGTTCGGGACGAGGTACAGCGCGCCGGCGCTCATGCGGTGAACAACGGATAGCCGATCGTGATCAGCATCGACACGAGCGCGATCAGGGGCAGGCCGATCAGCGCGGTCGGGTCGTCGCTGTCGATCCGTTCGAGCAGCGCGATGCCGAGCCCTTCGGCCTTCGCGCTGCCGGCGCAGTCGTAAGGCGTCTCGGTGTGCAGGTAGCGCTCGATGTCGTCGTCGCCGAGCATCCGGAAGCGGACGGTCGTCGTGACGACGACGCCTTGTGCCACCGTGTCCGGCGCGACCACACAGAGCCCACTGTGGAAGTGCACGACGCTCCCGCGCAGCGCTCGCAGCTGCACGACCGCGGCTTCATGCGTCCTCGGCTTGCCGAACGGAGCACCGTCGCATTCGGCGACCTGGTCGGAGCCGATCACGACGGCGTCGCGATGCCGGGCCGCGACCGTCTCGGCCTTCAGTCGCGACAGCCTCATCGCAGTCGCCGCGGGCGCCTCGGCGGCCAGCGCCGTCTCGTCGACGTGCGGCACGTCGACCGCGAATGGCAGACGGAGCCGTGCGAGCAGTTCGCGGCGGTAGGCGGAGCCGGAGGCGAGGACGAGGGGAGGGCGGCGGTCTTGGGTCACTGAACTGGGATCGGCGGCGAAGGACCCGTATTATCGCGATCCGGCCGGCATTCGCCGTTCGCCCCGTGGCTGTCGATGAAATCGCGATGAAGATCGATCTGTTCGAGTTTGCCCGCCAGGACGAGACCGCGTCCGGCGCCGTGCCGCTGACCGATCTGCCGCGCATCGAGACGCCCGACAGTCGGGGCAGCCTCGCGTGGTCGGCGTCCGGCTCGACGCATGGACGCCACGGTGCGCTGCGGCTCGATCTATCGATCGACGGCGACGTCGCGCTGACTTGCCAGCGCTGCCTGCAGCCTATGACCGAGTCGTTACGCCTGCGCTCGAAGTTCCTGATCGCGAACGATGAGGAGACCGCCGACCGGATGGATCAGGACGACGAGTTCGACGTCGTCGTCGGTTCGGTTAACTTCGATCTCGACACGCTGATCGAGGACGAGGTGATCCTGGCGCTGCCGATCGCGCCGCGCCACGCCGTGTGCCCGGTTGCGATCGACGAGGCGCTGCTCGGCACCCGCAAGCCGTCGCCATTCGCGGCGCTGGCTGCGCTGAAGATGCCGTCGACGGCGCGCAAGGTGGCGGATGACGCTTCCGATGAAGACGACCTCTGAGCGCGAATCTCCGGCTTCTGCGGGCCTTCGAGCTAGTGCGTTGTTTCCACATCGTTCCTCGCGGAGCGCCGAGCACTTTCCGGTGCGCGCCATGTTAGAATCCGCGGCTTGTCAATTTTCGCTATCCAGATTCCGGAGTTTCCATGGCTGTCCAACAGAACAAGAAGTCGCCCTCCAAGCGCGGCATGCATCGTGCGCACGATTTCCTGACCGCGCCGCCGCTGGCTGTCGAGCCGACGACCGGCGAAGTTCATCTTCGCCACCACATCAGCCCGAACGGCTTCTATCGCGGCAAGAAGGTCGTCAAGACCAAGAACGACGAGTGACCGCATCCTTCGGACAGCGCGCCATGCGCAGTCCGAACGATGTCGCGCCGAAGCGCCGCGACCACAGCACGCAACCAGCCGGAGTCGTCGGTCACAGGCCTGTCGAATGTGCCGGTTGCTCCGATCGCATTGCGGACTCCCGTAGGCGGACGTCGGTCGCGTCCTGCACGGTCCTCCATGTCACGTCGGCTGGCTCGCCCTGATCGACACTGAAGCGACCATGCCGGTTCGTATCGCGATCGACAGCATGGGCGGGGATCATGGCCTCTCGGTCACGATCCCCGCGGCGCTGGAGGCCATCGAGCGCCGCTCCGACGTCCGGATCCTCTTGGTCGGTGATCGCGCCGTTCTCGAAGCAGAATTGAGCCGCAGTCGCCACGACCGCTCGCGGATCGAGATCGTCCATGCGTCCGAGGTCGTCACGATGGACGATTCGATCGAGATCGCGCTGCGCAAGAAGCGCGACTCGTCGATGCGGGTCGCGATCACGCTCATCAAGGAAGGACGCGCGGATGCCTGCGTCAGCGCGGGCAACACCGGTGCGCTGATGGCGATCTCGCGTTACGTCCTCAAGACCGTCGAAGGGATCGATCGTCCGGCCATTGCCACGCTGCTGCCGAACCAGACCGGCGGCGCGACGACGATGCTCGACCTCGGTGCGAATGTCGACTGTACCGCCGCGCACCTGCTGCAATTCGCGATGATGGGCAGCGCGCTGGTCGCCGCCGTCGACGGCAAGGAACGCCCCAGCGTCGGCCTGCTGAACATCGGTGAAGAGATCATCAAGGGCAACGACACCGTCAAGGAAGCCGGCGAGCTGATGCGCGCCGCGGCCGATCGCGGTCAGCTCAACTTTCACGGCAACGTCGAGGGCAACGACATCTTCAAGGGTTGCGTCGACGTCGTCGTCTGCGACGGCTTCGTCGGCAACGTCGCGCTGAAAACTTCCGAAGGCCTCGCGCAGATGCTCGGCGGCTTCATTCGCGAGGAGTTCACCCGCAATCCGTTCACCTACTTCGCCGCGCTGGTCGCGATGCCGGTGCTCAAGCGCTTCAAGCATCGCGTCGATCACCGCCGCTACAACGGCGCGAGCCTGCTCGGCCTGCGCGGCCTCGTCGTCAAGAGCCACGGCTCGGCCGATGCCTTCGCGTTCGGCCACGCGATCGCCCGGGCCTGCGACGCGGCCGGCCACGACGTCTCCTCGAGGATCATCGCTTCGATGAAGGCCTTGCGCGTCGAGCCGGCTGCGCCGGACGGGCCTGCCGCCACGATGCGCAGCGACGAGACGGCTGGCCAGGTCGCGTCCCAATACTGACATCCATGCCCGCGCGCCCGACATGAACGGCTATTCCACCATCATCGGTACCGGCAGCTACCTGCCTCCGCGTCGTGTCACGAACGACATGCTCGCCGCCGAACTCGGCGCGAAGGGCATCGAGACCAGCGACGAATGGATCTTCTCGCGTAGCGGCATCCGCGCGCGCTATTTCGCCGACAGCGGCGTCCCGTGCAGCGATTTAGCGGTCGAAGCGGCGCGGCGCGCGCTCCGGGCCGCCGCGATCGACGCATCGCTGATCGATCTCATCATCGTCGCGACCTCGACCCCGGACATGGTCTTTCCGAGCACGGCCTGCATCGTCCAGAACAAGCTGGGAATCGGCAACCAGTGCGCGGCGTTCGACATGCAGGCCGTCTGCAGCGGCTTCACGTACGCGATGTCGACCGCCGATGCGTTCATCCGCTCGGGCCAGGCCACCAACGTATTGGTGATCGGCGCCGAGGTCTTTTCGAAAATCCTGAATTTCGAAGACCGTGGCACCTGCGTGTTGTTCGGCGACGGTGCGGGCGCCGTCGTGATGACCGCGTCCGAGCGGCCCGGCGTGCTTGCGAGCCGGCTGCATGCCGACGGTCGCCATGTCGGCATCCTGTGCGTACCCGGCAATGTCGATGGCGGTACGGTCGTCGGCAATGCGTTCCTGCAGATGGATGGACCCGCGGTGTTCAAGCTCGCGGTCAACGTCCTCGAGAAGGTCGCGCTCGAGACGCTCGCAGCGGCCGACGTTGCAGCGGCTGACCTCGACTGGCTGATCCCGCACCAGGCCAACATCCGCATCATGACGGGCACCTGCAGGAAGCTCGGCCTGCCGCTCGAGAAGATGATCGCGACAGTCGCCGAGCACGGCAACACGTCGGCTGCGTCCATCCCGCTCGCGCTCGACGTCGCCGTACGCGACGGCCGCATCCGCAAGGGCCAGAAGGTCCTGATGGAAGGCGTCGGCGGCGGCTTCACCTGGGGTGCAGTTCTGGTCGAGATGTAATCGGTCCTCGAGCGGCCCAGGTTGCTGCTTCCTCTTTCGATAGTCCATCCATGGCATTCGCATTCGTCTTCCCCGGACAGGGTTCCCAGTCGGTCGGCATGTTCGACGCGATGATCGCCGCGCGCGCCGCTCATCCGTCGGTCGCTGCGACGCTCGAGGAAGCCTCCGACATCCTGAAGCAGGACCTGGTCGCGCTGATCGCGTCCGGTCCCATCGACGAACTCGGTCTCACGACCAACACGCAGCCGGTGATGCTCGCGGCCGGCGTCGCGATGTGGCGCGCCTGGCGCGACGCCGGGGGCGGCATGCCCGCGATGATGGCGGGGCACAGCCTCGGTGAATACGCGGCGCTGGTCGCGGCTGGCGTGCTGACCTTCGCCGACGCGCTGCCGCTGGTGCGCTTTCGCGCCGAGGCGATGCAGGCGGCGGTCCCGGTCGGCACCGGCGGCATGGCCGCCATCCTCGGGCTCGACGACGACGCGGTCCGTGCCGCATGCGTCGAGGCGGCGCAAGGCGAAGTCGTCGAGCCGGTCAACTTCAATGCGCCGTCGCAGGTCGTCATCGCGGGACACAAGGCCGCCGTCGAACGCGCCTGCGAAGCGGCGAAGGCACGCGGAGCGAAGCGCGCGGTAATCCTGGCGGTGTCCGCACCTTTCCACTCGTCGCTGATGCGGCCGGCCGCCGATCGTCTGGCGGTCCGGCTCGCCGACGTCGCGATCGCGACCCCGACGATCGCCGTGGTGAACAACGTCGACGTCCGGATCGAGCAGGACGCGACCGCGATCCGCTCGGCGCTGGTCCGCCAGGCTGCAAGTCCTGTCCGCTGGGCCGAGACGATCCGGTCGATGGCCGACGCCGGGGTGACGCAGATCGTCGAATGCGGGCCCGGCAAGGTGCTCGCGCCGATGTGCAAACGCATCGACCCGCGCGTCGTCGGCGTGGCCATCTTCGATCCGGCCTCGCTGGCCACAGCACTGGAGGCCTTGCAATGAACGCATCGAGAGTGGTCGAACAGAACCTGATCGGGCAGGTCGCGCTGGTTACCGGTGCATCGCGCGGAATCGGCCGGGCGATTGCGGTCGAACTCGCCGCCCGCGGCGCGCGCGTCGTCGGTACGGCCACGTCCGAAGCGGGCGCGGCGGCGATCGGCCATTATCTGGCGGGGAGCGGGGGCAAAGGCATCGTCCTCGACGTCCGCGACGCGGCCGCCTGCGACGTGGCGATCGACGCAGTGCAGAAAGAATTCGACGGGCTTCACATCCTGGTCAACAACGCCGGCGTCACGCACGACACGCTTGCGATGCGGATGAAGGACGACGACTGGGCCTCAGTGATCGATACCAACCTGACGGCCGTCTTCCGGCTCGCGCGCGGCGTGCTGCGCCCGATGATCAAGGCACGCGGCGGTCGCATCATCAACATCACGTCGGTGGTCGGCTCGACCGGCAATGCGGGGCAGGCCAACTACGCGGCCGCAAAGGCGGGCGTCGCCGGCATGACACGTGCGCTCGCCCGCGAGGTCGGCAGCCGCGGCATCACCGTCAACTGCGTGGCGCCGGGCTTCATCGACACCGACATGACGCGCAGCCTGGCTACCGCGCAGATCGAGGCGCTGACCGGGCAGATCCCGCTCGGCCGGCTCGGCAAGCCCGAGGACATCGCGGCCGCTGTCTCCTTCCTGGCGTCACCTGCGGCCGCATACATCACCGGCACGACGCTGCACGTCAACGGCGGTATGTACATGAGCTGATCATCCCGACGAGACGGGCTTCGACGAGAGGCCTGGCTCGTCGAAGCACGGCTACGGAACGTCGGGGTAGACAGGGGCGGTCTGCTACAATCCGCGCGATTTTCGCAGTGGGTCAGGCGCCGATGGATCGCAAGCCAGCACCGAATTTCCCAAGCAAGTCGCGGAACAAAAATCGCGGATCAGATTCGCGACGCCGCTTCAACGTCGTACCCATCCCGGAGGAGAAGAATTCATGGACAGCACCGAACAGCGTGTCAAGAAGATCGTCGCTGAACAACTAGGCGTCAACGAGGCCGACATCAAGACCGAATCTTCGTTCGTCGACGACCTCGGCGCGGACTCTCTCGACACCGTCGAACTGGTCATGGCGCTCGAAGACGAGTTCGAGACTGAAATCCCCGACGAAGAAGCCGAGAAGATCACCACCGTGCAGCAGGCGATCGACTACGTCAGCACGCACGACAAGAAATAATCTGGTTCAGTAAAGGGTCCTCGAGCGCATGAGTCGTCGTCGCGTCGTCATCACCGGGCTCGGCATCGTCGCACCGGTCGGCAACAACATCCCCGAGGCCTGGGCCAACATCCTCGCCGGCAAGTCGGGAATCGATCACATCACGCGCTTCGATTCGTCGGCGCTACCCTGTCACATCGCCGGTGAAGTCAAGGGCTTCAAGATCGACGATTACATTTCGGCGAAAGAAGCCCGCCACATGGACAGGTTCATCCATTACGGCGTCGCGGCGGGTATCCAGGCCTGGAACGATTGCGGTCTGACGATCACCGAAGCGAACGCCGAACGCATCGGCGTCATCGTCGGTTCTGGCATCGGAGGTCTGCCGAGGATCGAGGAGACCTGCATCGAACTGGCCGGACGCGGACCGCGGCGCATCTCGCCGTTCTTCGTGCCGGCGTCGATCATCAACATGGTCTCGGGCCAGTTGTCGATCCACTTCGGCATGAAGGGCCCCAGCTACGGCATCGTCAGCGCGTGCACCACCGGGCTTCACTGCATCGGGGACGCGGGCCGGCTGATCGAATACGGCGACGCCGACGTGATGCTGGCCGGCGGCGCCGAGTCCACCATCTCACCGCTCGGCGTCGGCGGCTTCACCGCGGCCCGTGCGATGTCGCTGCGCAACGACGACCCCAAGACGGCGAGCCGTCCGTGGGATGTCGACCGCGACGGATTCGTGCTCGGCGAGGGTGCCGGCGTGATGGTGCTCGAAGAGTACGAACACGCGAAGAAGCGCGGCGCGAACATCATCGCAGAACTGATCGGCTACGGGATGAGCTCGGACGCGTATCACATCACGTCGCCCGACGCGGACGGTCCGAAGCGCGGGATGCTCAATGCACTGCGCAATGCCGGCATCAGCGGCGATGCGGTGCAGTACATCAACGCCCACGGCACGTCCACACCGCTGGGCGACAAGAACGAGACCATCGCGATCAAGAACGCGTTCGGCGATCACGCGAAGCGGCTGGTAATCAATTCGACGAAGTCGATGACGGGCCACCTGCTCGGCGCAGCCGGCGGCATCGAAGGCGTTTTCACCGCGCTCGCGATCCGCGACCAGATCTCGCCACCGACGATCAATATCTTCAACCAGGATCCCGAGTGCGACCTGGATTATTGCGCGAACGAGGCACGACCGATGAAGATCGACGTCGCGCTATCCAACTCGTTCGGCTTCGGCGGTACCAACGGCACGATGGTGCTGCGTCGCGTGTGACCTGCGCGTCGGCCCCGTCGATCGCATCTCCGTCCGCGTCCTTCCTGCCTTCGTCACGTTCCGCATGAGTCTGTCGGCACGCATTGCGGTCGGGCCGTCGCTTCGCGTCACGCTGCTGGCGATCGTCCTGGCGACCGGTGCCTTCGTCGTGGCCGGCGTGACGGCCGCAACCTGCCTGCATGACTCGACGGCGGCCGTCGTCACCGCATTCGCCGCAGGATGGGGCTTCACGATCGCCGGCATCGTGCACAGACATCGCGCGACATCGCGCATCGTGCTGTCGGTGTCCGACCGCGCCGATATCGGGGTCGATCGATACGAACATCCATTGAAGCTGCTCGAGCCGACGATGGCGTGGCCTGGCTTTTCGGTGCTCGCGCTCGCCGAAGCGGATGCGCCGTCCCGCGCGGTGGTCGTGCAATACCCGCTATTGAGCGCCGACATCGCGCCGTCGGATCGTCGCGCGCTGTCCCGATTCATGCTGTGGTCGTTGCGTGGTGGCGGGACCAGCGGGCGTCCGTGATGGAACCGACCACCGAAAGAGAAGTCGATCAGCTCCTGGTCGAACGCGTGCAGCGCGGCGACAAGTAGGCGTTCGAGCTTCTCGTCGTCAAGTATCAGCGGAAGATCAACCGGCTGGTGTCGCGGCTCGTGCGCGATGCCGGGGAGGTCGAGGACGTGACCCAGGAAGCGTTCATCAAGGCCTATCGGGCGCTGCCGCAGTTTCGCGGGGACAGTGCGTTCTATACCTGGCTTTACCGGATCGCGATCAACACCGCGAAGAACTATCTTGCTTCCCAGGGACGCCGCGCGCCGACCTCGACGGGCAGCGATGCGGAAGAAGCTGAAACTTTCGACGACGCAGACCAACTAAGGGATATCAACACGCCGGAGTCGCTGTTGATGAGCAAGCAGGTCGGGGAGACGGTCGGGCGGGCGATGGATGCACTTCCGGAAGAACTCCGTACCGCAATCCAGCTGAGAGAAATCGAGGGAATGAGTTACGAGGACATCGCGGCAGCCATGAACTGTCCGATCGGCACGGTGCGTTCGCGCATTTTCAGAGCCCGTGAATCGATCGCTTCCGAGTTGCGGCCGTTGTTGGGGACATCCAAAGACAAGAGGTGGTAGCCATGAACGCTGAAAACATTTCCCGTAGCGCCGTTGCCGTGCAGGCAGCTCCGGACGCCCCACGGCTGCAAGTCTCCGCTCTCGTCGACGGTGAACTCGACGACGACGTCATCGAACAGGCGATCGATGCGCTGCTGGCGTCCGACGACCTGGCTCATTTCTGGGCCGATGCGCATCGCGCCGGCGACTGGATGCGATCCGACGAGGTGGTCGGGGTCGGCGACGGTCAGCTGTTTCTGCGCCGCTTTTCCGCGCGACTCGCGGAGGAGCCCACGATCCTTGCGCCGCCAAAGGCTCCACGGAAGGCTTCCTTCGCGCGGTCCAGGCGCTTCTGGGTGCGCACCGGACTGCCCGGCGCATCGGTGGCCGCCGCACTGGTGGTCGTGGCCTGGGTCGCGACGCCACCCAATCACGACAGCGGTGACAAGATCGCCAGCGCCACCCCGACCGTCGTGATCGTCCCGCTCGCGGCGACGCAGGGCGACGTCGCAGGTCGCTCGCCGCTCAAGGCCGTCGATCCGGAGCGACTGTCCGACTACTTCGCCGCGCATCGCGACGTCACGCCGTTCGCCTACCGCGGCGCGTCCGCGCGGCAGGCGGCGTACGTGCCGCCGAGCGGCAACAACGGCAGTCCGTCGCAGTAAGCCATGTCCGATGTTTCTTCCGCGAACGCGGCAACTATCACGCGCGTCGCGTCGAAGCGATCAGACCGAATTTCTCGCAAGGCGCTGTCGTTCCGCGCGCGGCCGTGGAGACGCACGATGTCTGCGGTCGTCTTTTCGGCGGTCGCATTCACCATAATGGTCGACCATTCGGCGGCGGCGGATGCCGTCGGCCTGCCGGCCGACACCGCGGCCTGGGTCAATCGCATCCAGCAGGCCGCGCAGCGCCAGAACTATGCCGGAACCTTCGTTCACCAGCAGGGCAGCCAGGTGCAGTCGTCGCGTGTCACACACGTGACCGACCGGAGCGGCGAGCACGAGAAGCTCGAACTGATGGACGGGCAGGCGCGCGAATTCATCCGTCACAACGACGACGTCCGCTGCTACATGGCCGACAGCAAGCTGGTGCTGATCGAGAAGCGCGCGCGCTACGACAGTTTTCCGGCATTGCTGACCAGTCCGCCGATCGACCTCGATCAGTACTACCAGCTATCGGTCGAAGGCACTGATCGGGTCGCCGGCCGCAACGCCCGATTGATCGTGCTCCAGGCGCGCGACAAGGCGCGTTACGGCTACCGGCTGTGGGTCGATCGCGACACCTTCCTGCTGCTGAAGGCACAGACGGTCGACGACAAGGGCGTGGCGATCGAGCAGGTCGCCTTCACCGACGTCGCGATCGGCGGCAAGCTCGACGCGTCGCGCATCCGGCCCACCGTGAGCAGCACCGACGGCTGGCGCACCGAGACCGATCGCATGGTCCCGGTGGATCTCGCTCGCGCCGGATGGAGCGTCCCGCAGCCGGTAGCGGGCTTTCGCAAGGTGATGGAAGTGCGTCGCGCATTCGGCGGGCGTGAAGACATCGGGCAGATGGTCTATTCGGACGGACTCGCCGCGATCTCCATCTTCATCGAACCTGCCGAGCCCCACGACACGTCCGAAGGCGAGGCCAGCAAGGGTCCTGTCAACGTCGTGACCGAACGCCACGGCGACTTCTGGTTGACGATCGTCGGCGATGCACCGGCCAGCTCGGTGCGCGACATGGCGAGGCAGATCTCGTTCAAGAGCGCCAAATAGAAGGCGCAGAAGGCGGCAGCGCCGCCTGCGTGGCGCCGCACGGAAGCGCGCTGCTGGCATTATTCGTTTTGCCGCTTCGCGCACGCCCTTTCGACGGAAATCCCATGCGTAGTCCACTGACGGCGTCGCTCGCCGCCATCCTGTTCGCCATCCTCGCCGTGACGGCGCATCCGGCCCACGCGCAGAGCCGCGAACTGCCCGACTTCGCGGACCTGGTCGAGCGTGTCGGCCCCGCCGTCGTCAACATCCGCACCACCGAGCGTCAGCGGGCCGGCGCCGGCGCCGACCCGTCCGACGACGAGATGCAGGAGTTATTCCGCAGATTCTTCGGTGTCCCGGCGCCGCAGACGCCCGGGCCCGAGCGCACACCGCCGAACACCCGACGCAACCGGCCCGGCGGCGAGGAGGTGCAGCGCGGTGTCGGGTCCGGCTTCATCCTGTCGGCCGACGGCTACGTGATGACCAACGCCCACGTGGTCGAGAACGCCTCGACCATCTACGTCACGCTGACCGACAAGCGCGAGTTCAAGGGCAAGCTGATCGGCGCCGACAAGCGGACAGACGTCGCGCTGGTGAAGATCGAGGCTTCCGGACTGCCGCGCATCGCGATCGGCGACTCGAAGGCGATTCGCGTGGGGCAATGGGTGCTCGCGATCGGGTCGCCGTTCGGCCTGGAGAACACCGTGACGGCCGGCATCGTCAGCGCGAAGAGCCGCGATACCGGCGAGCTGCTGCCGTTCATCCAGACCGACGTCGCGGTCAATCCTGGCAATTCGGGCGGCCCGCTGATCAACATGCGCGGCGAAGTCATCGGCATCAACTCGCAGATCCTGTCCGGCACCGGCGGCAGTATCGGCATCTCGTTCGCCATCCCGATCGACGACGCGATGCGAATCGTCGAGCAGCTCAAGAACGGCGGCCGCGTGCGGCGCGGGCGTCTCGGCGTCGAGATCCGCGAAGTCAGCAAGGAAGTTGCTGAGGCGATGGGCATCAAGGCGCAAGGCGCGCTGGTGTCGCGCGTCGAGCCCGGTACACCCGCCGAGAAAGCCGGCATCGTAGGCGGCGACATCATCGTCAAGTTCGACGGCAAGCCGATCGAGAAGTCGGTCGACCTCCCGCGCACGGTCGGGGATACCAAACCCGGTACGAAGTCCGTCATCACCGTGTGGCGCAAGGGTGTCACCCGCGAGATTCCGATCGTGGTCAGCGAACTCGATTCGGACGCGAAGCGCGCGGACAAGGCCCCCGAGCCACCGAAGCCGGCCGAGACCAACGGCCTGGGCCTGTCCGTCGTCGACGTGCCCGAAGACCGGAAGAAGGAACTCGGCATCCCGTCCGGCGTGCTGGTGGACGCCGTCGACGGGCCGGCCGCCAGCGCGGGCATACGGCGTGAGGATATCGTTCTGAGCCTGAACAATGTCGATGCGACAAGTGCGAAGCAGTTCAACGAGCAGGCCACGAAGCTCGATCCGAAGAAGCAGTCTTTCGTGCTGATCCGCAGGCAGGCGAACGTGTTCTACCTGCCGATCCGGCCGCTGCCGCCGCAATAGGCGCCGGCGGCCGGCCGCCGCACCGCTTCGGGTAAACTCGCGGGCTTGCCTGGAAGAATCGTCACGTCGTCGGCATCCCGCCGGTCCCGACCGCATCCATCCGTAGCCATTCATGCGTCGCCCGCCGCGACGGCGCAGCCGCCTTTCGTCGCCTGATGCAGCACATTCGTAACTTTTCCATCATCGCCCACATCGATCACGGCAAGTCGACGCTGGCCGACCGCATCATCCAGTTGTGCGGCGGACTGTCCGATCGGGAGATGGAGTCGCAGGTTCTCGATTCGATGGATCTCGAGCGTGAGCGGGGCATCACGATCAAGGCGCAGACCGCCGCGCTCGAATACCGCGCGAAGGACGGCCAGCTCTATCACCTGAACCTGATCGACACGCCGGGCCACGTCGACTTCGCGTACGAGGTGAGTCGCTCGCTGTCGGCGTGCGAAGGCGCGCTGCTGGTGGTCGACGCGAGCCAGGGCGTCGAGGCGCAGACGGTGGCCAACTGCTACACGGCGATCGAACTCGGCGTCGAGGTCGTTCCGGTCCTGAACAAGATCGACCTGCCGTCGGCCGACCCCGACAACGCGATCGCGGAGATCGAGGACGTCATCGGCATCGACGCGCAGGATGCGATCCGCGCGAGCGCGAAGACCGGCGAGGGCGTGCCGGAGATCATCGAGGCCGTGATCGCGCGGATCCCGCCGCCGACCGGCTCGGCCGACGAGCCACTGCAGGCGCTGATCATCGACTCGTGGTTCGACAATTACGTCGGCGTGATCATGCTGGTCCGCGTGTTCAACGGCTCGCTGAAGGCGAAGGACAAGATCCTCCTGATGGCCAACGGATCGCAGCACCTGGTCGAGCAGGTCGGCGTGTTCACGCCGAAGCTGCGGCCGCGCGAATCGCTGTCGGCCGGCGAGGTGGGCTTCATCATCGCCGGCATCAAGGAACTGAAGGCGGCGAAGGTCGGCGACACGGTCACGCTGCTGAACCGGCAGGCCAAGTCACCGCTGCCCGGCTTCAAGGAAGCGCAGCCGCAGGTGTTCGCCGGCCTGTTCCCGATCGAGTCCAACCAGTACGACGCGTTGCGCGACGCGCTCGAGAAGCTGCGGCTGAACGACGCATCGCTGCAGTACGAGCCCGAAGTCTCGCAGGCGCTCGGCTTCGGCTTCCGATGCGGCTTCCTCGGGCTGCTGCACATGGAGATCGTCCAGGAGCGGCTCGAGCGCGAGTACGACATGGACCTGATCACGACGGCGCCGTCGGTCGTCTATGAAGTCCTGATGCGCGACGGCAGCATCCGGACGGTCGAGAATCCATCGAAGATGCCGGACCCGGGTCTCATCGAGGAGATTCGCGAGCCGATCGTCACGGTCAAGTTGTACATGCCGCAGGATTACGTGGGCTCGGTCATCACGCTCGCCATCCAGAAGCGCGGCGTGCAGCTCGACATGGATTACCACGGCCGTCAGGTCATGCTGACCTACGAGATCCCGCTCGCCGAGATCGTGCTCGACTTCTTCGACAAGCTGAAGTCGGTGTCGCGCGGCTACGCGTCGATGGATTACGAATTCAAGGAGTACCGGGCGGCCGACGTCGTGAAGGTCGACATGATGATCAATGCGGAGAAGGTCGACGCGCTGGCCGTGATCGTCCATCGCGCGAACAGCCAGCATCGCGGCCGCGAGGTCGCGGCGAAGATGCGCGAGCTGATTCCGCGCCAGATGTTCGACGTCGCGATCCAGGCTGCGATCGGCTCGAACATCATCGCGCGCGAGAACGTCAAGGCGCTGCGCAAGAACGTCATCGCGAAGTGCTACGGCGGCGATATCTCGCGCAAACGCAAGTTGCTCGACAAGCAGAAGGCCGGCAAGAAGCGCATGAAGCAGGTCGGATCGGTCGAAATTCCGCAGGAGGCCTTTCTCGCCATCCTGCAGGTGGAGGACAAATGAGTTTCAACTTCGCGGTCATTCTGTTCTGGTTGATGGTCGGCACCGGCATCGTGTGGTTCGCCGACCGCCTGATCTTCCGGCGCAAGCGGGTCGCCAATGCGGATGCCGCGTTGCGTCACTTCGATGCGCAGGCCATGCTGCGCGACACCGATGGGACGGCGGCAGGCAGCGATCCGAAGGCGATTCAGGAGGAACGCGACAAGCTGCGCGAACGGCTGGTCCGCCAGCCGGGCTGGATCGAGTTTCCTGCGGGTTTCTTCCCGGTGATCCTGGTCGTCTTCATCCTGCGGTCTTTCCTGTTCGAACCTTTCCGGATCCCGTCGGGCTCGATGATCCCGACGTTGCTGGTCGGGGACCTGATCCTCGTGAACAAGTTCTCGTACGGCATCCGCCTGCCGATCATCAACAAGAAGGTGATCGACATCGGCAATCCGCAGCGCGGCGACGTGATGGTATTTCGCTACCCGGTCGATCCCTCGGTCGACTACGTCAAGCGAGTCATCGGTCTGCCGGGCGACACGGTCGAGTTTCGCGCGAAGCGGCTGACGATCAACGGCAAGCCGGTCGAGACGGTCGCGGCTCCCGACTACTTCGATCAGGACCGCGTTGCGTATTCGAAGCAGTTCGAGGAGCACCTGCCGCGCGGGGACGGCTATGCGGTGCACCCGATCCTGATCGATGACGATCGGTCCGGTGCGATCTCCCCGGAATCGTATCTCAGTGAGCTGGCGCGGGGCGGTCACGCAACCGAAGAGGCCGAGTTCCGCGACAATTGCGTTTTTTCGGATGGAAATACCGCCGTTACGTGCAAAGTGCCGCAAGGCCATTATTTCATGATGGGCGACAACCGCGACAACAGTGCAGACAGCCGATATTGGGGTTTCGTGCCCGATCAGAATATTGTCGGCCACGCGATCCTCATCTGGATGAACTTCGGTAATATAAGCCGGATCGGCTCGTTCCGTTAGACGAAAGCCCCGGTGACCCTGTCCCACGCATCCGCGAATCTCGCCTCGGTTTCACGGCAACGTGGCACCAGCATCTTCGGTCTCGTGATCGTCGTTCTGGTCGTCGGCTTCCTAGTGATCGTCGCGGCGCGTGTGGTTCCGACTTTCGTCGAATACAGGGCCATCCAGTCGGCCGTCAGCAAGGCCACAGCGACCCACACGACGGTGGTCGAGGTCCAGAAGGCCTTCGATCGCTCGGCCGCGATCGATGACATCACGTCGTTGGCCAGCAAGGACCTGACCATCGAGAAGGTCGACGACGAGATCGTGGTCACGTATGCGTACACGAAGAAGATCCCGCTGTTCGGTCCGGTCAGCCTGACCATCGATTACGCCGGACGCAGCAAGTCGCTCTGACGCACTCGCCTCGACCGCACTGCGGATACGGAACCTGGATGGATGTCGAAGCGCTACAGCATGCCTTGGGTCATGAGTTCCTGTCGAAGGATCTTCTTCAGCAGGCGCTGACGCATCGCAGTCACAGCGTCGCGCACAACGAGCGGCTCGAGTTTCTCGGCGACAGTGTCCTCAACTGCGTCGTCGCGTCGCTGTTGTTCGACAAATTCGTGCGCATCGATGAAGGCGACCTGTCCCGGCTGCGCGCCAACCTGGTCAAGCAGCAGTCGCTGTACGAAATCGCCCAGCGACTCGAGCTCAGTCCGTACCTGCGACTCGGCGAAGGCGAATTGAAGAGCGGCGGCTTCCGCAGGCCTTCCATCCTGGCGGACACGGTCGAGGCGCTGTTCGGCGCGATCTTCCTCGACGCCGGCTTCGACACCGCGCGGCGCGTCATCAAGAAACTCTACCAGCCGGTGCTCGAGACCGTCGATCCGAAGACGCTCGGCAAGGACTCCAAGACGCTGCTGCAGGAGTACCTGCAGGGCCGGAAGATCGCGCTGCCGATCTACACGGTCGTCGCGACCCACGGCGCAGCGCACAGCCAGGAGTTCGAGGTCGAGTGCGCGGTGCCCAAGCTGACCATCCAGGTGCTCGGCGGCGGTGGCAGCCGTCGCGCGGCCGAGCAGGCAGCCGCGAAGAAGGCGCTCGAGGCCGCGCAGGTCCATGCCGTCGCGGCGACGAAGAAGACGCGCCGCGTGAAGCCGGCGCAGTTGACGCTGCAGGTCGCGGTCGAGCAGTCCGCCGAGCCACCGTCGCGCGTCGAAGGCACGGTGCCGTCGCGCAAGACCGTCGACGCGAAGCCCGCGCGGATCGTGGCGCAGCCATCGACCCGCCAGATGCAGGACGCTGCGGTGCCGGCTGCGCGTGTCGACGCGAAGCCGGTCGAGCGTCGCGAACCGAAGGCCGACGCGTCGAAGCCCGAACCCCGCGGCGATGGAGCGAACCAGCCGCGTGCCGCTGCGGACGACACGGCGAACGCGAACACCGACACCACCGATCCACTCGAAACCCAACTGCAGCCGGATGTCCGTGTCGCCTGACGAACCGCTCGATATCCTTCAACCCGAAGTCACGAGCCTGCCGGCCGACTTTCGCGCGGGGATGATCGCGATCATCGGCCGGCCCAACGTCGGCAAGTCGACGTTGCTCAACCGGCTCGTCGGCCAGAAGATCAGCATCACGTCGCGCAAGGCGCAGACCACGCGTCACCGCATCCTCGGCATCGCGACGACGGCCGCCGCGCAGTTCGTGTTCGTCGATACGCCGGGCTTCCAGACTCGCCACAAGAGCCAGCTCCACAAGAGCATGCATCGCGCCATTCGCGATGCGGTGGCCGGCGTGGCCTGCGTGCTGTTCGTCGTCGAAGGCGACCGCTTCGGTCCCGACGACGAGAGCGTGCTGCAGATGCTGCCCGACGACATTCCGGTCATTCTCGTCATCAACAAGACCGACATGCTCGACGACAAGCGCAGCCTGCTGCCTTACCTGCAGGCGCGCGCGACGGAACATCCGTGGGCCGCGCTGATCCCCGTGTCCGCTAAGAGCGGCTCGCAGATCGACGACCTCCTCACCGAGATCGAGAAGCTGTTGCCGGTCGCACCGCCGCTGTTCGACGCCGACGACCTGACCGATCGCAGCGAACGCTTCCTCGTTTCGGAGCTGATCCGCGAGAAGGTGTTCCGCCAACTCGGCGATGAACTGCCTTACGGGATGACGGTCGTCATCGACAGCTTCGCGGAGGAGCCGTCGAAGGCGGAGGGCGGACGCTTCTGCCGCATCGCGGCGACGATCGTGGTGGAGCGCGCGAATCACAAGTCGATGCTGATCGGCACGGGCGGCGGCAAGCTGAAGTTGATCGGTAGCGAAGCGCGTGCCGACATCGAAAAGCTTCTGCAGGCGCGCTGCAACCTCGAGTTGTGGGTGAAGGTCAGGTCCGGGTGGGCCGACAGCGCCGCGCTGATCAAGTCCTTCGGCTATGACTGATCGTCGTGCCCGCCCGGGTCGCTGCTGACGTGCGGGCGGTGGCGAGCGGCGATGTCGCGGACCTTGCCTCGGCGTCCGATTCGCCGATCGCAGCGGAGCCGCCTCCACCGCGGCGAGTACGTCGCGCACCGCGCTCCGAGTCGCGATTCGTCGACGAGGCTGCGTTCGTGCTGCACGGCTATCCCTACAAGGAGACGAGCCTGATCGTCGATGTGCTGACCCGGCACCACGGGCGCGTCGCGCTGGTCGCGCGCGGCGCGAAGCGTCCGCGCTCCGCATTGCGCGGTGTGCTTCTCGCGTTCCAGCCGCTGACGGTCAGCTGGATCCAGGGACGCGCCCGCGCGGTCGCGGGCGGCCAGGGCGGTAACGACCTGCGGACACTGACGAAGGCCGAGTGGCTGGGCGGCCTGCGACCGCTGCGCGGCGAGGCATTGATGTCCGGCTTCTACCTGAACGAGCTCGTGCAGAAGCTGCTCGCGCGCGACGATCCACATGAGAAGCTGTTCGACGCCTATCTCCACACGTTGGGCGCGCTGTCCGAGGACAGGCCCGCCGCGCCGGCGCTGCGCTCGTTCGAGGCCGTGCTGCTGCGCGAAGCCGGCTACGGCGTGCAGGGCGCGCATGCGGCCGACGGCGCCACGATCGATCCGCTCGCGCTGTATCGCTACGTTCCCGAACGCGGTCCGATGCGGATCACTCCGGCTGACGGCGCCGGTGACGCCGGTGCAATCCGCGGCGGCGGCGACAGCGACACGGTAGTCGTCGGCAGGACGCTGCTCGACATCGATGCCGACGACTTCTCCGACGCGACGACGCTCGCGCAGTCGAAGCGCCTGATGCGTCATCTGCTCCAGCATCATCTCGCGGGCCAGGTCCTGCATACGCGACGGATGGT
>JBDTIS010000155.1:0-35550 GCA_039936235.1 Burkholderiaceae bacterium | reverse complement strand
TGCGCCTGGTAGACCTTCTCGCCGTCGGCGACCGAGCCACGGCCGGCAGGGAAGCCGCGCCCGTCGGGCAGCGGCGACGTGAAGCGGCCCAGGTCGTCGGATGTGGCGGTCTTGCCGAAGCCGTAAGGCGGCCCATCCGCGGCCATCGCGACCGGCATCGCCAGCGCGCAGGCCAGCAAACATGCGATGCGTTCAGTAGTGGTGGACATTGCTGACCTTTCCGTCGTTAGCGACCTGCCAGCTCTGGATCGCGTTGAGGTGATAGATGGAGCCCAGCGGGCCGTCGAGGCCGCGCACCGCGATCAGCTGCCCGAGCGTCGGCTGCACGTAGCCGGTGTCGTCGGTGCAGCGGCTCTGCAGCACGGCGGGCCGGCCGTCCCAGATCCACGGTAGCCGGAAGCGCGTGTGGCAGATCGGCAGTACCGGCCCTTCGAGCGCCGCGTTGCGCCACGTGCTGCCGCCGTCGACCGACACCTCGACGCGCTTCACCGCGCCGCGGCCCGACCACGCGAGCCCGGTGATCTCGTGGAAGCCCGGCTCGTCGAGCATCATCTCGCCGGACGGCGACGTGATCACGGACTTGGCCTCCATCTCGAACGAGAACTGCACGGCCTTGCCGCTCGGCATCAGATCCGTGTACTTCGACGTCTCTTCGCGCGTCATGAACGGCACGTCGGATACCTCG
Source organism: Burkholderiaceae bacterium (assembly GCA_039936235.1). Taxonomy (GTDB): domain Bacteria; phylum Pseudomonadota; class Gammaproteobacteria; order Burkholderiales; family Burkholderiaceae_D; genus CAHJXF01. The sequence continues at coordinate 34,865 of JBDTIS010000155.1, read as the reverse complement.
ATCCGTCGCAACCACTTGATGTTCATGTTGCCTTCGAATCCCGGCACGAGCAGACGCAGCGGATAGCCCTGTTCGGGCCGGATCGCTTCGCCGTTCTGGCCATACGCGAGGATGCAGTCCTTCATCGCCTTCGCGATCGGGATGCTGCGCGTCATCGCCGACGCGTCGCCGCCTTCGGCCAGCAGCCACTTGGCATTGCCGCGCACGCCGGCTTCCTTGAGAATCGTCGACAGGCGCACGCCGGTCCATTCGGACGTCGACGTCAGCCCGTGCGTTCCCTGCACGGTGCGCATCGTCGGCTTCGACCATTCGGTCAGCCCGTTGCCGGAACACTCGAGGAACATCAGGCGCGAGACGGCCGGGAAGCGACGGATGTCCTTCATCGAGAACTTCAGCGGACGGTCGACGAGGCCGTGCACGAACAGTTCGTGCGTGGCCGGATCGATCGTCGCGGTGCCGCCGTGACTGCGCTCGAAGTGCAGCCCGGACGGCGTGACGATGCCCTGGCTCTTCTCGAGCGGTGTCAACGTCCACGACGACTGCGCGGTCGCCGTCTTGAAGCGCGTGCGGACCTCGGTCTCGAACTGCGAACGCGACCCGTAGCTCTCGTCCGCGAGCGGATACCCCTGGACCTTCGACGCGTCGGGCGGTACCTCGTGTTCGACCGCGCCGGGCGGCGCCGCGGCGCGCGCCGCACCCAGTGCGCCTGCGCTGCCCACGGCCGCGAGCGCGCTCGCCATGAAACGTCGCCGATCGACGCGTCCACGGTCGCTGCCTGCGTAGAACGGGGACGCGGGATCCCTGGCCGCGCGCGCGAGGCGGGCGTCTTCGCCGCTGCGCATCGCATCCACCAGCGGCGTCGGTGATGACTGGATCGGATCTTTCATCGTGTGCTCCGGTATCGGGTTGGTCGCGCGTTCACTTCCACAGACTGCACTTCGACTCCGCCTTCGACGCGAACGCCTGGTCTCCGGGCACCGCGGCGACGACCTTGTAGTAGTCCCACGGATACTTCGATTCGGCCGGCGTCTTGACCTGCAGAAGGTACATCTCGTGCACCATGCGGCCGTCGGGCCGGATATAGCCGTCGTTCGTGAACATGTCGTGGATGCGGGTCGATTTCATGTGCGCCATCACCTTGTCGGCGTCGTCTGTGCCGGTCGCCTTGACGGCATTCAGGTAGGTCATCGTGGCCGAGTAGTCGGCGGCCTGGGTCGAGGTCGGCTCGCGCTTGGTCTTCTCGAAGTAGCGCTTCGACCATGCCCGCGTCTCCGGCGTCCGGTCCCAGTACCAGGGGTCCGCGAGGTACATGCCCTGGGTCGCGGCGAGGCCGAGCGAATGCACGTCGCTGATGAACATCAGCAGGCCGGCGAGCTTCATCGTCTTCGTGATGCCAAACTCGTTGGCGGCCTTGATCGAATTGATCGTGTCGCCGCCTGAGTTGGCCAGCGCGAGGATCTTCGCCTTCGACGACTGCGCCTGCAACAGGAACGATGCGAAGTCGGACGCGTTCGCCGGATGCTTGACGCTGCCGAGGATCTTGCCGCCGGCCGCCTTCACGACGGCGCTGGCATCGGCTTCCAGCGACGCGCCGAACGCGTAGTCGGCCGTCAGGAAATACCACGTGTCGCCGCCCTGCTTGACGATGGTCGTGCCGGCCACCTTCGACAGCGCGACGGTGTCGTACGAGTAGTGGACCGTATACGGGGTGCAGTCCTCGTTCGTGAAGCGCGACGCGCCGGCCGACACGACCATGATCGGCTTCTTCTTGTCGGCGGCGACCTTGTTCATGGCCAGCGCGGCAGCGGAGTTCGTGCCGCCGACGAGCATGTCGACGTGCTCCTGGTCGATCCACTCGCGCGCCTTGCTCGCGGCGATGTCGGCCTTGTTCTGATGATCGGCGACCAGCAGTTCGATCCGCTTGCCATCGACTTTCCCGCCAAAGTCGGCGATCGCCATCCTGATCGCTTCGACGCCGCCCGGTCCGTCGACGTCGGCGTAGAAACCGGACATGTCGGTGATGAAGCCGATCTTGACCACGTCGTCGGAGATCTGCGCGTGTGCCAGCGGTGCCAGCATTCCCAGCAGCAGCGCCGACGCGCGAACGCACCGCCGGGCCGCCCCGTGTTTCGATTGCATGTCTTCCTCCACCATCGGTTGTCGTTATCGGTCTGCTGCGAGGACGCGCTCCATGCGCGCCCCACTGGCCGATTGCTCTGCGTCCTGAAACCCGTTACGTCCTGCGTCGTGCTCCGGCCTCGTGCCTGCGGTTCATCGGTTGACGTCGACGACGACACGGCCGCGGATCGTTCCGCCGAGGATCTCCCCTGCAATCTCTATCGCTTCGCGCAACCCTACGGTCCGCGCGATGCTGGCGATCGCAGTGCGATCGAGATCGGTCGCGAGCCGTTGCCATGCCTCGGTGCGCACCGCGAGCGGCGCGTTCACGCTGTCGATGCCGATCAGCTTCACGCCGCGCAGGATGAATGGGGCGACGGTGACCGGGAAGTCCATCCCCTGCGCGAGCCCGCATGCGGTGACGGTGCCGCCGTAGCGCGTCGCTGCGCAGGCGTTGGCCAGCGTATGCGAGCCGACCGTGTCGACGACGCCGGCCCAGCGTTCCTTCTGCAGCGGCTTGCCGGCCGCGGACAGGGTCGCGCGATCGATCACTTCCGCGGCGCCCAGCGCCTTCAGGAAGTCCGCCTCGGCGGCCTTGCCGGTGGACGCGACGACGCGATAGCCGAGACCCTTCAGCAGCGACACCGCGAACGAGCCGACGCCGCCGGTGGCGCCGGTCACGAGGATCTCGCCTGCTTCGACGGTAACCCCTTCGCGCTGCAGCGCCATCACGCTGAGCATCGCGGTGTATCCGGCCGTGCCGATCGCCATCGCATCGAACGGCGTCAGTCCTTCGGGCAGCCGCACCAGCCAGTCGCCCGACACGCGCGCCTGCTGGGCGAGTCCGCCCCAGTGCGACTCGCCGACGCCCCACCCGTTGAGGACGACGTGGTCGCCGATCTTCCACGACGCGTGATCGCTGGCCGTGACGGTCCCGGCGAAGTCGATGCCGGGGACCATCGGGAACTTCCGCACGACCGGCGACTTGCCGCTGATCGCGAGGCCGTCCTTGTAGTTGATCGTCGAGTAGTCCACCGCGACGGTGACGCCGCCGGTCTCGAACACCGGCAACGCGCCGTCGTCGAGTTGTCCGACCGTGGCGACGGTCGCGTTGTCTGCATTCTTTGCAAGCTGGATGGCATTGAACATGAATCGGTTTCCTGAGGAATTGGCCTATGCGCGGTCGCGCGGCATCAGCATGTGATCGAAGAAAAGGTGGACGACGTTGTCGAGTGGAGCGCGCGAGCGTTCGAGCTTCGCGCACAGCACGGCGCCTTCCCATCCGCTCCAGAAGAAGCGCGCGAGCGATGTCGAGTCGACCGGTGTTTCGATCTCGCCGGCGGCTCGCGCCTCTTCGATGCAGTCGCGGAAGCGGCCGCGCCACGTATCGAGCACCTCGAGCAGCAGCACGCGGAAGCTGCCCTCGAGGCTACCCATCTCCTGGCCGAGATTGCCGACGAGACAGCCGCGCTTGAACTCGAAGCGCAACACGCCGTCCGTCGCGTCGGCCGCGAACGCGCGCAGCCGTGCCAGCGGCGTCAGCGTCTGGTCATTCAGGCAGCGGTCGAGCTTGCGGGCGAAGTAGGCCGCGTAGTTCGCGATCACCGCATGCGCGTAGACGTCCTTGCTGTCGAAGTAGTAATAGAAAGAACCTTTCGGCACGTCGGCGGCCTGGACGATCTCGTCGAGACCGGTGCTGACGAAGCCCTTCTGCGTGAAGATCGCGGTGCCGATGTCGATCAGCAACTGGCGCTTGCCGCCGGCCTTCGATGGGTTCGTGTCGACTGTCTTGTTCATCGCGAAACCTGAACGCAATGAGCGGGGCGCAGGAGTCGGCGCATGAAGAACAGTCCGACGATCGGGCCGGGCAACAGCAGCCACGCCACCTTGCTGCCGATGGATCCGACGACGGAGGTCGCGACGACGATCGAGAACGTCGTCAGCAGGAAGCCGACGCTGTTCTGGATCGTCAGCGCGCCGCCGACGAGTTCGGGCGGGCAGGCCTTCACGGACAGCGCCGAGAACTGCGGTGAGTCCGCGACGACCGCGAAGCCCCACACCAGCAGCACAATCAACCGGAAGCCGACCGGCAGCGCGTCGAGCATCGGATAGACGAGACACACGAGACCCGACGTCGTCAGCGCGAACCACGCGACGCGCGCGCTGCCGATGTGGCGGCTGAGGATGCCGCCGCCGATGCAGCCGAAGGTACCCATCGCGATGATCGCGAACGCCCAGCCGGACACCTGCGTCGGAACCGCGCCCGCGCCCGGGACCACTGTCACGAGCAGCAGCGGCACCAGCGTCCAGAACGCGTACAGCTCCCACATGTGCCCGAAGTAGCCGAATGCCGATGCACGAAAGTCCGGGATTCGGAACGCGCTCAGCACGTGTGGATGCTTCGCCCCCGCGACACGCGGCTTGCGCTTGAGATGCGGACCGTCACCGAGCATCCCGATGATCGCGGCGCCGGCCAGCGCGAGCACGGACGACGCGAGGATCACCGCCTGCCACGAGATCGCGCCGCCGAGCATCCGGATGCCGTGGGGCAGTGCTGTGCCGAGCGTCAGCATGCCGACCAGAAGGCCCAGGCTCTGGCCGGCGCGTGCGGGATCCCAGCTGACGATCAGCTTCATGCCGAGCGGATAGATGCCGGCCAGCGACAGTCCGACGGCGAAGCGGAACCACAGCGCCGACGACAGGTCGGTGCTGAGCAGTGCGAACGCGGCATTGAATGCGGCGCCGAGCACGCTGCACAGCACGAAGATGCGGCTCGCCGGGAAGCGATCCGCGATGCCGCTCAGCGCGAACACCAGCGTGCCGACGATGAAGCCGCCCTGGACCGCGTTCGTCAGCCAGCCGATATCGCCGTTCGTCAGGCCCCACAGACGCCGCAGGTCGTCGGCCGCGCTGTTCGCGCTGAACCACAGCGACGTCCCGCACAGTTGCGCGATGACGATCAACGCGACCGGCCGACGCATTGGCATCAGCCCTGGGCTTTCGCGAAGCGTGCATCGCGCCAGGCGATCGCCTCGCGCATGCCGCGTTCGCGGGCGACGTCCATGAACGCGCGCTTGTCCGGCGATCCGTGCGATTCGATGCCGTGGTCGATGTCGAGTGCGGTCTTCAGCGCGGTCTGCATGCCCTGGATCTCATAGGTCCGGTTCAGCGCCTTCTTCGTCTCCATCACCAAGTTCGGATCCATCAGCGCGATGCCGCGCGCCGTGCGCAGCGCCTCCTCGAGATGCCTGCCGGCCGGCACGACGCGGCTCACCAGTCCCATCGTCAGCGCGTCGTGCGCCTCGATGCGATCGTCGGCGCTGAGGATGATTCGCTTGGCCTGCTTCGGGTTCGTCATCCACGGCAGCAGCATGGTCACGATGCCGGCGCCGAACTTCAACTCGGGCTCGCCGAACACTGCGTCCTCGGACGCGATCGTGATGTCGCAGCTCATCGCGAGCTCGAACGCGCCGGCGAGACACGCGCCGTGTACCGCGGCGATCGTCGGCTTCGGACTGTTCCAGAAACGCATCGTCGTGTCGTAGTCCAGGTCGAGGATCTCGCGCCATAGCGCCGCGCCTTGGGGCTGCTGCTCCATCTGCGCCTTCAGGTCGAAGCCGGACGAGAATGCGCGACCTTCGCCGCTGATCACGATGACGCGCACGTGGTCGTCGGCCTCGGCCGCATCCATCACTTCGTTGATCTCGATCAGCGACTGCCTGTTCAGCGCGTTGAGCCGCTCGGGTCGGTCGAGCGTGATCTGCGCGATGTGCTGGGCGACGCTGTATCGGATCGTCTTGAGTTCGTTCATGGGTTCCTTCGATACGGGGCGATCACGCCGGCAGTCGCGTGACGAGGCCGTCCTCGATCAGCGATCGCAACAGCGTGCGGTCGGCCTTGCCGGTGCGTCCGGTCGGCAACGCGTCGGCCGCGTAATAGCGGTCAGGATGCTTGTAGCGCTCTAGCGTGCCATGCAGAAATGCACGCACCGACGCTTCCGCGAGTCGGGCGCCGGGTCGCGGTACCAGCAGGACATGGATGCGCTGGCCGAGCAGCGGATCGTCGATGCCGACGGCCATGGCTGCCGCGACGTCCGGATGCGTACAGAGCGACTGCTCGATCTCGACCGGGGTGACCTTGTTGCCGCCGCGGCTGATGACTTCTTTCTTCCGCCCCATCAGCGCGACCACGTCGTCGGCGACGCAGCGCGCCAGGTCGCCGGTGCGGAACCAGCCGTCGCTGAACGCCGCGGCCGTCAGTGCGGGCGCGTCGAGATAGCCGGCCATGACGTATGGCGTCGCGATCTGCAGTTCGCCGACCGCGCCGGAATCCACCACACGATCGTCGCGGTCGACGATACGGAACGCAACGTTCGGGGACGGTCGTCCTATGCACCCAGGATACTTCGCGTAGTCGTCTGGAAACGCGAAGAAGTCGCAGGTCGCCGTCTCGGTGAGCCCGTAGATGTCGATCAGCCTGGTCGCCGCGAAGCGCGAGCGGATCGTGTCGGCCAGCGATCGTCCGAGCGACTCGCCGCCGATCGAGATCTGCGCGAGATCACCGGCCGCGGTCACGCGATCGATGTCCGCCGCACTGGCCGGATCGGAGAACAGCACGCGCATCATCGTCGGCACCATGCCGACGCGCGTGATGCGGTCGTCGATCAGCTGGTTGCAGAAGGCCTGCGACTCGAACTTCTCGTGCATCGCGAGCGTGCCGCCGCGGATCAGCGTCAGCAGGCTCAGCCAGAGTCCGAAGCTGAACGTGAGGTTGAGGATCAGCGACGTCCGATCGGTCGGACCGAAGCGCAACAGGCTGTCGATCTGCCGCAGCTTGCCGCGGAACGCGTCGTGCGCGACGACGACGCCCTTCGGTTCGCCGGTCGATCCGGATGTGAAGACGATGAAGGCCGCGCCGGCGAGCAGCGGTCGCATCGGCGGCGGCTCGCCGGCCATCCACGTCAGCGCCGGCCCGTCGAGCTGGAAGCGCGCTCCGGTCCGTGCGCGTGTACCGGCCGCGACCGGTGCCGGGGTGGTGCGATGGACAGGGACCACAACGCCGCCGGCAAGCCACACGCCGAACAAGGCGACCACGTCGTGCGGATGGTTCGAGGCGAGTACATGGACCGGCTCGTCGCGTCGCAGCCCGGCCGCCGCAAGTGCCTCGCCGACCCGGCTCGCCTGGGCAAGCAGTGACTCGTAGGTCAGCGACAGCCCGGCGCCGGTCAATGCGATCGACCGGCCGAAGGCCAGCGAGGCATCGATCAGCGCGGTCGCAAGTGCAGCTGCCAAGTCGTCCCTTTCGTTCGACATCGCCGATCGTCAACTAGACGACCGGTCAACTATCGACCGGGCAGGGCGTCACGTCAACGAGGGTTTGCCATGCATTGCAGTGCAACGCGCTGGCTCGCACGCCGCGCCATGACTTTCAACCGCGTGCCGCGTCGCGCAGCACGGCCACCGGCAGGTCGGCGAGCAATGCGCCGAGCTTCAGGCGACGCGACACGCTCTTGCGTCGCTTGCCGGTGACCACGTCGAACCACGCGTTCGAAGCAGTGCCCGGCGGCAGCAGGACCGCGGTATCGCCCCAGCGCGACGGATCGATCAGCGGTCGGGAGGCGCCGTCGAGCAGCGCTGCGGCATGGACCGGCACCACGACCAGCATCCGGTCCGCGCCGCTGCGTCGCATGAAGGCGAGGACGTGCGACGCGTGCAGGCCTTCGACGGTCAATGCACGGTAGTCACCGGACGCGAACAGCGCCGGCCTCTCGGCCCGCAAGGCGAGCAGCCGTGCGATCAGCGCCTGCTTGACGCGTCCGTCACGCCACTGCGCGACCAGGTCGGCCGTGTCGAGTTCGTCACCGATTGCGTCGAGCGCACGTCGTCGCGCCGCGAAGTCGACCGGCCTGCGGTTGTCCGGGTCGACCATGCTGAAGTCCCACCACTCGGTACCCTGGTACAGATCGGGGATGCCCGGGACGGTGAGATGCAGCGCGGCCTGCACGAGTCCGTTCAGCGCGGCCGCCGGGCCGATCGACGCGACGAAATTCGCGGCTTCGCGGACGAACGGGCTCGTCGCCACGTCCATGATGCGGTCGAGGAACGCGCGACAGAGCGCCTCGTACGACTCGTTCGGCATCGACCAGTCCGACGGTCGCTTGGTCTCGCGCAGCGCCTTCACCTGCCAGCCGGCGACGCGTTCGACGAAAGCCGCGACGTGCGCGCGCGTCGCGGCGTCATCACCATCGATCGCACCGGCGAGTTCGAGTGGCCAGGCGCCGATCAGGGTCTGCATCAGCATGATCTGGTCTTCGGGGAGCGGTACCGCGGCGGACTCGGCAACCGAGTGCGCCTGCGCGGCGAGCCCGGCCGGCGGCGTCATCGGCGCGTTTTCCTCGACGACTTCCTGGATCATCGCGACGCGCTCTTCGATCGACGTGTTCAGGATCATCCAGCGGCGCAGCGTCGCGATCCAGCGCTGCGGCATCTCGGACAGCACCGCGAGCCGCGCGCGCGCGTCCGCGCCGCGCTTGTGGTCATGCGTCGCGATCGCGAGCATCGCATGCGGGAAGGCCGCGGCGCGACGTCTACATTTCGCATGGAATTCATCGATGCTCAGCGCGAAGTCGCCGGGATCGGAGCCGACCTCGTTGCGCGAGATCAGCCGGCCGTAGCGATAGAACGCGGTGTCCTCGACCGACTTCGCGGCCAGCGGCGGCGTGAGCTGCTGGAACTTCGTGATCGCACGGCGTCGCTCGTCGCGCTGACGACGCGTCGCGGTCTGCGGCACGACATCGGTGTGGGTGTCGTCTTGCGTGTCGCCGCCGAGCCAGTGATCCAACCATGCGAGGACCGCGCGATCCGAAGGCCTGACTGTCGCATGGGCAGCGCGCAGGGCGCGCACGATGACCTCGGTGTCCGCAGTGCTGCGTCCGCGCGTGTCGACGTAAGTCCGGTACACGTCGAACTGCACCAGCAGTTCGGTCAGCGCGCGCTGGATCGCGATCAATGCGATGTCGCGCGTGTCGACGTCGGCGCGCGCGACGCGATGCAGCGACCGCGCGGCGGTATTGAACTCGGCCGCGAGATTCTCGGCGAGGATCTGGCGGCGTGCCGCGGTCTGCTCGGTCTTGAAGTCGGCCGGTCGCGACGTCGCCGCCGACCAGAACGCGGCCAGCGGTTCGGCGCCTTGCGGCTCGTGCAGCAGCGCGCCGACCTCGTTCATGAAGTCGTAGCCGCTGGTGCCGTCGACCTTCCAGTCGGCGCGCAGATCCTCGTCGGCCGCGAGGATCTTCTCGACGACGATCCAGGTGCGGCTCGAGCGCGAGGCAGGACGCTCGTCCTGCAACGCCTCCAGACTTCGCTGCAGCTCGCGACAGTAGCCGCGTGGATCGGACAGCCCGTCGACGTGATCGACCCGTACCGCGTCGATCACGCCTTCGCGGAACAACCTGAAAGTCGTCGCGTGCATCGCGTCGAACACGTCGTCTCGCTCGACGCGGATGCCGGCGAGATCGGTGACCTCGAAGAAGCGCCGCCAGTTGATCTCGTCGGCTGCGGCGCGCCACGACGACAGCCGGTACGCTTGGTTCTCGAGCAACGAGTGCAGCCGCGCACGGCCCTGCTGTCCGGCGGTCGCGTAGCGGGCGAGCGACCGTTCGATCGCGGCACTTCTGCCGTCGGCCTCGAGCGCCGTGGCGAGTGCGGCCTTCGCATCGATCAGCAGCGCGTCGCGCTGCCCCATCAACGTCTCGCGTTCGCGGACGTCGTTGCGCGGCAGGTCGCCGATCTCGGCGGTGCGTTCGAACCGCCGCGCGACATCGGTCAGCCCGGTGTCGCCGGTGCCGTTCAGGATCGCGGCGTAGTCCGCGATCGCGATCGGAAAGCGGTTGTCGAAGTAGCGCGCCTCGAAGCTCGTCGACGCAGCATCGAAGGCCAGCACGAGATCGCCGGACGCGAGCGTTTCGCCGTATCCCGCGCCGAGGAAAGGCGCCAGCAGCTTGCCCCGCAGTGCCGGGTCGCTCGAGACCCAGTCGATGTCGAAGTAGTGCGCGTAGCGGCTGTTCGGGCCCCACAGCAATACGTCCTGCCACCAGGCGTTCTCGTGACCGATGCCCATGTGGTTCGGCACGATGTCCACGACCAGACCCATCCCCGCGGCGTGGATCGCGCCGGCCAGCCGGCGCAGCGCATCCTCGCCGCCGAGCTCCGGATTGACGAGGCTCACGTCGACGCAGTCGTAGCCGTGAGTCGAGCCGGCACGTGCCTTCAGGATCGGCGACGCGTACAGGTGACTGATGCCGAGCCGCGCGTAATACGGCACCAGCGCGGTGGCCTGGTCGAACGTGAAGTCCTTGTGGAACTGCAGTCGCGCCGTGGCGCGCGGCACGACTGCCTGGTCGCGACGGCGTCCGATGACCGCGGCCTTTCTGGTCGGCGCGTCGGCCGGTCGCTCGCTTGTCGGGGTCATGCGGATCGTGTCCTCGGTGATGCGGTCGTGCGGATGCGCCTCATCGACGGGCGCGACCTTCGGCGAACGCCGCGAGACGTCGCGCGACCTCGTCGCCTTCGAGCAGACGCTCGACCGGCTTCGGCATCCGCATGCGCCAGTTGGGATGGGTGTCGATCGTGCCCGGGAGGTTGGGCTGCTCGACGAACCCGAGCGCGTCCTCGACCGGCGAGATCGCCAGCGGCGCCGGCGTCGCGCCGACATAGCGCAGCGCCTCGGTGATCGGCGGATGGTCGATCGAAGGCCGGTCGCCGTGTGCCGCGCCGGCCTGGCACAGCGACGCCCACAGCATGTGGCGCTCGGCCTCGCGGGCGATCCGCTCGACCTCTTCGCTCGAGTGGTCGCCGAACAATTGCAGCTTCGCGCGCCAGTCGATGTCGCGGCCGCTCCACCAGCCCGCTGTGGTCGGCAGGTCGTGTGTGGTGGTGACCGCCAGCGAGCCGTCGGACCATTCGTGCGGCTGCCTGAACGGCTGTCCCGGCACGTACCACATCCGCTCGAACCACAACACGCGGATGCCGAGCAGGCCTGCGGACGACAGCCGCTCCGGTAGGCCCTCGGGCACGGTGCCCAGGTCCTCGCCGATGACGACCGCGCGATGCCGCCACGACTCGAGCGCGACCAGGCGCAGCAGATCGTCGAACGGATAGCGCAGGTAGGCGCCTTCGATCGCGTCGGCGCCGTCCGGCACGAGCCACATGCGGGTCAACCCGAGCACGTGATCGATGCGGATGCCCCCGGCATGCGAGAACGCAGCACGCAGCATGTCGATCCACGGCCGGAAACCGCCGCTGCGGAATGCGCGTGGCGAGAAGGCCGCGAGTCCCCACGACTGGCCGAGCGCGTTCAGCAGATCGGGCGGCGCGCCGATCGACAGGCCGATCAGCATGTCGCGCGGCCGGCTCCAGGTCTGGCTGCCGCCGCCGTCGGCGCCGACAGCCAGGTCGGCGACGATGCCGATCGCCATGCCGGCCGCCTTCGCAGCGCGCTGTGCCGCGTCGAGCTGACGCGACGCCTGCCATTGCAGGAACGCGTGGAACGCGACGTCTTGCCGATGCTCTTTCGCGAAGGCCCCGACGGCCGCGCTGTGCGGGTCCCGAAATTCGAGCGGCCAGTTGCGCCAGCCGCCGAGCATCGACGGGTCGCCGGCGCACAGCATCGCGTGGATCGCCTCGAAGCGGGCATGCGCCTCGAGTACCTCGCCACCGGCCGCGCGAAACGCGTCGAGTTCTGCGCGGCCGCCGGCGTCGTCCTGCGTCATCAGCCGGTCGAACAGATGCCGCAGCAGGGCCAGGCGCAGCTTCGACGACGCCGGCCAGTCGACCAGCGTGCCTTCGGCGAGCGTCTTCAGCGTCGCTTCGCCGTCGACCGCCTTCAGCGCATCGGCGAACGCCTCGTCGCCCAGCACGCCGCGCGGATCGACATGCAGGATGTTGGCCAGCAGGCGGCTCGACGGTCCATACGGGCTGTAGCGGTGCAGGTCGGCGGAGAACATCGCATGGACCGGGCTGATCGCCAGCGCCGATGCGCCGTGCTTCGCCGCGTGACCGGCCAGCGCGGCCAGCGCGCCGTAATGGCCGAGGCCGCCGTCGCGGTCCTGCGCGAGGCTGTAGATCTGGGCGGCGAGACCCCACGGACGTTCGCCGCGGTCGCGCCCGACGTCCGACAACGCATCTTCCACGCCGTAGCAGCGCGTCGGCGCGATCGCCAGCGTGATCGTCGCGCCGTCGCATTCGAGCCGGTGATAACCGAAGCGGTCGATCGGATCGACGATGGTCGGACCGTCGTCGGCGAAGCGGCCCTCGCGCACCTCGCCACCGTCTTCGAACTCGATACGATAGTCGCAGCCGGCGAAGCGCGTACCGGATGGCAGCGCGATCGGCGCGTGAACCGCGGCAGTGATCAGCGGCGGCAGCACGTCGCTGGCATTGCCCTGACTCTCGCTGGCCAGCCGCGTGCGGCTCGCGGCGACATCGCCCATCGTCGACGCCGGCAGGTCGAGTGCCGTGAGCAAGGCCTTCAGCGTCGCACCGCCGACGGTATGCACCACGCCGCGATAGTCCTGCCACACCGTCGTGATGCCGGCCTCCTCGGCCAGTCCGCGCAGCGCGGTCCCGAACGCTTCGTCTTCCGCGATGCGCGCCTCGTCGGTCGCGCGGGTGAGGTCGTTGTCGTCCTGGCTGTTGCTCGAATCATTCATCGCGGGGTCCGGTCATTCGCATCTTCGATCACGGCCCAGGTGGCGTAGCCGGGCAGGCAGTCCGCCGGATCGGTGGGGTCGAGCGCCGGGACCGCGTGGATCAGCCTGCCGCGCATATGGAAGCGGTGCGCCGGGATGGAGACTTCCGTCGCACCCAGGTTGACGGCGATCGTCAGCACGGAGCCGTCGCCCATGTGCCAGCGCGCGATCACGGCCGACGGTCCGACCGCTTCGGCGCCCAATGACCGTGCGCCTTCGAGGCGCGGCACGATATGTTCGCGACGCAGCGCGATCAGCAGACGGGTCCGTGCGAGCGCCGGATTGTCGGGCGTTTCCGGAGGGTCGTTCAGCGCCAGCGACCACGCGGGTCGCGATCGCACGTAGGTGTCCGGATGGTTGGGGTCCGGGATGCGATGTCGGGACGCCTCGTCGTCGAAGCCGCGCGCGCTCGCGAACTCGCCGCGGCGTCCTTCGCGAACGGCCTCGGCGAGTTCCTCGTCCGGATAGCTGGTGAAGAACAGGAACGGCTCCGGCGAGTTGCATTCCTCGCCCATGAACAGCAGTGGGATCTGTGGCGTCAGCAGCAGCATCGCGTACGCGGCCTCGAGCGCCGCGGGTTCGGCCAGCGCGTGGATGCGCTCACCGAACGCACGGTTGCCGACCTGATCGTGGTTCTGCAGGAACATCACGAACGCCGTCGGCGGCAGGTCCTTGCTAGGCTCGCCGCGTCGCAGTCCCTTGCGGAAGATCGACGGCTGTCCCTGGTAGACGAAGCCTTCGGACAGACAGCGTGCGAGCTTGTCGGCCGGCTGGTCGGCGAAATCGATGTAGTAGCCATCGCTCTCGCCGGTCAACAGCACGTGCAACACGTGATGTGCGTCGTCGTTCCACTGGGCGTCGTAACCGCCGAGATTGCCGCGATCGGGTCCGAGCAGATGCGCGGCGTTGCCGTCGTGCTCGACCACCAGATGGACGTGGCGCGCATTGTCGATCGCGTCTTTGACGATCGCAGACAGCTCTTCGAGCCAGTCCTGCGGCACGATCGAATGGGTCGCATCGAGTCGCAGTCCGTCGAAGCGATATTCCTGCAGCCAGTACAGCGCGTTCTCGCTGAAATAGTCGCGGACCTCGCGCTTGCGGAAGTCGATCGCGCGGCCCCATGGCGTCTTGATGTCGTCGCGGAAGAACGCGTCGGCATAGACGCCGATGTAGTTGCCGTCCGGGCCGAAGTGGTTGTAGACGACGTCGAGGAACACCATCAGTCCGTGACCGTGGGCTGCGTCGATTAACTTCTTCAACTCGTCGGGCGTGCCGTAGCTCGCTTCCGGCGCGAACGGCAGTACGCCGTCGTAGCCCCAGTTGCGCGGGCCCGCGAAGTCGGCGATCGGCATCAGTTCGATGGCGGTCACGCCGAGCGCCGCGAGTCGCGGCAGCAGCGCCAGCACGCCGGCGAAGCCACCGGCCAATCCGACGTGGACCTCGTAGATGATCGTCTCGCACCACGGCCTGCCGAGCCACGCGTCGTGGGTCCAGCGGAACGCTTCCGGGTCGACGACGATGCTCGGATCGTGGACGTCGCCGTCCTGGGCGCGCGACGCCGGGTCCGGGACGATCACCGGTTCGCCGCCGGTCGGCGAGACGCGAAAGCGATAGCGCGTTCCCGGTCCGCGATCGAGATCGATCTCGAACCAGCCTTCGTCCGAGGTGAACATCGCGATGTCTTCGTCGTCGATGACGACCGCGACCTGCTTGCACGACGGCGCCCACAGGCGAAAACGCGTGCGGGTCGGAGAAACGATCTCGGCGCCGAACGGAAGCTGACGACGGTGACGCAGCGTCATGCCGGCGGCACCGCGTGACGCCCGACCAGCAGCACGCAGCTGTGCGCCGCGACCTCGAGCGTGGCGTCGGCGACCGGCTCGTCGGCGCGCAGCGGCTTAGCGCTGTCGATCGCCAGCGTCCATGCGATCGCGGGCGAGGGCAGCGTGAACGCGTGGGTTGCCGATGTGCCGTTGAATAGCAGCAGCGTCGCTTCCAGCTCGCCGTCGTCGCACGGACAGACGCGCCGGCAGGCGAGCAGGCGCCCCTCGGTGAAGGTCCATGCCTCGTCGGACATGCCGACACCCTTCTCGTCGAACCAGGAAATGTCCGTGAAGCCTGCACCGACGTCGGCGTGTCCGTTCATGAAGTAGTTCGCGCGCAGCGCCGAGTATCTGGCACGCAAGGCGATCAGGCGTGCCGTGAACGTGGTCAACGCCTGCCCGGCCTCGCTGTCGGCGACGACCCAGTCGAACCAGGAGATCTCGCTGTCCTGGCAATACGCGTTGTTGTTGCCCTGCTGGGTACGACCGAACTCGTCGCCGCCGAGCAGCATCGGCGTGCCGTGCGAGAACAGCAGCGTCATCAGCATCGATCGATGGACCTTCGCACGCGTCTCGATGATGCCGGGATCTTCCGTCGGTCCTTCGGCACCCCAGTTGAAACTGTTGTTGTCGTCGGCGCCGTCGCGATTGTCTTCGCGGTTCGCGTCGTTGTGCTTCGCGTTGTACGACACCAGATCGGCCATCGTGAAGCCGTCGTGCGCGGTGATGAAGTTCACCGACGCCCAGGGCTTGCGATGCTGGCTGTCGAACAGGTCGGCCGAGCCGTGGACACGCGCGGCGATCGCCCCGCGCAGGCCCGCGTCCCCCTTCCAGAAACGGCGGGTGTCGTCGCGATAGCGGCCGTTCCATTCCGCCAGTCCCGGCGGATGGTTGCCGAGCTGATAGCCGCCGGGACCGATGTCCCAGGGTTCGGAGATCAGATGGACGCGGGCCAGCGTCGGATCCTGGCGCAGCGCGTCGAAGAAACCGCCGTTCGGATCGAACCCGGTCGCCTCACGACCGAGCGTGACACCGAGGTCGAAGCGGAAGCCGTCGACATGGAACTCGTCGACCCAGTAGCGCAGCGAGTCCATGATCAGCTGGATCACGCGCGGATGCTCGGTGTTGACGGTGTTGCCGCAGCCGGTGTCGTTGATGCAGTAACGCGGATTGTCGGGCATCAGCCGGTAGTAACTCGCGTTGTCGATACCGCGAAACGACAGCGTCGGGCCGCGTTCGCCTTCCTCGCAGGTGTGGTTGTAAACCACGTCGAGGATCACCTGGATGCCGGCCGCGTGCAGCCGCTTGATAGCGTGACGCATCTCGTTCAGCTCGCCGGTCGCGAGATACGCGGTTTCCGGCGCGAAGAACGCGAGCGTGTTGTAGCCCCAGTAGTTGCGCAGCTGATTCTCGACGAGCCGACGGTCCTGCAGGAACGCGTGGACCGGTAGCAGTTCGATCGCCGTCACGCCGAGCTTGACGAGGTGGTCGATCATCGCCGGATCGCCGAGCGCCGCGAACGTGCCGCGCTCGTCGGCGCGGATGCGTTCGTTCCTGATCGTGATACCGCGAACGTGTGCCTCGTAGATCACGCTCTTCTGCATCGGCGTGGTCGGCGCCCTGTCGTTGCCCCAGCGAAAGACGTCGCCGACCACGACGCCTTTCGGCATCGCGGCCGCGGAGTCCCGGCGGTCGAACGACAGGTCGGCGCGCGGGGAATGCAGGCGGTAGCCGAACAGGGCATCGGTCCATCTCACGTGTCCGGAAAGCTTCTTCGCGTAGGGGTCGAGCAGAAGCTTGTGCGGATTGAAGCGATGCCCCTGTTCCGGTCGGTACGGACCGTGCACCCGATACCCGTAGAGCTGGCCGGCTTCCAGCGTCCGCACGTGACCGTGCCAGATCTCGTCGGTGCATTCGCGTAATTCGTAGCGGGCGATCTCCTTGCGGCCGCCCGGATCGAACAGACAAAGCTCGATGCGATCGGCGTGCGCGGAAAAGATCGCGAAGTTGACGCCGTCGTCGTCGACCGTTGCACCAAGCGGGTACGGCAAGCCCGGCGAGATGCCGTCAGGCGGGTGCCACATCGGTCATTCCCCTTTGAAAGCGTTGTCAGGCGGGCGTCGCGAGCTCGAGGATCAGCAGCCCCAACGGAGGCAAGGTCAGCGCGACCGATGCCGGCAGGCCATGTGTCGCCTCGTCCCTCGCATGAACCGTGCCCTGATTGCCGGTGCCGGATCCGCCGTAATCGGCCGCATCGCTGTTGAAGCGTTCACGCCATTCGCCGGCGAACGGCACGCCGATCCGGTAGCCCTCGCGTACCACCGGCGTCATGTTTGCGACGACGATCGCGACCGACCCGTCGCCACGCCCCATGCGACGGAATGCGAAGACGCTATTGGTGCGGTCGTCGCCCACGATCCATGCGAAGCCGGTCGGATCGCAATCTTTTTCGTGTAGCGCCGGCATGCCGGCATACAGATGATTGAGGTCGCGCAGCATGTGCTGCAGCCCGCGATGGCGCGGCTGGTCGAGCAGGTTCCAGTCCAGCGAGCCGTCGTGGTTCCATTCCTTGTAGTCGCCGATCTCGCAGCCCATGAACAGCAGCTTCTTGCCCGGATGCGTCCACATGAACGCGAGGTAGGCACGCAGGTTCGCGTGCTTCTGCCAGTCGTCCCCGGGCATCTTGCGGATCAGCGAACCCTTGCCGTGGACCACCTCGTCGTGCGAGATCGGCAGCACGAAGCGTTCGGAGTACGCATAGACCATCCCGAAGGTCATGTCGTCGTGATGCCACTGGCGATTGATTGGGTCTTCCTCGATGTAGCGCAGCGTGTCGTGCATCCAGCCCATGTTCCACTTGTAGCTGAAACCGAGACCGCCGGCCGACACCGGCGCCGTCACGCCGGGCCAGGCGGTCGACTCCTCCGCGATCATCATCGCGCTCGGGCAGCGCTCGGCGACGACCGTGTTGAGTTCCTTCAGGAATGCGACGGCTTCGAGATTCTCGCGGCCGCCGTGGATGTTCGGCACCCATTCGCCGGCCTTGCGGCTGTAGTCGCGATACAGCATCGACGCGACCGCATCGACCCGCAGTCCGTCGACGTGGTAACGCTCCAGCCATTCGAGCGCCGACGCGATCAGGAAGCCGCGAACCTCGTTGCGGCCGAAGTTGAAGATCAGCGTGTTCCAGTCCTGGTGGAAGCCTTCACGCGGATCTGCGTGTTCGTACAGCGCGCTGCCGTCGAACTGCGCGAGCCCATGGGCATCACTCGGGAAGTGGGCCGGGACCCAGTCGAGGATGACGCCGAGGCCGGCCGCATGGCAGCGATCGACGAAGCGCGCGAAGTCGGCGGGTGTGCCGAAGCGCGCGGTCGGCGCGAACAGGCCGAGCGGCTGGTAGCCCCATGAGCCGCCGAACGGATGTTCCATCACCGGCAGGAATTCGAGGTGCGTGAAGCCCATCGACTTCGCGTAGGGGATCAGGCGCTCGCTCAGCGCGTTCCAGTCGAAGCTGTGGCCGCCGTGTTCCGCGTCGACGTCCATATTGCGGATCCACGACCCCGCGTGGACTTCGTAGATCGACAACGGCGCGTCCGGCGCATGCCGCGCTGCGCGGTCACCCATCCAGCCGTCGTCGGTCCACGTGAATGCGATGGAGTCCGCGACGCGCGACGCGGTGCCGGGCGGCAACTCGGCAGAGAGCGCGACCGGGTCCGCCTTCAGCGGGAGCAGCCCGCCGTGCGCGCCGACGATCTCGTACTGATAGCGCGCGCCAGCTTCCAGGGCAGGAATGAACAGCTCCCAGACGCCGGCCTCGACGCGACGGCGCATCGCGTGCCTGCGGCCGTCCCAGCCATTGAAGTCGCCGATGACCGAGACGCGTTGTGCGTTCGGCGCCCACACGGCGAAGCGCGCGCCCGGCACCGTTTGCAACGTCGCCGTACGGCCCCCGAGACTCTCGCCGAGCTTGTGATGCCGGCCCTCGGCGATGAGATGCAGGTCGAGCGCGCCCAGCAGCGGCCCGAACGCGTACGGATCGTCGACTTCCTGCACGGTCGTGCCGCCGCCTTCCGCGGGCCACGTGATCCGAAGCCGATACGCGGGCGCGCCGGATACGGTCGGAGACGGCGTTGCGATGGCGCCTTCGAAGAGCCCATCGTGATGGATGCGCGTCAGCGTGCCGAGTGAGCCATCTTCGCGGTCGGTCGCTATCACTTCGACGGCCACGGCCGATGGCAGCAATGCGCGCACCACGGTCGTCCCGTCGACGAGATGCGGTCCGAGCACACCGAACGGATCGCCGTGTCGCGCGATGATCAGCGACTCGATCGTCGCGCTGTTGATCGTCGGACCTTCGAGCGGCTCGATCGCATCGGCCGCGCGCGGCCCCTTCAGTCCGTGCGGATCGTCGGTCGCGATGGCACTACGGTCTCTCGTCGCCATCAGTCGGGGTCCTTCGTCGCGCTGCCCGCGGTCTTGCCAGGACGACGTGCCAACGTGGCTGCGAGTTCGGCCAGCCCGGCGAGCGGCACGCCGATCCACGTGGGCCGGTTGGCCGCTTCGTAGCACAGCTCGTACGCGGCCTTCTCGATCGTGAACAGCGTCAGCAATGCGGTTTCTCCGTCGTCGTGGGCCCAGCGGTGGTCGAGGCGCTTCGCTTCCTGACGATAGGCGGCCAGGAAGGCCCGCTTGGCGGCCGGTAGATAGCGGCCGACGATCTCGCGCTTCTTCGCCTCGCCGGCTTCGCCGACGTCCGTGGGTCCCGACTTCAGTCCCATCGCCGCAGCGTAGTCGATCGACCGCAACAGGCCGGCCACATCACGCAGCGGACTCATCTTCGCGCGTCGTTCCGCGAGCGTCTTGGCCGGCTCGCCTTCGAAGTCGATGATGACCGCGTCGCCCTGGGTGACCAGAACCTGTCCGAGGTGGAAGTCGCCATGGATACGGATCGCCAGCGAGCCGACCGCGCGGGTGGCAAGCTTCAGCACTTCGCGCGTCAGGATCGCGCGTCGCTTCACGAGGTCGGCTGCGACGTCGCGTTCGGAAGGCGTCCACGTCGCGGCCGCGTCGGTCGTGCCCAGCCGCTGTTCGAGCACGTCGAGCGCGGCTTCGATCTGTTTGACCGCCTTGTCGCCGAGACGGGTCGCCCGCGCCGCATCGATGTGCTCCGGAGCGAACGCGGGGTCGTCGCTCGGCGCGCCGAGTATCGCGTGCAGTTGTCCGAGGCGCTTGCCCAGAATGGCCGCGCCACCTTCGAGTTCGGCGAGCGCCGCGCCTTCGAGCGCCTCGGCGTGGTCGCGCGACGCATCCGACGGCACCTCCGTGCTGTCGGCCGTTTCCATCACCGGCAGTGCCCGCAGTGCGACGGTGGTCTGCCGGAACACGCGGGTCAGGACGTTCAGCGTCCACTGCCACGCGTCGCCCTGGTTGTGGACGAAACGCTGCAGGACGATCAGCAGGTGCGGCGTACCGTCGGCGCCGACGCGGCTGACCTCGCCGAGCAGAGGCGACGTGTTCATGAAGCCGCGCTCGGTCAGAAAGCGCGTGATCTCTGCTTCGGGATTGATGCCGGAAGCGATGCGACGCACCACCTTCAATACGGCCGTGTCGGCGATGACCAGCGAGCTGTTGCTCTGCTCGGCCGACAGCCAGCGAACGCCGCCGCCGTCGCCCGACGTCAGCAGCGGCATCAGTTCCTGAAGTAGCGGAGTCGAGTCGAATTCGAGCGTGCCGTCGGTAGTCGGCACGCGCGCGGTTTGGCTGAGCAGCTTCACGACCTGATGGGCGAAGTCGGCCAGTGCGAACGCGTCGGTGAGGTAACCGACCTGGCGGCCCCGCCGCACGCGTGCCATGGCCAGTTGCTGCGGCAGCGCGGACATCGACTCGTTCTCGCCGTAGAAGCTGAAAGGAAGCTGATAGCGCTCCACCGCCGAGCCGGCCTTCGTCTCGATCTCGACCATCATCACCGGACGGCCGTCGCGCGGCAGTTCGGTCGCCAGCGCGACCTTCACGTGCGGCGCCTTGCCGTCCTTGGCACCGAACCAGCGGCGCTTCTGCAGGTAACCCGGCAGGATGTTTTCTTCGAGTGCCTTGCGCGACGCGCCGACCAGCAGTTCGTCGATGTCCTTGCGCACGACCAGCGTCTGGTAGTCGGGCAGCGCCTCGGGCGCGGGGACGTGCCATACCGGCAACTCCGCTTCGGCCGCGAGTGCGAACCAGAAGAAGCCGTACGGGGGCAGTGTCAGGATGTAGGGCAGCGATCCGATCGCCGGGAACATCGAGCCGCCGATCATCTCGACCGGCACGCGGCCGTTGAATTCCGACAGCTCGAGCTCGACCGCCTGCGCGGAGCGCGACACGTTGGCGACGCAGAGGATCGTCTCGAGCTGGCCGTTCGGCCCTTCGTATTCGCGCAGGTAGGCGAGCACCTTGCGATTGACCGGAGACAGAATGCGCAGTTTGCCGCGGCCGAAGGCCTGATGCTGCGAGCGGATCGCGAGCATGCGCCGCATCCAGTTCAGCAGCGAATGCGGATCGGACTCCTGACTCTCCACGTTGACCGCGTCGAATCCGTACAGCGCGTCCATGATCGGCGGCAGCACCAGCGATGCGGGGTTGGCGCGCGAGAAGCCGCCGTTGCGGTCGGGCGACCATTGCATCGGGGTCCGAACGCCGTCGCGGTCGCCGAGGTGGACGTTGTCGCCCATGCCGATCTCGTCGCCGTAGTAGATCACCGGCGTGCCGGGCATCGACAGCAGCAGCGAGTTCATCAGTTCGATGCGACGCCGGTCGCGTTCGAGCAGCGGCGCGAGGCGTCGACGGATACCGAGGTTGATCCGGGCGCGTCGGTCGGCCGCGTAGAAGTTCCACAGGTAGTCGCGTTCCTTGTCGGTCACCATCTCGAGCGTCAGCTCGTCGTGGTTGCGCAGGAAGATGGCCCACTGGCAGTTCGCCGGGATCTCCGGCGTCTGCCGCAGGATGTCGGTGATCGGGAAGCGGTCTTCCTGTGCGATCGCCATGTACATGCGCGGCATCAGCGGGAAGTGGAAAGCCATGTGGCATTCGTCGCCGTCGCCGAAGTACTGCTGCGTGTCCTCGGGCCACATGTTGGCTTCGGCCAACAACAGGCGACCGGGGTAGTCCCGGTCCACTTCCTTGCGGATCAGCTTGAGGATGTCGTGGGTCTCCGGCAGGTTCTCGTTGCTCGTGCCTTCGCGTTCGATCAGGTAGGGCACCGCATCGAGGCGGAGGCCGTCGATGCCGAGGTCGAGCCACCAGCGCATCACGTTGATGACCGCCTTCATCACCTGCGGATTGTCGAAGTTCAGGTCCGGCTGGTGCGAGAAGAAGCGGTGCCAGAAGTAGGCGCCTGCGACCGGGTCCCAGGTCCAGTTCGACTTCTCGGTGTCGCAGAAGATGATGCGGGTGCCCGCGTAGGTCTGGTCGCTGTCGGACCACACGTAGTAGTTGCGCGCGGCCGAGCCGGCCTTCGCGGTGCGCGCCTTCTGGAACCACTGATGCTGGTCCGACGTGTGGTTGATCACCAGTTCGGTGATCACGCGCAGGTTGCGCTTGTGCGCCTCGTGGATGAAGCGCTTCGCGTCGGCCATCGTGCCGTAGTCGGGATGCACGCCGGTGTATTCGGCGATGTCGTAGCCATCGTCGCGTCGCGGGCTCGGATAGAACGGAAGCAGCCAGATCGTGTTCACGCCGAGCGAAGCGATGTAGTCGAGTTTCGTCAGCAAGCCGGCGAAGTCGCCGATGCCGTCGCCGTTCGCGTCCATGTACGACTTGACGTGCAACTGATAGACGACCGCATCCTTGTACCAGAGCGGGTCGCCGTGCGATGTCGTGTCGACGGCGTCGGGCTTCGGCCTGACGATGGCCTTGCGCGTCTTCGCGAGCCGATCGAGATTGGCGGTCTTGTTGTCACTCATGAAAAGGGTCCGATCCGGTGACGGAGGAAAGAAATTGCGTTGCGAGGCTGCTTACAAGGCGACGCGCCAGATCGCGTAAGGATTGACGGCAGGGTCGAGGCGCATCCGCTGATACTTCCCGTGCCAGCGAAAGCGATGGCCGTCGAGCAGATCGGTCACGTCGACACCGCTATCGTCGGGGCGCCCCCACGCCCACAGCGGAACCTCGAAATCCGCCTCGTGGACGCCGTAGGGGTCGAGGTTGATCGCGACCAGGATCACGTTGCTGCGATCCTCGGTCGCTTTCATGAAGTACAGGATGTTCGGGTCGAACGCGTTCTCGAAGCGGATACCGAGATGCGTGTGGAGGGCCGGGTTCTCCTTGCGGATGCGGTTCAGCGCGGTGATCTCCGCGATGATGTTGCCGGGTCGCTTCCAGTGCCACGCGCGCAACTGGTACTTCTCGGAGTCGAGGTAGTCCTCCTTGCCCGGCACCGGCGTGGCTTCGCATAGCTCGAAGCCGCTGTAGACACCCCACAGACCGGACAGCGTAGCGGCCAGCGCAGCGCGGATCAGGAAGCCTGCGCGGCCCGAGCGTTGCAGGAACACCGGGTTGATGTCCGGGGTGTTGACGAACAAGTGCGGCCGAAAGAAGTCCCGGGGTGACGACGACCCCTGTGCGGGCGTCGTCAGCTCGGTCAGGTAGTCGATGAACTCCTGCTTCGTGTGTCGCCACGTAAAGTAGGTATACGACTGCGAGAAGCCGACCTTCGCGAGTCGGTACATGACCTTCGGACGCGTGAACGCCTCGGACAGGAAGATCGTGTCCGGATACTTCGCGCGGACCTCGCCGATCATCCATTCCCAGAACGGCAGTGGCTTCGTGTGTGGGTTGTCGACGCGGAAGATGCGCACGCCGTGTTCGACCCACAGCAGGATCACGTCGCGCAGCGCGGCCCACAGCGCGGGCGCGGCGTCGCCGCGCTTGCCTTCGCCGTAGAAGTCCACGTTGACGATGTCCTCGTACTTCTTCGGCGGATTCTCGGCGTAGCGCAACGAGCCGTCCGGGCGCCACGCGAACCAGCCCGGATGCTGCTCGAGCCACGGATGATCGGGCGAGCACTGGATCGCGAAGTCGAGCGCGAGTTCGAGGCCGTTGGCCAGCGCGGCGTCGCGCAGGCGCCTGAAGTCGTCGAACGTGCCGAGTTGCGGATGGAGCGCGTCGTGCCCGCCGTCGGGTGAACCGATCGCGTACGGACTACCCGGGTCACCGTCGACCGTCGTCAGGCTGTTGTTGCGACCCTTGCGATTGCGGGTGCCGATCGGATGGATCGGCGGGAAGTACAGCACGTCGAAACCCATCGCGCGGACCGCCGGCAACCGATCGATCACATCGGCGAAGCTGCCGTGGTGCACGGCTTCCGCGCCGGGCGGGTTGCCGAGCGAACGCGGGAACAGTTCGTACCAGCTCGCGAACCCGGCTTCGACACGTTCGGCGTCGATCGGGAAGATCGCATCGGGACGCGTCGCGAAGTCGCGATGGTCGGCGTCCTGCATGTCGGCCAGCGTCTGCGACGACAACAGTGCGGCGACCTTGGCGATCATCGCGTTGCGATCGGCTGGCGTCGTCGCGGTGGAAAGAATCTTTACGAGCGCGGCGAGACGTTTCACGAGACCGGGGCGCTTGAGCGTCTTCGCATGGGCCAGCGCGCGATCGATCAGCAGGGCGCCTTCGGTCAGCTCGAGCGATACATCGAGGCCGGCGGCGGATTTCTTGTCGAGCTCGTTGCGATAGGTCGCGAACGCGTCACGCCACGCCTCGATGGTGAATTCGTGTCGACCGATGCGATTCAGCGGGATGCGCGCGGTGAAGCGATCGTTGCCGAGCGGCTCCATGCGGGCCTGCCGCCAGTCGCGATCCCCGACGGCGCGGTAGAGCAGCGACGCGCCGAGCTTCTCGTGACCGTCGATGACGATGTCGGCTTCGACGCGGACCGATTCACCGACGGTTCTCTTGACCGGGAAGCGGCCGCCGTCGACCGACGGGGTGATCGCTTCGATCGCGAGACGCGGCATCCGCAGGGCGGCCTCCGTCGCGCGACGGGTGGGCATGATGCTGCGCCGGATGACGGGCAGCCGCGCGGCACGGAAGACCCGGAGCTCGCCGGCGCACAGCACGATCGCTCGCGTCGGATCGAGGCTGGACGTAGCCCCCGCGGGCAGGACCTGCTCGAATCCGCCGAAGCCGCCGACGGCAGTGGTCACCGACGCACCGGACATGCTCGCATCGCTTGCCGCAGACGGATTGATCAGCAGGACCTCGACGTCGTCGGCCGCACGCAGATCGAAGGTCGGACTGCGAACGACGACCGTGATCGGCGCGTCGGGACCGCTGACGATGCGTAACGCGCCAGCCGCAATCGGCTGCGGTGCGGTCCGGGCTCCGATCCAGCGGTTCACCGCGACCACGTGATCACGCAGTGCGGCGTCGTCGCGAAACAGGTCGTATGCGACGAGCAGGGCGTCGCTCGAGATGGCGGCCACGGCGAGACGGTTCGCAACGTCGAGGCCGTCGACCGACCCGCAAGCGAATGGGTCCGCCGGGAACGACAGGATCCGCGCCGGCCGCAGCCGGCGCGATTCTTCGACGAGCCAGTCGCTGCGGCCGTCCCACCACGCGGCTGAGTTGCAGACCGCGGCGAAGCCGAGGTCCACCAGGGCAGCGATGGCAGGGCTCGACAGACCGACGGTCCACGCGGTCCAGGTCGTCGCGACGTCGCAGGCTGGAGCCAGCAACGCCGACCACACCGATGCGGGCAGGCGATCTGCGTCCCTGCAGACGAAGCCGGTCACGCCGGCTGCCGTCGCCGAGGCGATCTTCGCGCGCCATGCCGCGAGGTCCACGTCGTCGACAGGCCCGGCCCTTACCGACAGCGGCGGGCGACGCGGATCGAGCGCGACGTCCCCGTCGACCATCCACGGCGCGAGCGGCGAACTCGCGTCGGCGTTCAATAACGGCGCGCCGTGCTCGTCGGGAGACAGCATCAGCCACGTCGACAGGCCGTTTCCGGCAGAGATCGACGCGATATTCGCGAGAGGTGCGAACTCGGCGTCCATCACCAGTACGGTGTCGAAGCCCGCGGCGGCGATGTCCACGGCGGCGCAGACGTCGGTATGCCGCGCGATTAGGGCGATGCGTTCGTGCAAGCGGGACGTCCTCATGACGGGTGGGATCACGGCGGGCAGTGCTGCGCCGGGCGGTGACCGGCCCGTCATTAGAACCGGCCTTCGAGGCAGTCGTTGTCGGCGCATGCCGGAGTTATCCGAGTCGACATCGGCCGGCGTCAGCGACGTCGGCACGACATGCTTGTGCGCGCGGCGGTCGATGGTTATACTCGCGCCTCGAATCAATACCCCTCCGAAGCCACGCCGTACGGCTCCGCTGACCGCAGCACTGCACAAGCACCTTGCCGCAGCGCGTCGCAGATCGAGGCCAGGGGGTGCGGAGACGAAGCGATGATGATCTCGCGGCGGATTCCGCAGCAATCCATGCAAGCGCCATGCGCATTGCGGTAAGACGGGTCTGACAGACACCGTGCTCCGAGACGACCCAGGGTCTATCTCGATAGCCCACTCCAGCATTGCAGTGCCCGCCGATCGTTTCGTTGCGTCGATCGGATCGTCCATAGGACTGGATGAACACAGCCGAAGCGAAGGTCGTACTCGAAGCAGCGCTCCTGACCGCGAGCGAGCCATTGGCGATGCCGGTGCTGCGCCGATTGTTCGACGACGAACTCGACGCGGACACGATTCGCGGCTTGCTCGGAAGTCTCGGCGATGAATGGACCGATCGCGGACTGGTGCTGACGGCGATCGCGAGCGGTTGGCGGTTCCAGACGCGCGGGTCGATGCGGATCTATCTGTCGCGTCTCAATCCGGAGCGTCCTCAGCGTTACTCGCGGGCCGTGATGGAGACGCTGGCGATCATCGCCTACCGGCAGCCGGTGACGCGCGGCGATATCGAGGATATCCGTGGCGTGACGGTATCGACGCCGGTCATCAAGTCACTCGAGGAACGCGGCTGGGTCGACGCGATCGGCCACCGCGAAGCACCGGGAAGGCCGGCACTGTATGCAACGACCAAGACGTTCCTGGACGATCTGGGGCTGACGGCCCTGTCCGAACTACCACCGCTACCGCAACCGGGCGAGCCCGATTCCGCAGTGCCGCTACTACAAGAGGTAATCGATTTTGCGCAGACTTCACCGCCACTCACCCCGCAACCCGCAGCGTAATTCGCCTGCGTCGGCTGGCGGCGAATCCTCCCCGACGCAGGACACGACCGGCGGCTCCGAACCCGGTCCGTCCCTGGCTGCTGCCGGCGGCGAAGCCGCGCCGCCAGCAGAGAACGCGGACGCGCCGCCGGCACAGCACGCCGACGGCGGCCAGCCCCGTCGTCCGAACGGCGGAAAGAACCGCAATCGTCGGGGCAACCCGCGCAACGCCGCGCCGGGTGGCACACCCGGGGTCGATGGCGTACCCGGCGGCAACCGACCGAAACAGAACCCGAACCCGAATGCGACGCCAGGCAACAGCCAGCAGCGGCGTGGGCCGAAGCCGCCGGACAAGGGCCCGCGACCACCGCGCGTCCAGGGCAGTGGGCCGCGTCCGCAGGCCGCCGCACGATTCAAGCCAGCGACCACGCCGCGCATCGCCGGATCCGGCGAGCCGTGGAAGATCGAGGAACTGATCGTCACCAGCGACGAAGTCGACGCGCTCGAAGACGGCGTGCAGCAGGCACAGCCGGTGTCGATGGACGGCCAGGCGGGGGACTTCGGTGACACGACGTCCGACGACGGCATCGATCCGCAACTGATCGACGGGATGACCGAGGACATCGACGACGACACCTTTCCCGAGACGCGCGACGACGTGCAGCCGGACCTGCGGGCCGACGGACAGTCCGATGACGTGCCGCCGGACGACCTGTTCGAGGACGACTCCTACGATGCGCAGTTCGAGGCCGAACTCGAGGACCAGCCGCCGGCCGGCTACGTCAACGCGAACACGCCGATCGCCCGCGGGCCGCGGGCGATCACGCAGCGCCGGCCGGTCACGATCGATCTCGACGCCGACGCCCCGAAGCTGCACAAGCTGCTGGCCGACGCCGGCCTCGGCTCGCGTCGCGAGATGGAAGAGATGATCGTCGCCGGCCGCGTGTCGGTGAACGGCGAGCCGGCGCACATCGGCCAGCGCATCGGCCCCACCGATCAGATCCGCATCAACGGAAAGCCGCTGGCCCGTCGCGTCGCAGCACGCACGCCGCGCGTGCTGCTGTATCACAAGCCGGCCGGCGAGATCGTCAGCCACAACGATCCGCAGGGCCGCTCGAGCGTGTTCTCGAAGCTGCCGACGGTCCAGGGATCCAAGTGGCTGACGGTCGGCCGCCTCGACTTCAATACCGAAGGGCTGCTGATCTTCACGACGTCCGGCGAACTCGCGAATCGTCTCGCGCATCCGCGCTACGGATTCGAGCGCGAATACGCGGTTCGCGTGCTCGGCGAACTGGATCAGGAGGGGCGTGAGAAGCTGCTCGAAGGCGTGACGCTGGCCGACGGCCCGGCGCGTTTCTCGACGGTCGACTTCGCCGGCGGCGACGGTGCGAACCGCTGGTATCGCGTCGTGATCGGCGAAGGCCGCAATCGCGAGGTGCGCCGCATGTTCGAGGCCGTCGGCCTGACCGTGAGCCGCCTGATCCGGATCCGCTACGGCGGCGTCCACCTGCCGCGTGCGCTCAGTCGTGGCAGGTGGGACGAGCTCGATCCGGCACTGGTACGACGCTGGTGCGTCGAACTCGGGGTTGCGACGAAGGGCGTCGGCGATCCCGCCGAGACGAAGCGTCATCGGCCGCAGGTCCCGCGCACCATCGATCCGATGATGCCGTCGGTCGCGCCGCCCACCAGCGGCTACGCGCATCCGTCGACGAAGCGGGGGCCGCGTCCGGGTCGTCCGCGTCCGGCCGGCGTCGGCAACGGTGACCGCCAGCCGCGGGCTTTCGGGCCGAGTGGTAACGGCAAGCCGCGCGGCAAGCCGCATAACGGCAACGTGAACGGCAACGGGGGTGTCAATGGAAACGCAAATGCCTCGCGTCCGGTCGGCGACGCCGACTACCCGAAAGGGAAGATCGACCCGCTGGTGACGGCGCTCGGTGCGTTCACGCAGCCGTCGCGTGGCGCGCGTCCGTCACGTCCGCAGTTCAACAAGCCCGCGCGTCCGGCATCCGCGGGACCGCGGCGTCGCAGGCCGGCCTGAGGCGCGAAGCGGTATCCCCGCGCAACAGTCGTGCCAAGCTTGTCCAGAGTGCGCTTCGCTGGTACAATCCCCGGTTGTCCGAACGCAGATTGCCGGCGGCTTGTCAGTAGGTGGCAATGCGTGAAAGCCCGATCAGCCGGCGGGTGCAGTAGCGACGACGTTTCCGCGCGGACACAGGCGGTGAAGGATGCAGATCAAGTGGGCTTCGTGCCCACTTTTTTTTCCCGTATGCGATGCGAGACGTGCGCGTTCGGGCGACGATTTCAGGCGTGAAGCGACAGGGCAGACAAGACG
The DNA here is from genome assembly GCA_039936235.1 of Burkholderiaceae bacterium. Classification (GTDB taxonomy): domain Bacteria; phylum Pseudomonadota; class Gammaproteobacteria; order Burkholderiales; family Burkholderiaceae_D; genus CAHJXF01. The sequence goes on along the minus strand of JBDTIS010000155.1, from coordinate 5,655 downwards.
GTGTGGAGCGATTCGGTCATAGAGCAGACGGTCGAGGGGTTGGGCTACGAACTGGTCGACGTGGAATGGGCCGGTGGCGGTGTCCTGCGGGTGTTCATCGACAACCCTGACGTCGAGATGCTCGACGACGGCTCCATGAAGGGGGGCATCACCGTCGAAGACTGCGCCAAGGTGAGCGATCAGTTGACCCTCGTGTTCGCGGTCGAGAACGTCAACTACGAAAGGCTGGAGATTTCGTCGCCGGGTCTCGATCGACCGTTGAAGAAGCCTGCTCATTTCGCGCGTTTCTCGGGCTACGAAGTGTTCGTCAAGCTGCGGGTCTCGCCGGACGGCCAACTGCGCGGACGCAAGCAGTTCCAGGGGGTGTTGCAGAGTGTTGCAGCGACGGGGTCGATCGATGGATCGACCGCGCCGCAGGCGGCGGCGCCGACCCGGTTCGGTCTGGTGCTGGAAGGCGGCGAAGGAGAACCCGAGTTGCTCGAGTTCTCGTTCGACGAAGTAGAGAAGGCGCGGCTCGTGCCACGTATCGATTTCAGAAGCAACGCAGGGAGTAAGAAACGATGAGCCGGGAAATCCTATTGTTGGTCGATGCGCTCGCGCGTGAGAAGAACGTGTCCAAGGAGGTCGTGTTCGGTGCGCTCGAGCAGGCGTTGGCCGCAGCGACCAAGAAGCTCTTTCCGGGCGACGTGGACATCCGCGTCTCGGTCGATCGCGAGAGCGGCGACAACGAGGCTTTCCGCCGCTGGCAGGTCGTGCCCGACGAGGCCGGCCTCGAATTTCCCGATCGCCAGGAGCTCCTGTCCGAAGCCCGCGAACAGATCGACGACATCGAGATCGACGAATACATCGAAGAGCAGCTCGACCCGGCCGAGTACGGCCGCCGCTTCGCACAGGACACGAAACAGACCATCCTGCAGAAGATTCGCGACGCCGAGCGCGAGCAGATCCTGTCCGACTTCCTGGCGCGCGGCGAATCGATCGTCACCGGCAGCGTCAAGCGGATGGACAAGGGGGATGCGATCGTCGAGGCAGGACGCGTCGAGGCGCGCTTGAAGCGCGACCAGATGATCCCTAAGGAAAACCTGCGCGTCGGCGATCGGGTCCGCGCCTATGTGATGCGCGTCGACCGCGAAGTGCGTGGCCCGCAGCTGATGCTGTCACGTACCGCGCCGGACTTCATCGTCAAGTTGTTCGAGCTCGAAGTACCGGAGATCGAGCAGGGGCTTCTGCACATCAAGGCCGCCGCGCGCGACCCGGGCGTTCGCGCCAAGATCGCCGTGTTCACGACGGACCGCCGAATCGACCCGATCGGCACCTGCGTCGGCATGCGCGGTTCGCGCGTGCAGGCGGTGCGCAACGAGCTCGGTGGCGAGAACGTCGACATCGTGTTGTGGTCCGACGATCCGGCGCAGTTCGTCATCGGCGCGCTGGCGCCCGCGAACGTGTCGTCGATCGTCGTCGACGAAGAGAAGCACAGCATGGACGTCGTGGTCGACGAGGAGAATCTCGCGATCGCGATCGGACGTGCCGGGCAGAACGTGCGCCTGGCCTCGGAGCTCACCGGCTGGCAGATCAACCTGATGTCGGCCGAGGAATCGGCCGAGAAGAGCGTCGCCGAGACCGCGCACACGCGTCAGCTGTTCATCGACAAGCTGGATGTCGACGAAGAGGTCGCCGAGATCCTAGTGCAGGAAGGTTTCGCGAGTCTCGAAGAGGTGGCCTACGTGCCGATCTCCGAGATGCTGGAAATCCCTTCGTTCGACGAAGAGACGGTTAACGAGCTGCGCAACCGCGCGCGCAATGCGTTGCTGACCGAAGCGATCGTCAACGAGGAAAAGATCGAGAAGACCACCGAAGACCTGCTGTCGCTCGACGGCATGGACCGCGAACTCGCGGCCAAGCTGGCAGGCGGCAACGTCTTCACCCGCGACGAACTCGCGGAGCTGGCGGTCGACGAATTGACGGACATGACGGGTGTCGACGATGAGCGCGCGAAGGCGCTGATCATGAAGGCCCGGGAACACTGGTTTGCATGAACGGTTGCGGCAGGGCGGGTTTCTGCAATCTGCGGGATCCGAGGTGGATGTGAGCACGCAATCGAATCGAGAAACTGAGGACTGAATGGCAAGCAACAACGTTGCCCAATTCGCGCAAGAACTGAAGCTGCCCGCCAACGTGCTGCTTGACCAACTGCGTGCTGCCGGTGTTACGAAGGAATCCCCGGACGATGTCCTGTCGGAGAACGACAAGGCGCGTCTGCTCGACGCATTGCGCAAGGCGCACGGCGGTACCGATACGAAGAAGAAGATCACGCTGACGCGCAAGTCGACGTCCGAGATCAAACAGGCCGACGCGACCGGCAAGGCCCGGACGATCCAGGTCGAAGTCCGCAAGAAACGCGTATTCGTCAAGCGCGACGACGTCCTCGAATCCGAGCCGGTCGTGGCACCGGTCGTCGAGGTCGAGGTCGCTCTCGAGCCGGTGGTCGAAGCGCCGCCGGTCGTCGACCACATCGGCGAAGAGCAGCGGCGCCTGCGTGAAGAGGAAGCCGAGCGCACCGCCGCGCTGATCGCGAAGCAGGCGGCCGACGCGCGCGAGAAGCAGGAGCGACTCGACGCCGAGCAGGTCGCCGCCGAAGCCCGCGTCCGCGCCGAAGCGGAAGAACTGGCGCAGCGCGCCGCCGCGGCGTCGGGTCCGGCCGAAGCCGAGGCCGCGCGCACTGCTTCGGTCGCGGCCGAGCAGCGTGCGAAGGCCGAGGCCGATGCCCGCCTAGCCGCGCGCAAGGCCGTCGAGGCCGAAGTCGCCGGCATCAACAAGCTGATGACGACCAAGCGCGTCGCCAAGGCGCCGGCGCCCGCGCCGGTCGTCGCGCCCCCGACCACGGTCGCCGCGAAGCCCGCCGCACCGATCGCCGGCACGCTGCACAAGCCGGCTGCGAAGGTCGGTACGGCTACCGACAAGAAGGACGACAAGAAGGGCGGCAAGTCGGTCAAGTCGGCGGCGCTGTCGTCGACTTGGCAGGACGACGCGGCCAAGAAGCGCGCGATCAAGACCCGCGGCGACTCGTTCAGCCCCGGCTGGCGCGGTCCGCGCGGCGGCGGCCGTCATCGGCATGCCGAGGACAGCACGTCGAACAACTTCAGCGCACCGTCGGAGCCGATCGTCCGCGACATCCGCGTCCCGGAGACGATTACGGTGGCAGACCTCGCGCACTCGATGGCCATCAAGGCCTCCGAGGTCATCAAGTAACTGATGAAGCTCGGCCAGATGGTCACGATCAATCAGGTCCTCGATCAGGAGACCGCGATGATCGTGATCGAGGAGATGGGCCACAAGGCAACGGCCGCCAAGCTCGACGACCCGGAAGCGACGCTGATCGACTCCGGCTTCGCCGAATCCGGCCCGGCCGAGCCGCGCGCGCCGGTCGTCACCGTCATGGGCCATGTCGACCATGGCAAGACGTCCCTGCTCGACAGGATCCGCACGGCCAAGGTCGCCAGCGGCGAAGCCGGCGGCATCACGCAGCACATCGGCGCGTATCACGTGGAAACGCCGCGCGGCATGATCACGTTCCTCGACACCCCGGGCCACGAAGCCTTCACGGCGATGCGTGCCCGTGGTGCGAAGGCCACCGACCTGGTGATCCTTGTGGTTGCCGCCGACGACGGCGTTATGCCACAGACGAAAGAAGCCATCGCCCATGCGCGTGCCGCAGGCGTGCCGATCATCGTCGCGATGAACAAGATCGACAAGCCGGGTGCGAACCCGGACCGCGTCCGTCAGGAACTGGTTTCCGAACAGGTCGTGCCCGAAGAGTTCGGCGGCGATTCGCCGTTCGTCCAGGTGTCGGCCAAGACCGGCGACGGCATCGACACGTTGCTCGAGAACGTGCTGCTGCAGGCCGAAGTGCTGGAGTTGAAGGCGCCGATCGACGCCCCGGCGCGCGGCCTCGTGATCGAAGCCAAGCTCGACAAGGGCAAGGGTCCGGTCGCAACCATCCTCGTGCAATCCGGCACGCTGAAGCGCGGCGACATCGTGCTGGCGGGTTCGTCGTTCGGTCGTGTCCGCGCGATGCTCGACGAGAACGGCAAGCCGGTGCTGACCGCGGGGCCGTCGATTCCGGTCGAGATCCAGGGCCTGACCGAGGTGCCGCAGGCCGGTGAAGAAGTCATGGTGCTGGCCGACGAACGCAAGGCGCGCGAGATCGCGCTGTTCCGTCAGGGCAAGTTCCGCGACGTCAAGCTCGCCAGGCAGCAGGCGGCGAAGCTCGAGAACATGTTCGACCAGGGCGCTGCCGTGCAGACGCTGCCGTTGATCGTCAAGTCCGACGTCCAGGGCTCGCAGGAAGCGATTGGCCACGCGATGAACCAGCTTTCGACGAGCGAAGTGCGCGTCGTGATGGTCCATTCGGCGGTCGGTGGCATCACCGAGTCGGACATCAACCTCGCGGTCGCGTCGAAGGCGGTCGTGATCGGCTTCAACGTCCGTGCGGATGCTCAGGCTCGCAAGCTGGCCGAGGCCAACGGCGTCGACATCCGTTACTACAACATCATTTACGACGCGGTCGACGATATCAAGGCGGCGATGGGCGGGATGCTATCGCCGGAAAAGCGCGAAGAGCAGATCGGCCTCGTCGAGATCCGCGCGGTCTTCAAGATTCCGAAGGTCGGTGCCGTGGCCGGTTGCATGGTCACCGAAGGAATCGTCAGGCGCGGCGCGATGGTGCGGCTGCTGCGGGCCAATGTCGTCATGTGGACCGGCGAGCTCGATTCGCTCAAGCGCTTCAAGGACGACGTCAAGGAAGTCCGTGCCGGCTTCGAATGCGGCCTGTCGCTGAAGAATTACAGCGACATCGAAGAGGGCGATCAGCTCGAGATCTTCGAGGTCCAGGAAGTGGCCCGCACGCTGTAGGTGTATTGATGGCGGATCATGGCGCGATCGTCGTGCCGTGACCCGACCCATCGCTGGATCGGGCGAGCCGCTGGCTCGCCTGTTCGTTTCAGGCGTCCGTCCACGCATCACCGGGACCGCCTTTTCCCTTTATGACTTCTCCGTCCGCCCCGCAGCCGCAAGGGCTGCGTCTCCGTCTCTACCCGGGCGTGCTGCTCGTCATCGTCGCGCTGGCGGCCATGCTCCGCGGGCTCGTGATCGGGCGCGACACACTCTGGCTCGACGAAGGCTACTCGTGGTGGGACGCGCAGCAGCGGATGACGGCGTTGTGGACGCTGGTGCCGACCTGCGATCCGCATCCGCCGCTGTATTTCGCGCTATTGCATCCCTGGATCGCGGTGGTCGGCGACGGGACCGTCGCGATGCGGCTGCTGTCGACGCTGTTCGGATTACTGACGATCGCGGTGGTCTATGTCGCCGGTCGCGAACTGGATCGCGCACGCGGCCATGGCGACGATCGTTTCGGGATCGGTGCGCTCGCCGCGCTGCTGTTCGCGCTGACGCCGTTCCAGGTCTATTTCTCGATCGAGGCCCGGCCGTACGCGCTGCTGTGCCTCGGTGCCGCGATGCTGACGCTCGCCTGCCTGCAGGTCGTGCGGGCAGTCGAATCGCCGCAGCGCCGCAGGGCGTTCGCCTGGACCGATCGCATCCCGGGTCGCAGCGGACTGCTGTTGCTGGCCGGCGCACTGATCGTGGTGTGGACCA
>JBDTIS010000154.1:0-6394 GCA_039936235.1 Burkholderiaceae bacterium | reverse complement strand
CCGCGATCAGCGCTGTCGTCAGGTCGTCGCCGATCGAGCAGCAGACGCAGCCGTTGGTCAGCGCGATCGTATCGCCGGCGTTCGATGCGACCAATTCGGCATCGATGTTGAGAGTGCCGAAATCGTTGACCAGCACCGCCAGCCTTTGACCCTGCGATTCACGCAGAAGCCGGTTCAGCAGCGTCGTCTTGCCCGCGCCGAGGAAACCACCGATGACGATCAACGGCAGGCGTGGCCGTGATGCCGCTGTCACTGTCAGGTCGCGCTCGCGCCTGGCATCACGAGCACGCGGCCGCCGAGCACAGTGCCTGCGACGCGCAAGTCTTTCAGTGCCTCGGGAGCGACGGTCAGCGGATCGTCGTCGAGCACGCAGAAGTCGGCGAACTTGCCGACTTCTATCGAACCGATGCGGTCGTCGAGCCCGAGCGTGAACGCGGCACCCATCGTGATCGCGTACAGCGCGTCGCCCACGCCGATACGCTCGCTCTCGCCTAGAACGCGGCCCGACGACGTCAGCCGATTGACCGCGCACCATGCGGTGAACAGCGGACCGAGCGGCGTGATCGGTGCGTCGGAATGGATCGCGAGCGGCACGCCGTATCTCAGTGCGGTGGCGCACGCGTCCATGCGCTCGGCGCGATCGGGGCCCATCGTCAGTGCGTAGTGCGCGTCGCCCCAGTAGTACAGATGATTGGCGAACAGATTGGCGCAGATGCCCAGGCGCGCCATGCGGCGGAACTGCGCGGCGTCGGCCATCTGGCAATGCTGCAGGGTGTGGCGATGGTCGGCGCGGGGATGCGCAGCGAGCGCGGCCTCGATGCCATCGATCGCCAACTCGGTCGCTTCGTCGCCGTTGGTGTGGATGTGCAGTTGGAAGCCGGCAGCGTGGAAATGCGCGATCGTCGCCTTCAGCTCTTCGGGCGCCTGGATCCAGATGCCGTTTTCATGGCCGTTGAAATAGCCGGGCCAGCGAACACGCGCGGTAAATCCCTGGATCGAGCCGTCGGTGACGATCTTGACAGCGCCGAAGTGGAGCTTGTCGGTATTGGTCTCCACGCGACTTCTCACCCGCGCGGTGCCTGCTTCGCGCGAGAGCGAGCCATCGAGTCCGATGTATGCCGGCACGAGCCGTACCGGGTAGTCGGCTTCGGCGGTTACCCGCCCCAGCACCTGCACGTTGTGATCCGACAGGTCGTTGACGAGATCGGTCGCGGTCGTCACGCCGGCGAGTTGAGCGATCTGGCCAAATAGACGAAGGCTCTGCTCGGTTGAACCCGCGACGCGAAAGATGTTGCCGGTCAGACGCGAGATAGGGAACATCGCCGCGAACTCCTGCAGTTCGCCGGTCGGCTCGCCGCGCCGTTCGCCGTCTTCGAAACGCGCAATGCCTTCGATCTCCGTGTCGCGCGTGATGCCCGCCTGCGCCATCGCGACGGAATTCACGTTCATCAGATGCTGGCTCGCGTGCAGGATGACCACCGCGCGCGTTGTCGAAACGCGGTCGAGGTGGTGCACCGTCATGGGTTCGCTGCCAAAGAAGATAGGGTCGAATCCCCAGGCGAGCAGCGGCTTGTCCGGGTCTTCGATCAGCGCCTCGAGCTCGATGAGCCTCGCGACGACTTCGTCGAAGTTGCGGCAACCGGCCCAGACCTCGCCGTCCGGTGCGGTGCGTGAATGAAAGCCGACGAACGGAAACTGCCACAGGCCGCCTGCCATCAGATGCGAATGGCCTTCGACCAGACCCGGCATCAGCACCTGACCGGCAAAACGCGTGTCGAGTTCGAACGCGCCCCATTCGCGCATGCGCTCGAGCGAACCTACCGCGAGGATGCGGCCGTCGCGCACCGCCACATGCGTCGCCTCGGGCTGCATCGGGTTCATCGTGATGATCTTGCGGGCTTGATAGACGGTCGTGTGATTCATGATGGTGTGATCCGAGAGGGAGTCATTCGCCGCAGAGTCGCCCGGCTTCCGAGGTGCCCGACGACGATCACGCCGCCGGGAGTTGCAGTGGCGCTCGCGGCGTCCCGTCGACCAGCTCGACGCGGCGGCACCGCACCCAATGGCCCGGTACGATTTCACGCAGCGGGGGCAGGGCCTCCGAGCAGGCGGGCTCGGCGACCGGGCAGCGCCCCGCGAAGCGACAGCCTGGTGGCGGGTCGATCGGGCTCGGCGGGTCGCCGGTCAGCTTGATGCGCCGCGCCGCTCGCGTCCTGCCGCCACCCACGGTAGGTACCGCCGACATCAGCGCGACGCTGTAAGGGTGCAGCGGGTTTCCGAAGAAAGCGCGTCGTGACGCGCGCTCGACGATCTGGCCGAGGTACATCACGGCGATGTCGTCGCAGATGTGCTCGACGACCGCCATGTCGTGCGAGATGAACAGGTAGGTCAGCCCGAGCTCGCGCTGCAGTCGTACCAGCAGATTGAGAATCTGCGCGCGGATCGCCACGTCGAGCGCCGACACCGGCTCGTCGCAGACGATCAGCTCGGGGTTGGTCGCGAGCGCCCGCGCGATGTTGATGCGCTGGCGCTGACCGCCGGAAAACTGGTGCGGAAAGAGGTGCTGCTGCTCGGGCCTGAGGCCGACCGCGGTGAACAGTTCCGCCACGCGTTCGGTGCGTTGCGCCGGTGTTCCCACCGCCATCAGGTCGAGCGGCGCGCGTACCGCGTGGCCCGCGCGCTGGCGCGGGTTGAGCGACGAGAACGGATCCTGGAAGATGATCTGCAGCCGACGCCGCGCCTGGCGCAATTCTTCGCCGTCGAGCGCGGTCAGGTCGGTGTCGCCGAGTTGAATCCTGCCCTCGGTGACGGGCCCGAGGCGCAGCACGGCGAGTGCGGCCGTGGTCTTGCCCGAGCCCGATTCACCGACGATCGCCAGGGTCGTGCCCCGCGCGACATCGAACGACATGTCGTCGACTGCCTTGACGACCTCGGGTGGCCGGAACCAGCCCTTCCCAGCACGCGGAAAGTGAACCTTGAGATTCTCGACCGACAGCAGCGTCGTCTTGCCGTCGGCGTTCATGATGCGGCCTCCACGACGACGGCTGCGTGAAGCCAGCACGCCGCTGCATGCCGGCGAGCGCCAGGCGCATCGTTCGTCGCAGTCGGCACCGCGAACATCGGAGGCACCTCGGCCGCGCAGCGAGGCATCGCGTAGGGGCAGCGTTCGCGAAAAGCGCAGCCGCTACCCAACTCCCAGATCGATGGCACGACGCCGTCGATCTCGGTCAGGTCATCGCGCCAGGACGCGTCTTCGTGGACCTGGCTGCTGCCGAGCTCGGGCAGGCAGTCGATCAATCCCTGCGTATAGGGATGGCCGGGGTGTGACAACACCTGTTCGACCGTGCCATGTTCGATCACGCGACCCGCGTACATCACCATCACGCGATCCGCCATTTCGGCGACAGCCCCCATGTCGTGCGTGATGAACAGGATCGCGGTGCCTTTCTCGCGCTGAAGGTCGCGCAGCAAATCGAAGATCTGCGCCTGCACGGTGACGTCGAGCGCGGTAGTCGGCTCGTCGGCGATCAGGATATCGGGCCGACACGCCAGCGCCATCGCGATCATCACGCGTTGGCGCATGCCCCCCGACATCTGATGCGGGTATTCGTCGACGCGCCGCTCAGGGGCGGGAATGCCGACCTGCTGCAGCATTTCTACCGTCCGCGCACGCGCTGCCTTCGCGTCGAGCCCGGCGTGCAGGCGCAGCGATTCGCCGATCTGATCACCCACCGTGAACACCGGGTTCAACGAGGTCATCGGCTCCTGGAAGATCATCGAGATGCGATTGCCGCGCACGTCGCGCATGCGTGCCTCGTCGGCCTCCAGCAGGTCTTCGTCCTGGAACAGCACGCGTCCGCCGCTGATCCGGCCTGGCGGCGACGGAATCAGCCGCAGCAATGCGAGCGCGGTCATGCTCTTGCCGCAGCCGGACTCACCGACCACGCACAGCGTTTCGCCGGCGTGAATCTCGAAGTCGACGCCGTTCAGGACCAGTGCACTGCCACGGCGCGTCTTGAATTCGACGCGCAGGTCCTGAACCCGGAGCAGTGCTTCGTCCATCAACGCTCTCGCAGTTTCGGGTTCATCGCGTCGTTCAGCCCGTCGCCGATCAGGCTGACTGCCAGCACGACGAGGAATATCGCTGCCCCGGGAAAGGCGACGGCCCACCAGCACGACAGCACATAGGGGCGGCTTGACCCGAGCATCAGACCCCAGCTCATCTGGTTCTGGTCACCCAGGCCGAGGAACTGCAGACCGGCGGCGAACAGGATCGCCGCACCGACGGCCAGCGACGCCGAGACCACCAGCGGCGGCAGCGCGTTGGGCAGGATCACTTTCCAGATGATGCGGGCGTTGCCTGCGCCGATGGCGCGTTCGGCGCGCACGAACTCGAGGCCGCGGAACTTCAGGAATTCGGCACGCGTCAGGCGCGCGGTGCCAGGCCAGCTCACCACGCCGATGGCCAGCGTCACGGTCAGCATGGTCGGAGGAAACAGCGTCACCAGCACCATCGCGAACAGGAGCGCCGGCAGCACCTGGAAGAACTCGGTGATGCGCATCAGGATGCTGTCGACGCGCCCGCCGTAGTAGCCGGCGAAGGCACCCAGCGTGATGCCGATCAGCACCGACAGGAAGGCCGCGACGGCGCCGACCGCCAGGGTGGCGCGCCCGCCGTAGATCAGCATCGTCAGCACGTCGCGGCCGAGGTAGTCGCTGCCGAGCCACGCATCCTCCGTGAACGGAGGCGTCAATGGCGCGACGCGGATCTCGAACGGGTCGGCAGGATAGACCCAGGGTCCGGCGATCGCGACGAGCACTGCGATCAACAGGATGATGATGCCGACGATGGCGGACGGGTTGCGCATGAACATGCGCAACGCTTCGGCGGTCGGGTGCTCGACCTTCGCGACCGGGCGGTCTGCCACCAGTTTCGCAGCCGCCGGCACTTCCGGAATCGGCGTGCTCACGAGGCCTTGATCCGCGGGTCGATGAAGCCGTAGCACAAGTCGGTGAGCCGGTTCATCACGACCACGACGATGGACGACAGCAGCAGCAGCCCGAGGATGGTCGGGTAGTCGCGCCGCAACACCGACTCGAACGCGAGCCGGCCGAGACCGGGCCAGTTGAACACCGTCTCGACCAGGATCGCACCCGACAGGACATTGCCGAACTGCAGTCCGAGCACGGTGATCACGGGCAACAGCGCGTTGCGCAACGCGTGCTTGTAAAGGATGACCCGCGCGCTCAGGCCCTTGGCACGCGCGGTTCGGATGAAGTCGGAGCCCAGTACGTCGAGCATCGACGAGCGCGCCAGCCGACTGTACTGCGCGAGATAGACCAGGCTCAGCGTCACGACGGGCAGGACGAGGTGATACATCACGTCGATCACGTCCTTGAGGCCGCCGCCACTCGAGTCGACGGCTCGCATGCCCGCTACCGGAAGGATCGGGATCACCAGCGCGAACAGGAGGACCAACAGGATGCCGGTCCAGAACACCGGCGCGGCGAAGCCGACCATCGACAGCACCGTGATGAACTGCGACAGCACGCCGTTGGGCTTGCGCGCCGACAGCACGCCGAGCGCCGTGCCGATCACGAACGCCACCAGCACCGAGCTGAGCACCAGCAGCAGCGTCGCCGGCAGGCGCTCGGCGATCAGTGACGACACGGGCAGGTTGAAGAAATACGAGTAGCCCAAGTCCCCGTGGATCACCTTGCCCAGGTAGACGCCGAGTTGTACCGGAAGGGACTTGTCCAATCCGTACTGGGTGCGCAGTTGCGCCATCAGTTCGGGCGACATACCGCCGCTCGCGCCGGCGATCGTTTCCACGGGATCGCCGGGCGCGGCATGCACGAGCACGAAGTTCAGCACCACGACGGCCAGCACCAGGCCCAAGCCTTGCAGCAACCGCGATGCGATATAGCGCAGCACGCTCATCTCGTCTCGCTACTTGAAGTAGACGTCATCGTACGGCGAGAGCGGACCCCAGATGGTCGTCGGCACATTGCCGATCTTGACGCTCGCAACAGTATGCATCGACATCACATTGATGAAATCGATGGGCAGGTCCTCGGTGACGATCTTCGAGAACTTCGCGTACAGCGCCTTGCGTTTGGCCGGGTCGAGCTCGCCGGCGGCGGCGTTGAGAAGTTCGTCGACCTTGGGATTGTTGTAGTCCTGCGTATTGGTCCACACGATCGGTTTGATGTTGGTCGAAAGGTAGGTGCGATGCACGCCGATCACAGGATCGCCCCAGTTGAACACCGCGTCCATCGTAATGTCGAAGTCGCGCGCCGCGATTCGCTTGGACCAGGCGGGAAAGTCGGCGGAGGTTCGGACGTCCGCTGCGATTCCCACCTTCTTGAGTTGAGCGCGCAGATATTCGGCAAC
>JBDTIS010000153.1:0-13323 GCA_039936235.1 Burkholderiaceae bacterium | reverse complement strand
TGATCGTCGACTCGAGCGCGCTGACCGAACAGGTGGTCAACGATGCGCTGGTGTCGGCCTTCGACTCGGCCGGTCAGCGCTGTTCGGCACTGCGCATCCTGTGCCTGCAGGACGCCGTCTACGACGCGACGCTGACGATGCTCGAGGGTGGCCTGGCCGAGTTCGCGGTCGGCGATCCGATGCGACTGGCCACCGATGTCGGCCCGGTCATCGACACCGAAGCCCGCGAGCGTCTGGACGCGCACGTCGCGCTGATGCGTTCACGCGGCCATCGCGTCCACGCACTGCCGCTGCCGGCCGGCTGCGCAGCCGGGACGTTCGTCGCGCCGACGATCATCGAGATCGATCGCATCGCCGACATCCCGGGCGAGATCTTCGGCCCGGTACTGCACGTGCTGCGATGGCATTTCGGCCAGCTCGACGCGCTGATCGAGGCGATCGCCGCGACCGGCTACGGCCTGACGATGGGGATCCACAGCCGTATCACCGAACACATCGATCGTGTGGCCGGTCGCGCGCGGGTCGGCAACCTCTACGTCAACCGCACGCTGATCGGCGCGACGGTCGGGGTGCAGCCGTTCGGCGGCGAAGGGCTATCGGGCACAGGTCCCAAAGCCGGCGGCCCGTTCTATCTCGCGCGGATCGACGGCGGCCACGGCGCACATCGCTTCAGGTCGTCGGTGATCGACGGCGTGCCTCTGGCTGCGTCGATGGCCGCATTGCGCGCGGCGATTAGCGGCTGCCGGGGGTTCGACGGGTTCGACGCCGCGCAGCACGCAGCGCTGGACGCGCACTGCGTGCTGTGCGAGGCCGTGGCTGCCGGCCTCACGACGATGGCGCTGCCGGGTCCGACCGGCGAGACCAACACGCTCGTGTTGCGAGCACGCGACGCCGTCGCATGTCTCGCGGACGACCGGGTCGACCTCGTGCATCAGCTGATCGCGGCGCACTCGGTGGGAATCCGGCCGTTCGCGCAGACCATCCTGTTGCCCAGATCGCTGCACGGCTACGTCCGTCCATGGGACGGCCGCGTCGACGCGCTCGCGGAACTCGATGCCATCCTGATCGCGCTGTCCGCCGAGGATCGCGTGCGCACCAGACAGGCTTGCGCCGCACGACCGGGCGCCCTTGTCGCGATCATTCCGTGGGATCGAGGCACCGAGCCCGTGCTCCAGTCGTGGCGGCTGATGCGCGAACTGGCCGAGAGCGTCAACACCGCTGCTGCCGGAGGCAACGCGTCGCTGATGACATTGAACGAGCTGTGACCGCGACGCGACAAAGCGTGCCGGAGCCGGTCCCCCGCTGCTACCATGCCCTTCGCCTGGGCATGGCAGTTGCGTAGGCAAGCCTTAGCATCGGCTGCCTCGCACGGGTCCCAAGGTCTCGTTCGTTGCCGATCGAACTACGCGCTGAACCACACGCCGGACACAAGGAGCGATGCCGCCGATCTCGTGCGGACCTCGGATGGATATCCTTCTTCAGCAGATCCTCAACGGTCTCGTCCTCGGCAGCATCTATGCGCTGATCGCCCTCGGCTACACGATGGTGTACGGCATTCTCAACCTGATCAACTTCGCGCATGGCGACGTGCTGATGGTGGGCGCGTTGACTGCCTACGCGGTAGTCACCGGGCTGCACGCGGTGGCGCCGGGCGTTCCGGGTCCGCTCCTGCTCGTCGCCGGACTGCTCGTCGCGATCCCGGTCTGCATCGTCGTCAACGTGACGATCGAGCGCGTCGCCTATCGACCGCTGCGCAACGCCCCGCGGCTCGCGCCGCTGATCACCGCGATCGGCGTATCGATCATCCTGCAGACGCTCGCGATGATCATCTTCGGGCGCAACTACAAGGTGTTCCCGCCGCTACTGCCGAACAACTCGATCGACATCGCCGGCGCGCTGATCACGCCGACGCAGATCATGATCCTGATCGTCGCGGCGCTGATGATGGGCAGCCTCGTGCTGCTGGTCGAGCGGACCAAGCTCGGCCGCGCGATGCGGGCCACGGCCGAGAATCCGCGGATCGCGAGCCTGATGGGCGTCGACTCCAATCGCGTGATCGTCGCGACTTTCGCGATCGGCGCCGCGCTCGCGGCCGTGGCCGGCGTGATGGTCGCGGCCAACTACTCGGTCGCCCATTTCTACATGGGCTTCATCCCGGGGCTGAAGGCCTTCACGGCGGCGGTACTCGGCGGCATCGGCAACATCTACGGCGCGATGGTCGGCGGCCTGATCCTCGGCATCGTCGAGGCGCTCGGCGCCGGCTACATCGGCGATCTCACCGACGGTTTCCTCGGCAGCAACTACCAGGACGTGTTCGCGTTCGTGGTGCTGGTCATCGTGCTGACGTTGAGACCTTCCGGAATCATGGGCGAACGCGTGGCGGACCGGGCATGAGTGCACATCTGGAAACGGGCGGGAACATCGAAACCGAGGTCGACCCGGCGCTGCCGCTCGGCTCGCCGACCCGGAAGGCCTACAGCGGTCTCGCGATCCTCGTGATCGCGCTGCTGGTCGCGCCGGTCGTCGCGGGCCAGGCCGGCGATTCGTGGGTACGCATCCTCGACTTCGCGTTGCTGTACATCATGCTGGCCCTCGGACTGAACATCGTCGTCGGCTTCGCGGGCCTGCTCGACCTCGGCTACATCGCCTTCTACGCGATCGGAGCCTACCTGTGCGCGCTGCTGGCGTCGCCGCAGTTCGCGACCGTGCTGCAGTCCTTCGTCGACACCTACCCCGATCTGGGCCACTGGATGGTCGGCGTGTTCGGACCGACCATCACCGCGAACGGCATTCACCTGCCGATGTGGGTGATCATCCCGCTCGCGGCGGCCCTGGCCGCACTGTTCGGCGTGATCCTCGGCGCGCCGACGCTCAAGCTGCGGGGCGACTACCTCGCGATCGTGACGCTCGGCTTCGGCGAGATCATCCGCATCTTCATGAACAACCTGAACTCGCCGGTGAACATCACCAACGGGCCGCAGGGCATCCTCAACATCGAACCGAAGCTGTTCGGCGATGTTTCATTCCGCCAGCCGATCAACCTGTTCGGCGTCGAAGTGTCCGTCGTGCAGCTCTACTACTACCTGTTCCTGGCGCTGGTCGTCGTCATCGTGTTCTTCAGCATCCGGCTGCAGAACTCGCGGATCGGCCGGGCGTGGGTCGCGATCCGCGAAGACGAGATCGCAGCCAAGGCCATGGGCATCAACACCCGCAACATCAAGTTGCTGGCGTTCGCGATGGGCGCATCGTTCGGCGGTGTCTCGGGCTCGATGTTCGCCGCGTTCCAGGGCTTCGTTTCGCCGGAGTCCTTCGGACTGCTCGAGTCGATCGTCGTGCTCGCGATGGTCGTGCTCGGCGGCATGGGTC
Source organism: Burkholderiaceae bacterium (assembly GCA_039936235.1). Classification (GTDB taxonomy): domain Bacteria; phylum Pseudomonadota; class Gammaproteobacteria; order Burkholderiales; family Burkholderiaceae_D; genus CAHJXF01. The sequence goes on along the minus strand of JBDTIS010000153.1, from coordinate 9,957 downwards.
ACATCCCGGGCGTCATCCTCGGCGGCGTGCTGCTCGCGGCCTTCCCCGAAGTGCTGCGTCACGTGGCGGTGCCGGTGCAGAACGCACTGTTCGGCCACGTGCTGGTCGATTCGGAGGTGATCCGGCAGCTGCTCTACGGGCTCGCGATGGTCGGCATCATGCTGTTCAGGCCGGCCGGCCTGTGGCCTGCGCCGGAGCATGGCAAGGGGCTCGGCGGCATCAAATCCAAGCGCGCCGCGGCGGAAGGGGCCTGACGATGAATGCCGCGCTCGCTCCGGATGCCGCCGTCAAGGATCCCGCCAGGGCCAAGGTCATGCTGTCGATCAAGGGCGTCAACAAGCGCTTCGGCGGCCTGCAGGCGCTGTCCGACGTCGGCGTGACGATCCGCGAAGGGATGATCTACGGGCTGATCGGACCGAACGGCGCAGGCAAGACGACCTTCTTCAACGTCATCACCGGGCTCTACCAGCCGGACTCGGGCAGCTTCGAACTCGACGGTCAGCCGTATTCGCCTTCGGCGCCGCACGAAGTCGCGAAAGCCGGCATCGCGCGGACCTTTCAGAACATCCGCCTGTTCGGCGAGATGACGGCGATCGAGAACGTGATGGTCGGCCGCCACGTGCGCACGCATGCCGGCGTGATCGGGGCCGTCCTGCGAACGCCCGGCGCCCGGCGCGAGGAACACGACATCCGCCAGCGCGCGATGGAGCTGCTCGAATATGTCGGCGTGGCGAAATACGCGGACTACCGGGCCCGCACGCTGTCGTACGGCGACCAGCGCCGGCTCGAGATCGCCCGCGCGCTCGCGACCGACCCGAAGCTGCTCGCGCTCGACGAACCGGCAGCCGGCATGAACGCGACCGAGAAGCTGTCGCTGCGCGACCTGCTCGACAACATCCGCGCCGACGGCAAGACCATCCTGCTGATCGAACACGACGTCAAGCTCGTGATGGGTCTGTGCAACCGCGTCACCGTCCTCGACTACGGCAAGCCGATCGCCGAAGGCGTGCCGGCCGACGTGCAGAAGAATCCGGCGGTCATCGAGGCCTATCTGGGTGCAGGAGGAGCGCACTGATGGCCGCCGTCCTGAAAACGGCGACGGCGCCGGCAGCGACGATGCTCGCGATCGAGGGTCTCAAGGTGAACTACGGCGGCATCAAGGCCGTCAAGGGCATCGACCTCGAGATCCGCACCGGCGAGCTGGTCACGCTGATCGGCGCGAACGGCGCCGGCAAGACGACGACGCTGAAAGCCATCACCGGGCTGCTGCAGCCGGCCGACGGCGCCATCCGCTATCTGGGCAACGACCTCGCCGGCACGCCGACGTTCAAGCTACTCGACCAGGGGCTGGCGATGGTCCCCGAAGGCCGGGGCGTGTTCGCCCGGATGACGATCGTCGAGAACCTGCGGATGGGTGCGTACGTCCGCGACGACGAAGCCGAGATCAAGGCCGACATCGAACGGATGTTCGTCACGTTCCCGCGGCTCAAGGAGCGTGCGGCGCAACTGGCCGGCACGATGTCGGGCGGCGAGCAGCAGATGCTCGCGATGGCGCGGGCGCTGATGGGACATCCGAAGCTGCTGCTGCTCGACGAGCCGTCGATGGGGCTTTCGCCGATCATGGTCGAGAAGATCTTCGAGGTCGTGCGAGACATCCGTTCGCAGGGCATGACGATCCTGCTGGTCGAACAGAACGCCCGTCTCGCGCTGCAGTCGGCCGATCGCGGCTATGTGATGGAGTCCGGGCTGATCACGATGACCGGCCCGGCGTCGACGATGCTCGACGATCCGAAGGTCCGCGCCGCCTATCTCGGCGAATGATCCGCTGCGCGTGCCGTCGCACGCCGCGGATAGACTTGCGGCGATGTCCAGACCACCCGCTCCGCCACCCTGCCCCCGTGACGCGCGCAAGCGACCGGGCAGCGCGATCCTGATCGTCTGCGCGCTGGCCGTGCTGGCGGTCGTCTGGGGCGTGACTCCGATGGCCCGGGTCTTCGATGCGACGACGCTGGTTGCCTGGCAACAGCAGCTGCGTGGATGGTCGTTCGCGCCACTGCTGGTGATCCCGGCATTCGTGATCGGCGGCCTCGTCGCCGCGCCGGCAACGCTGATGATCGGCGCTACCGTGCTGCTGTTCGGCGCCTGGTCCGGCGTAGCCTACGCATTCGTGGGAATGCTCGTCAGCGGCAGCGTGGTCTACGCGATCGGCCGCCACGCGGCGCGCGCCATGGTCGACGAGTGGCTTGCGCAGCGGGCCGATTCCCGCCTCGCCGTTTTCGACGGTCTGCTCGCGCGCCGCGGCTTCGTCGCGGTGGCGCTGATGCGGCTGACGCCCATTCCGTTCTCGTTGCAGAACGTCGTCATCGGCGCGTCGCGGATCACCTTCCGCGACTATCTCCTCGGCACTGCGATCGGCATCCTGCCGGTCATGGCGCTGATGGCGGGGGTGGTCACGCAGTTCGACGCGTGGCTCGCGCATCCGGCCTGGACACGACTGCTGGCGCTGATCGCCACCGCCGTCGTCGTGGTGGCGATCGCCTGGATGCTCAGGCGCTGGGTCGCGCGGAGCGCGCGTTCCTGAACGGTCAGGACCAGTAGCCCAGACGCTTCATCCACTGCGCGATCGAACGCCGGTCGGCGTCGCCTTCCTCGTGAACCACCTGCATTGCCGGCAGGTTGTCGGCCAGCCGGTTCTGGCCGAGCTTGAACTTCCCCTCGAGCTTGTCGACGACGATCTCGAAGCCGGTGATCGCCGCGAGCAGGCCGTCGCGGTGACGTGCGTCGAAGTGCGCGAAGGTTTCGTTGAACGACGGCTCATGATCGGCGATCAAGCGCGTCAGAAGCGCGCGCTTCTCGTCGGCCGCATTTATCGTACGAACTCGCCCCACCGCATGCACCGCGATGTAGTTCCAGGTGGGTACCCGGCCCGACGACCGGTACAGCGTCGGCGAGATATAGGTGTGCGGCCCCTGGAAGACGACCATGGCACGGGCGCCGGCGAGCGCGGCCGCATGCGGATTGGCGCGTGCCACGTGCCCTTCGATCGTCACGATGCCGTTGTCGGAGCGGGTCACGCGAACTGGCGCATGGGTCGCGAACGGCTCGCCGTCGACCGCTGCGAAAACCGTCGCGAACGCGTGCTCGCGCATCACCGCCATCAGGTCGGCGTGGTCGTCGTGCGCGAAGTGCTTCGGGACGTACATGGCGCTCAGCGTCCTTCGACCGAGTGACGGTGTGGTCCGCAGGCGGGATCGATCCGGTCCTCACCCGCTCGCACTTCCATCGATACGATCTGCATGATGGGTCGAAAAATGTCTATGCGGACTTCGATGCTAGGGCGCGCGCGGCGCCAGGTTCTTCGCGAGGAAGGCATCGACCCTTCGATAGAAGTCGAACTTGTTCTCGTCCTTGTTGAAGCCGTGCGCCTCGTCGTTGTAAACCACCCAGTCGTATTTCTTGTCGTACCTGTCGAGGGCGCTACGCATGCGATTGCCGTGGATCAACGGGACACGCTGGTCGGCGGCGCCATAGGCGAGCAGCAGCGGCGCCTGGATGCGGTCGACGTGATAGAGCGGAGAGACCGCCCGCATCTTGTCTCTATCCTTGTCGGGGTCGCCGATCCAGCGTGTCAGCGTCCTGGTCGAATCGCCGTTGCGTTCCGCGCGCATGACGTCCGACCACGCGACGTCGAACATCATCTCGAGGTCCGACACGGCCACGAAGGCGACGCCGCAGCGGAACATTCGAGGTTCCTTCTCGAGTCCCCACAGCGTCGCATAGCCGCCGTAGCTCCCACCGAACAGGCAAACGCGATCCTTGTCGACCGTGCCGTTGGCGATCAGCCACTTGACGCCGTCGGTCACGTCGTCCTGCATCGCGAGGCCCCACTGCTTCCAGCCGGCCTTGTAGAACGAGTCGCCATAGCCGCGGGTACCGCGGAAGTCCGGCTGCAGCACCGCATAGCCCCGCGACGCGAACAGATGCGCCTCGGGATCGAAGCCGTAACGCGTCGCGTTCACGTAAGGGCCACCGTGGATGATCACGACGAGCGGCAGGTTCTTCTTCGGACCATCGTGCGGCAGCGTCAGGTAAGCCGGGATGCTGAGACCATCGCGCGCGTCGTAGCGAACGAAACGGCGCGACCCGAGTTCCACGGACTTCAGTGCGGAACGCGCGACTGCTACGGGTTCCATCTTGTGTGTCTTGCGGTCGAGCAGGTAGAAGGTCGGCGACTCCGATCCGGAATCGGAAGTCACGATGACGCGGTCCGTGTCGTAAGCCGCCCAGCCCAGGCGATTGCGCATGCCCGGCAGCGCGCCGTCGATCGATTTCTGCAGTCGCTCCCAGTCCGGGTCGATCCACTTGATGCCGATGGTCGACGTGTCTTCGAAGCCGACGACCTTCTGCTTCACGCGATCGAAGCGCACGCCGCCGACTTCTCCGATCGGGCTTTCGTACACCAACGGTCCGAGTTCCCCCTTCTCGAGGTCGTAGGTATAGACGCCGCTCCTGCCTCCCTTCGCGCTCGACAATGCGCGGACGTACAGGGTCTTGTCGTCGAAGTCGAACGCGAGCGGGACGACGCGCTCCTGCTCGACGTCGCTCTCGGCCATCTTGGTCCACTCGTCGTCGTTGGTCCGGCGATACCACCACGCGGTCTTCTCGCCGCCTCTCGGTGCGGTCTGCGCGATCCGGATCTGACCTGCACGATCGGCGATGAAGCGGGTCACGTCGCCCGGCGAACGAAACGTGAGCAGCGTCTTCTCCATCGTTCGCGGGTTGTAGCGATACGCGTCCAGTCCGTAGCGATTGCGTTCGTTCGTGACGACGACGAGATCCTCGCCGCTGCGACCGATGCTGTCGAGCACCTCGAACAGGACGCCACCACCGCCGACGATCGCGTCGACGGTGTGATTGGCGCGGAACGCAGCGCGCATCAGATCGCGTACGACGTGCCCTTCGGTGTCGATCAGGATGCGGCGCCTGGTGCGCACGAGACTGAGGGCGTCGCCGAGGTTGGCGGTGCGAAATTCGAGCAGGCGGTCACCGATCCACTCGTAGCTCGAGACGTCCTCATCGCGCAGGGTCGTCAACGCAATGGCCTTGCCGCGGTCGATGTCGATCAGCGCGAGATTCCGGTGCCCGTTGAGCGGCACCAGGGCCGCCAGTAGCTTGCCGTCCGGCGATAGCGTCACGAGCGAATATTCGGCGAGCCTCAGAAAGTCCTCCACCGGTGGCAGGCCGGGTCGGTCCTGCGGAGTCGCTGCAACATCCACCGATTGCGCGGATGCCGACATGCCCATCGATGCCTGCAGGACGAGCAGCCACGTGACGATGGTCAGGCCGCTAATGAGACGCATCGTTTTTCCTTCAGGTTGGGTTGCTCCGCCGGACCCGAAATCGGATCGCGATCGATCGCTGCTCAGGAATCGACCACGGCCGCCGTCGCGTCCGCGGCCGTCGTGAACGCATCCGCGAAGAACTCGTCTTCAGGCAGACCACGTTCGGTGACGAAGTCGCGCCGTGCTGCGTCGACCATGACGGGTGCCCCGCAGGCATAGACCTGATGGCCGGACAGATCGGCGAAGTCGTCGAGCACCGCGCGATGGACGAAACCGGAGCGGCCTTGCCAGCCGTCTTCGTCGACGGCATCCGAGATCACCGGGACATAGCGGAAGGCCGGCAGCACTTGCTCCCATCCGCGCGCAAGTGCGTCGAGGTACAGGTCGTGCGGCCGACGTCCGCCCCAGTACAGCGTGATTGGACGATCGAGGCTCTTGAGCACCGCCGTCTCGACGATCGCCTTGATCGGTGCGAAGCCGGTGCCGCTCGCGACCAGCACGATCGGCTTGCTGCTGTCGTCGCGCAGGAAGAACGATCCCAGCGGTCCTTCGAAACGCAGGATGTCGCGCTCCTTCATCTGCGTGGCGCCGGCGCCGAACACGTGGTCGCTGAATACGCCACCCGGCATGTGACGGATGTGCAATTCCATCTGGTCGGCCACGCCGGGCGCACCGGCGATCGAATAGCTGCGACGCCGGCCGTCCTTCAGGATGATCTCGACGTATTGACCCGGCAGGTATTGCAGCCGCTCGGCGGCCGGCAGTTGCAGGCGGACGATCGCGACGTCAGCCGCAGCGCGTGCGAGGCTGGCGACGCGCGCCGGCAGCTTCTTGATCGGGATCTCGCCGATGCCACGGACCTCGCGGACTTCGATGACCAGGTCGCTGTCGGGCCGCGCGCTGCAGAACAGCGCGAGGCCACGCGCCTCTTCTTCGGCGGACAATGCCGTCGCCTGATGCGGGTCGTGGCGCACCCGGCCTTCGACGACGCGCCCCTTGCACGACCCGCAGGCGCCGTTCTTGCAGCCGTAAGGCAGGCCGATGCCTGCGCGCAGGCCGGCGGCCAGCACCGTCTCGTCGTCACCGACCTCGAAGCGATGACCGCTCGGTTGAACCGTTACTGAGAATGGCATACTGATTTCGATGGTTGAAACGACACAGGACTCGATTAAGGCCAGGACTGCAGCGCATGCGCCGACCGACCGACGCGTCGGCCGCTTCGCAGGACCTCGCATTCTAGTTGTTGGTTGTGGCGACGTGGGCATGCGCCTGGTGGCCAGGCTCGGCGATCGGTACCGGATCCATGCGCTGACCCACTCGCGCGAACGCGTGCAGCTGCTGCGGGCAGCGGGCGCGGTGCCGATCGTCGCGGACCTGGATGCGCGACACACGCTCGATCGACTGGGCGGCGTCGCGCGCACCGTCGTCCACCTCGCGCCGCCGCAGGCACACGGTCGGACCGATCTGCGCACGCGGGCGCTGTGCGCGGTGCTACACGACGTCGATCGACTCGTCTATGTCAGCACCAGCGGGGTGTATGGCGACTGCGGCGGCGCGTGGGTCGACGAGACCAGACCCGTGGCGCCGCAGACCGACCGTGCATGGCGACGCGTCGATGCCGAACGACAGATGCGCGCATGGGCGCGCCGCACCGGCGCGCGACTCGTAATCCTGCGCGTGCCGGGCATCTACGCCGCCGATCGGCTGCCGCTCGCGCGCATCGTCGCCGGCACCCCGGTGCTGCAGGCCGCCGACGACGTCTACACCAACCACATCCACGCCGATGACCTCGCGCATCTGCTTGCGGTCGCGCTGGATCGCGGCATGTCGCAGCGGGTGATCCATGCGGTCGACCGCAGCGCGTTGCGGATGGCCGAGTGGTTCGACCTGATCGCGTCCGCACGCCAACTGCCGGCGCCGCCGCGGGTCTCGCGCGCCGAGCTCGCGCTGCGTGTCGCGCCGGACCGGCTGAGCTTCATGAGCGAGTCACGTCGCCTGTCCGACACGCGGATGCGCAGTGAACTCGGCATGCGCCTGACCTACCCGACGGTGCGCGAAGGACTGACTGCCCCGAGCGCATGAAAAAAGCCCGCGTCAGGCGCGGGCCTTCGACGAAGTACGGAAAGGTCAGGCGTCGAGTTCCTCGACTTCCGTCGGCGGCAGCGACACGCCGCCGTCTTCCGGGAAGACCAGACGGATCTTGTTCTCCGCATCGAGCTCGACGGTGACCTTGCCGCCGCCGACGAGACGGCCGAACAGCAGCTCGTCTGCCAGCGCGCGACGGATCATGTCCTGGATCAGCCGGGCCATCGGACGCGCACCCATGCTCGGGTCGAAGCCCTTCTTGGCCAGATAGGTTCTCAGCTTCTCGTCGAAGATGATGTCGACCTTCTTCTCGTGGAGCTGCTCCTCGAGCTGCATGAGGAACTTGTCGACCACGCGCAGTATGATCTCTTCGTCGAGCGACTTGAAGCTGATGATCGCGTCGAGTCGGTTGCGGAACTCGGGCGTGAACATCCGCTTGATATCGCCCATCTCGTCGCCGGACTCCTTGCTGTCCTTGAACCCGATGGAAGCCTTCTGCAGCGACTCGGCACCCGCGTTCGTCGTCATGACGATGATGACGTTACGGAAGTCGGCCTTGCGCCCGTTGTTGTCGGTCAGCGTGCCGTGGTCCATCACCTGCAGCAGGATGTTGAACACGTCCGGATGCGCCTTCTCGATCTCGTCGAGCAGCAGCACCGCATGCGGTTTCTTCGCGATCGCCTCGGTCAAGAGGCCGCCCTGGTCGAAACCGACATAGCCCGGCGGCGCGCCGATCAGACGCGACACGGCATGGCGCTCCATGTACTCCGACATGTCGAAGCGGATCAGTTCGATGCCGAGGATGAACGCGAGCTGCTTCGCGACCTCGGTCTTGCCGACGCCGGTCGGGCCCGAGAACAGGAAAGCACCGATCGGCTTCTCCGGCTTGCCCAGACCCGAACGCGCCATCTTGATGGACGCGGCGAGCGCCTCGATCGCCGGCTCCTGGCCGAACACGACGTTCTTCAGGTCGCGTTCGATCGTGGCGAGCTTGCTACGATCGTCGGACGACACGTTCTGCGGCGGGATGCGGGCGATCTTCGCGATGATCTCTTCGATCTCCGCCTTGCCGATGGTCTTCTTGCGCTTGCCGACCGGCAGGATGCGCTGCGCGGCGCCGGCCTCGTCGATGACGTCGATCGCCTTGTCCGGCAGATGACGGTCGTTGATGAAGCGCGCGGCGAGTTCGGCCGCGGTGGTCAGCGCCGTGGCCGAATACTTGACGCCGTGATGTTCCTCGAAACGCGACTTCAGGCCGCGCAGGATCTGCACGGTCTGTTCGACGGTCGGCTCGTTGACGTCGATCTTCTGAAAGCGACGCGACAGCGCGTGATCCTTCTCGAAGATGCCGCGATATTCGTTGTAGGTGGTCGCGCCGATGCACTTGAGTTGCCCGGACGACAGCGCCGGCTTGAGCAGATTGGATGCGTCGAGCGTACCGCCCGACGCGGAACCCGCGCCGATCAGCGTGTGGATCTCGTCGATGAAGAGGATCGCGTCGCTGTTCTCCTTGAGCTGCTTGAGCACCGCCTTCAGGCGCTGCTCGAAGTCGCCGCGATACTTGGTGCCGGCCAGCAGCGAGCCCATGTCGAGCGAATACACCTCGGCCTTCTCGAGGATCTCGGGGACGTCCTTCTGCGTGATGCGCCATGCCAGCCCCTCGGCGATGGCGGTCTTGCCGACGCCGGCCTCTCCGACCAGCAGCGGATTGTTCTTCCGGCGACGGCAGAGAACCTGGATGACGCGCTCGACCTCAGCCTCACGGCCGATCAGCGGGTCGATCTTCCCTTGCAGGGCCAGCGCATTGAGGTTCTGCGTGAACTGGTCTAGCGCCGTCTGACGCTGTTCCTTCTCCCCCTCGGCATCCGCGTTCTCGGTCTCGGAGCCCGCGCCCTGCTGGGCCGGATTCTTGGTGATGCCGTGCGAGATGAAATTCACCACGTCGAGGCGTGTGATGCCTTGCTGGTGCAGATAGTAAACCGCGTGCGAATCCTTCTCACCGAAGATCGCGACCATGACGTTCGCGCCGGTCACTTCCTTTTTGCTGTTGGCGGTCGACTGGACATGCATCATCGCGCGCTGGATCACGCGCTGGAAACCGAGCGTCGGCTGGGTGTCGATCTCGTCGGTTCCCGACACCACCGGCGTATTGTCGTTGATGAAATGCGTCAGATTTTTCCGCAGATCGTCGATGTTGGCCGCACAGGCGCGCAGCACCGCCGCGGCTGTCGGGTTGTCCAGCAACGCCAGCAACAGGTGCTCGACGGTGATGAACTCGTGGCGCGCCTGTCGGGCCTCGACAAACGCCATGTGCAAGCTGACTTCCAGTTCCTGCGCGATCATGCTTCCTCCATCACACACTGCAGCGGGTGTTGGTGCTGCCGTGAGAATTCGATGACTTGATCCACCTTCGTGGCTGCGATATCGCGCGGATACACGCCGCAGACACCCCTACCTTCTATGTGCACTTTCCACATGATCTGGAAAGCCTGGTCCGCGTCCTTGCTGAAGAACTGCTGCAACACCATCA
>JBDTIS010000152.1:0-2834 GCA_039936235.1 Burkholderiaceae bacterium | reverse complement strand
GCGACCGGCTGCGCGAACGCACGCCGCAGCCGCTCGATCGTCAGCCGCTCGAGCGGGATCGCGCGGCCGCCCGCGGTGCCGACGATCGGTGCGGTCTCCGGATCGAACGGAGGCAGTGGCACTGGAGTCGTCATCGGGATACCGCTGTCGTCGTAGTTACTCATCCATTCGACAAAGCAAAAGGCGCGCCATCGGGCGCGCCTTTACGATCATGGGCCGTACCGCGTGGGCCGATGTCGCGGGTCAGCCGGCGATCAGGCCGCCGACTTGTCGTCGCCGGTTTCGGGAACCACCGGTGCGCTCTTCTTGGCGGCGGCACCGCGCGGACGCGTGGTGAGCTTTTCCTTGATCCGTGCGGACTTGCCCGAACGCTCGCGCAGGTAGTAAAGCTTCGCGCGACGGACGTCGCCGCGACGCTTGACCTCGATCGTCGCGATCGACGGCGAGTAGGTCTGGAACGTCCGTTCCACGCCTTCGCCGCTGGAGATCTTGCGAACGATGAAGTTCGAGTTCAGGCCGCGGTTGCGCTTCGAGATCACGACGCCTTCGTAAGCCTGGACGCGCTTGCGCGTGCCTTCGACCACGTTGACGCTGACGATCACGGTGTCGCCCGGTGCGAACTCGGGGATGACCTTGCCCAGACGGGCGATTTCTTCTTTTTCCAGCGTTTCGATGAGATTCATCGTCGACTCCTGAGCCATCGTGCGCGGACCTGATGTTTCTTCGTATGGCCGCGTAGAGGATGGGATTGATGACGCGACGGCCCCGAGTGCGTGGCCGCCGTCCGTTCCAACTACCGTTTACTGCAACTCAATCAGCGCTGCCGTCCTGCTCCAGCCGCCGCAATACCTGTTCGTCCTGCTCCGACAACCGTCCTGTCTCGCGTGCCCGCCCGATCAGATCGAGCCGTTTGTTCCAGGTCGCCTCGAGCGCCTTCTCGCGCCGCCACTGCACGATCCGCGCGTGGTGACCCGACATCAGCACGTCCGGCACCGCGACATCGCGCCACGTCTCGGGCCGGGTGTAGTGCGGGCAATCGAGCAGCCCACCGTCCGCGACTCCGGCGAACGAGTCCTGCGCCGCCGACTGTTCGCCGCCGAGCACACCCGGCAACTGCCGCACCGTGGCATCGATCAACGCCATCGCGGCGAGCTCACCACCCGACAGCACGAAGTCGCCGAGGCTGATCTCCTCGTCGACGACGCGCTCGATCAGTCGTTCGTCGATCGCCTCGTAACGCCCGCACACCAGCACCGCACCGCGCGCCTCCCTCATCCGCATCACCCGGCCGTGCGTCAGCGGCCTGCCCTGCGGCGACATCAGCAGCACCTTCGGCACCGGCAGGCCCGCATCGACCTGTCGTGCCTTCGCCGCATCGATCGCCGCTTCCAGCGGCTGCGCCAGCATCACCATGCCGGGCCCGCCGCCATAAGGACGATCGTCCACCGTCCGGTAGTTGTCGCTGGTGAAATCGCGCGGATTCCAGGTCGCGAGCCGCCACCGTCCTTCTTCGAGTGCCCGCCGCGTGATGCCCGACGCGGTCACGGCACCGAACATCTCGGGGAACAGCGTCACGACGTCGAACTGCATCATCGCTCTCCGCGGTCCCGCTGCCCTTCAATAATCGGCTTGCCAGTCGACCACGATCCGACGCCCCGCCAGGTCCACCGTCTTCACGAACGCATCGACGAACGGAATCAGTCGCTCGATCGTCTTGCCGTCGCCGCCTGTCATCCGCACGACGAGGTTCTGGTGCGCCCCGTTATCCATCAATTCCGCCACGTCACCGAAGGCTTCGCCGGCTTCGTTCGAGACCGCCAGGCCGATCAGGTCGACCCAGTAGAACTCGTTGTCGTCGGTCGCCGGAAAGTGCCGGCGCGGCACCGAGATGCGTGCGCCTTTCAAGCCTTCCGCCGCGTCGCGATCGACGATGCCGACGAGTCGCGCGGTGACCGTGCTGCCGTGAGCCTTCGCAGCCACCACGTCGAACGAGCGGACCGCGCCGCGGACGTCGAACCACCATTCGCTCGCGCTCAGCAGTGCCGACGCGTCGGACGAATACGGCGCGACCTTCACGCTGCCGTCCAGCCGCCACGCGTCGAGCACATGGCCGACGAGGACGAGGTCGGCCGGGACTTCCACGCCGACCTGCGTCGTCGTCGACTGCGCCGTCAACTGCTTACGCCGCTACCGGCTCTGCTGCCACCGGCGCCGAAACCTGGCCGTGCTTCTTCGTGAAGTCCTTGACCAGGCGTGCGACGGCCGGCGACATCTGCGCACCGACACCGGTCCAATAGCTGACGCGGTCGAGCTGGATTCGCAGCGCTTCTTCGGCACCGGCCGCGACCGGGTTGTAGAAACCGACACGCTCGATGAAGCGTCCGTCGCGACGATTGCGCGAGTCGGTGGCGACCAGGTGATAGAAGGGGCGCTTGTTCGCGCCGCCGCGTGTGAGTCGGAGGATGACCATGACCGAATACTTTCTTGATGGACTGCGTTATGAAATCGGGCGGCCGATGAAGACCGTTCACCGAGGAATGGCGTATGAACCGCTGCGCTTCTACGCGACGGCTCTCGATAGGGTCCGTCCGAACGGACCGGGCTCGGTGGACCCGAGTGACACCCCGCATGCGGGTCGCCACCAGGCGCCTGCCTCGGCTGACCATGCAGGGCGGCGCCAAAACCAAAGCTCGCGATTATAGCCGGCGTGGCGCGGCCGGGCAACAACCGTCTTCGAGAGCCGCGTCGCTACGCCGGAGCCATCAGCGCCTCCGGATGCACCTCAACCATCGCATCGGGGCTGCTGAACCAGACCAGACCATCCTGGATCGTCG
>JBDTIS010000151.1:0-4421 GCA_039936235.1 Burkholderiaceae bacterium | reverse complement strand
GCGCCGACGGCCGCATGGAAATAGCAGAAGCGCTCGCTGCCGTCGATGCGCATGAAGAACGGCCCGGTAGACGGCATCGAGACCAAGCTCAGTCTGCCAGTTTCTGCTCGATGAATTCGCGCAGGGTGCCGAAGGTCGCGAACGTCTGCGCGCTGATCTCGTCGTCGCCGACAACGACGCCGAAGCGCTCTTCGATCGTCGTGATGACCGACACGACCGCCATAGAGTCGAGCTCGGGAAGGCTGCCCAGCAGTGGCGTCTGATCGTTGAAGCGCGCGGCGCGATCGCCGAGGCTCAGGATCTCGCCGAGGATGTTCTTCAGTTCCGCTTCGACGTTCAAGGTGAATCCCGTGATGGTGGTGACTGCGCGGCCCGTAACGTACGCTTGATCGGCATCGACCGGCCCGACTGTAGCGCGGCCGGTGACGCTCAGGCTTCTGCGACGAGGGTCGATAGTATAATTGCCGACCTGCCGTTGCTCCGCACCGACGCGTCCGAGTCCGGTCACAGCGCTGTCAAGAACGATCACCGGGTTCCGACTGTTCACGTTCGATGGGCTGCTGCCGGCGGCAAGCCGATCCCACCTGGAACAGGAACGACCCCGGCATGCCCTCGGAAGATATGTTGTCGCTTCAATTTCCCATTCCGCGCGTTCCGAAGAATCCGGTGCTGGGCTGGTCGTCGTTCTCGCGCGCGTCGACGAGCGACGCACCGGCACCGATCGACGCCATTCCGAGCGTGCTGTCGCTGCCGAACAAGCGCTACGTCACCAGCGCCCGCGTCGCGATCGCACTCGCGCTGCAACGGCTGGGTGTCGGCCGCGGCGACCAGGTCCTGGTGCCGGCGTACCACTGTCTGTCGATGGTCGAGCCGATCGTATTCTGCGGTGCCGAGCCGTACTTCTTCCCGCTGACCCCGACGCTCGAAGTGCCGCTGGACGTGCTCGCGACCTACGACCTGTCGCGCGTGCGCGCCATCCTCGTCACGCACTACTTCGGCTTCCCACAGGCGATGCGTTCGATCTGCGCGTTCGCGAAGGCGCGCGGCATCCCGGTGATCGAGGACTGCGCGCACGCGGTGTTCGGCAAGGCCGATGGTCGCCCGATCGGATCTTGGGGTGACTACGCGGCCGTCAGCCTGATGAAGTTCTTTCCGGTCTATGACGGCGGCTGCCTCGCCTCGGCGACGAATGAGCTCGACGACCTCGTGCTGCGGCCGCCGTCGCGGCGCTTCGAGGCGAAGGCGCTGCTGAACTCGATCGAGCGCGGACTTTTCTACAAGCGCTTCCCCGGTATGCAGACTGCCGCCAAGACCACCCTCGCGATCAAGGACGCGATGTGGCGCGGCTTCAAGCGGATGCGCACGGGCTCGAGCGCAACGCCCTATGCGTATCAGGATCCCGCGGCATCCGAAGGCGTCAACGGGCTCGACCCGGCATGGCTGGACCGGCGCATCTCGTTCGCGTCGCAACAGCTGGTCGAACGGCTGCCGATCGCGCGGATCATCGCGCGGCGGCGCAACAACTATCTGAGGCTCGATGCCGCGTTGCGCGACCTGCCCGACGCGCGTCCGCTGTTCGCCACGCTACCGGACGGCGTCGTGCCTTACGTGTTCCCGCTGCTGGTCGAACGACCCGAACGCGTGTTCCGCCGGCTCAAGACCGACGGTGTGCCGCTGTTCCGCTGGGAAAGGTTGTGGAACGACGACGCCGCGCGGACCGACCCGCTGTCGGCGCGTTACGCGACCGAGATCTTCCAGTTGCCGTGTCACCAGGAGTTGACCGACGACGATCTCAGCTGGATCATCGAACGCGTGCATGCCGCGTTCGATGCTGCGGGCGCCGCGTGAGCGGCTGGCAGGTGGTCCCCGGTGCCGCGTTCGCGAGCGTGGCCGCGCGCTGGGACGCGCTCAACGATGCGGGCTTCCGTTCGCCGGTGCTGCATTCGGACTTCGTCGGTCCGTTGCTGACGCATTTCGGCGACGGTTCCGAGCGCATCGCCTACGTCGCCGGTGCCGACCGGGCGATGCACCGCGCGCTCGTCGCCGTAAAGGCCAACGCCTTCGTCCACGACAGCTTCCAGCCGTCGCAGGCACCGATCGGCCTGTGGCTGCAGGACGACGGCAGCCGCGGGCTGCCCGATGCACGCGAGATGGCTGCGCTCGCCGCGGCGCTCGGCACGACCACTGCGATCATCGGCATCGGCCAGCTCGATCCCGAACATGTGGCACGCGAGGAAGGCCGGGACCGCATCACGTCAGACTACATCGACACCGCGCGGGTCACGATCACCGGCACGTTCGACGACTACTGGGCGGCACGCGGCAAGAACCTGCGCGCCAACATGAAGAAGCAGCGCAACAAGCTCGACGGCGAAGGCGTCGCGGTCCACTTCGATTGCCTGACCGACCCGGCCGACGTGGCCGCGGCGATCGCCGACTACGGCCGCCTCGAGAGCGCCGGCTGGAAGGCTTCGGGCGGCACGGCCGTGGCGGCGGACAACGACCAGGGCCGCTTCTATCGCGACGTCTTCGAACGCTTCTGCGCACGCGGCATGGGGCGCATCTATCGCTGCTTCTACGGCGAGCAGTTGGCCGCCATGGACCTGTGCATCGAGCATCGCGGTGTGATGGTGATCCTCAAGACCGCGTTCGACGAGACCATCCGCGGCACGTCGCCGGCGTTCCTGATGCGCCACGACTATTTCCCCGGCATCTTCGAGACGAAGCGGCTGACGCGCATCGAGTTCTACGGCCGCGTGATGGAGTGGCACACGAAATGGAGCGACGAGGTGCGCACGCTGTATCACGCGACGACCTATCGCTGGCCGCTGGTCGCGCGTCTCGACGCGATGCGACGCGAGCGTTCTGCGAAACGCGTGGCCGCTGAAGCCGCAGCCACGCGGCCTTCGACCGCTGCCGTCCCGGAAGCTGTGAACGATCCCCGTTGACGACCCGATGAACAACCATCTCCTCCATCAGCTGATCACCGTCTCCGCGGCTCGCGACCCCGATGCGCCGGCGCTCGCCGCGCAGGGCGTGACGACGTCGTATGCGTCGCTGTCCGACCAGGTCGAGCGCTTCGCAGCGGCCGTGGCGGCGCTCGGCCTAGCGCGCTCCGAACGCGTTGCGATCTATCTCGACAAGCGGATCGAGTTCGTCGTATCGGTATTCGGCACGGCCGCGGCCGGCGGCGTCTTCGTGCCGGTCAATCCACTGCTGAAAAGCGATCAGGTCGCGTACATCCTCGCCGATTGCGACGTGCGGGTCCTCATCACGTCACGTGACCGCTACTACGGGCTGCGCGACACGCTGGCCGGCGGCCCCGGAATGCATACCGTCGTCCTGATCGACGGACTCGACGACGAGCTGCGCGCCGAGCCGCATGCCCCGTGGCAGCTGATCGGCTGGGCCGAACTGCTGGCCGGGAGCGCGCGCGTCCACCGCGTGATCGACACCGACATGACGTCCATCCTCTACACGTCCGGCAGCACCGGCAAGCCGAAAGGGGTCGTGCTGTCCCATCGCAACATGGTCGCCGGCGCGAACAGCGTCGCGAGCTATCTCGAGAATCGCCCCGGCGACCGTCTGCTCGCCGTGCTGCCGCTGTCCTTCGATGCCGGCTTCAGTCAGCTGACGACGGCATTCGCGAGCGGCGCGACCACGGTGCTGATGAACTACCTGCTGCCGCGCGACGTGCTCGCCGCGCTCGACACCCAGAAGATCACGGGGTTGACCGCGGTGCCGCCGTTGTGGATCCAGCTCGCGGCGCTCGCGTGGCCCGCGACCATCACGACCCATCTGCGCTACCTCGCGAACACCGGAGGCCACATGCCGCGCGCGACGCTCGATGCGCTGCGCCGGCATCTGCCGCGGACGAAGCCGTTCCTGATGTACGGGCTGACCGAGGCCTTTCGCTCGACCTACCTGCCACCCGAAGAGGTGGATCGTCGGCCGGACTCGATCGGCAAGGCGATCCCGAACGCCGAGATCCTCGTGTTGCGCGAGGACGGTAGCGAATGCGCCGCCGACGAGCCCGGCGAGCTGGTGCATCGGGGCGCGCTGGTCGGCATGGGCTACTGGAACGATGCCGCCAAGACGGCCGAGCGCTACAAGCCGTTGCCGCGTGCGGCCCACGGCGCGACCACCGGCCTGGTGCTGCCCGAGATCGCCGTGTTCTCCGGCGACACGGTGCGACGCGACGCGGACGGCTACCTGTACTTCGTCGGCCGCCGCGACGAGATGATCAAGACGTCCGGCTATCGCGTCAGCCCGACCGAGGTCGAGGAAGCGCTGTACGCGACCGGCCTCCTGTCCGAAGTCGCGGCGTTCGGCGTCGCGCATCCGGTGCTCGGTCAGGCGATCGTCGTGATCGCGATGGGCAAGGCCGATGGGACGGTCGACGTCGCGGTGATCAAGCGCTC
>JBDTIS010000150.1:0-9545 GCA_039936235.1 Burkholderiaceae bacterium | reverse complement strand
TTCGGGACCTCGTGCTCGAGTGCCGCCGGCCGCGCGCAGGCCCGGGCGCGTGTTGTTGTATGACACAATTCACGTCGCTTTGCGACCGGCCGCCGCGATTCTACCTACGGGCAGGTTCGTTGAAGCGGCGCATTGCCGATGTTCCGGCGCACCGGGCAGTTGGACGCCCCGCGTCGTCGGTGTCGCGGTCTCCGACATTTCCATCTTGTTCGAACATTCGAAGCGTCGCGTCAGCGACCCCGTCGGCCCGACCACTCGCCCGCAGATGCCCGTCGCCCCGCTCCCGCTGTCGGCCGTCCTGATCACCTTCAACACCGGTGAACAACTGGCGCCGTGCCTGCGCTCGCTGTCGTTCGCCGACGAGATCGTGGTGGTCGATTCCGGCAGCGACGACGCCACCCGGGACGTGGCCCGCCAGTACGGCGCCCGCGTGATCGAAGAAGCGTGGCGCGGCTTCGGTCCCCAGAAGCGCCTCGCCGTCTCGCTGGCCCGACACGACTGGGTGCTGTGCGTGGACGCGGACGAGGAGGTCTCCGGCGAACTGGCGACCGCGATCGCCGCGGTGCTCGCCGATCCCCGGCACGGCGCGTACCGGATGCCGCGATCGAATCGCTTCATGGGTCGCTACCTGCGCCACGGTGAGGGCTTCCCCGACTGGAGCCTGCGGCTGTTCGACCGTCGCCGCGCGCAGTGGAGCGACGACGCGGTCCACGAGAAGGTCGTGACGGCAGGGTCGGTCGGCCGCGTGCCCGAAACCGCCGTACTGATGCACCACTCGGCCGAAAGCCTCGCGGCTTACCTCGACAAGCAGAACCGCTACACCAGCCTCCAGGCCGACGCGCTGTACCGCGCCGGCGAACGCGCCAACGTCTGGCGGCTGCTGCTGTCGCCGGCGCTGCGCTTCATCAAGTTCTACCTCGTCAGGCTGGGCTTCCTCGACGGGTTGCCGGGGCTGGTCCACATCGCGATCGGCTGCTTCAACAGCTTCGCGAAGTACGCGAAGCTGCGCGCATTGCAGATCGAGAAGGAAGCGACGTCCACGTCGCATGGCACGCCCGACGAAACCACGCAAACGGCAAGGGGGCATCGATGACCACGCTGGTCACCGGATGTGCGGGATTCATCGGCTTCTTCGCGTGCAAGGCGTTGCTGGCGCGCGGCGACGCCGTGATCGGCATCGACGACCTGAACGACTACTACGACGTGCGCCTCAAGCACGACCGGCTCAGCCAACTGCAGGCGCTGTCCGGCTTCCGCTTCGCGCAGGTCGACATCGCCGACGTCGCGGCGATCACGTCCCTGTTCGCCGAAGGCCGCTTCACGAAGGTGCTGCATCTGGCCGCGCAGGCCGGCGTGCGCTACTCGCTGGTCAATCCTGCCGCGTACACGCACAGCAACCTGCTCGGCTTCGCGAACATCGTCGAAGCCTGTCGTCGCCACGCGGTCGGTCATCTCGTCTATGCGAGCACGTCGTCGGTCTACGGCGGCAATCGCAAGTTGCCGTTCTCGGAGACCGACCCGGTCGATCACCCGGTCAGCTTCTATGCGGCGACGAAGAAGGCCAACGAGGCGATGGCGCACAGCTACAGCCACCTGTTCGGCCTGCCGACGACCGGCCTGCGCTTCTTCACGGTCTACGGGCCGTGGGGGCGGCCCGACATGAGTCCGATGCTGTTTGCCCGTGCCATCGTCGAGGGCCGTCCGATCGAGGTCTTCAACCACGGCGACATGACGCGCGACTTCACCTATGTCGAGGACATCGTCGAGGGGACGATCCGCATCCTCGACCGGCCGGCGCAACCGGATCCCCTGTTCGATGCGACCCATCCCGACGCGGCGACCAGCAGCGCGCCCTGGCGCATCTACAACATCGGCAACCACCAGTCGGTCAACCTGCTGACCTACATCGAGACGCTGGAGCGGCACCTGGGGCGGTCGACCGAGAAGATCTTCAGGCCGATGCAGGACGGCGATGTGAAGGACACCTTCGCCGACATCGCGCGCCTGCAGGCCGCGGTGGGGTTCGCGCCTTCGACGTCGCTCGACGAGGGGCTGCGACGGTTCGCGGAGTGGTTCAGGGCGTACTACGGATACTGAACAGAGTTCGGATCAACGGCCGCGCAGGCTTCTCATCCCGAACCCGGCACCTGTCATCCCGATCGAATGCGAGGGATCTTACCCAGCCCGATAGTCGCCAGAACCGTGCCATCCCGACCCTCTACACGAATGACTTCGTCGCAACCAGACACGCGGATCAGGTCCTCGTTGCGCTCGGAACGACATGCGTTGTTCTTAGCGAACGGCCCGCTGCAGCACCGTTCATCTCCCCCAAGTCAACGAAGCCGCAGCCGGGAGCGTCAGCGGCAGGACCAATACGTCGAGCGCGAAACTGAACGGCAGATCGAGCCACGGATACGGCGGTGGCGGCGCGCGGTAGCGTTGATTCTCCGCGGTCTCCCCGCCGATCGCCCGCAAGTCCTGCCGCGTCCCGCTGAACACTTTCACGGTGTGTTCGTCGGCGCGCTGGATCGTCGTCACCGTCGCGCATCCCGACGATGCGAGGGCGAGCCCCTGCAGCAAGACGCCGAGCACCAGTGTGCTGCGAAGCGGCGCTCGCACGGCGCCGCGGGCCATCGGGCTGCCGCGGTCGGACAATGCGTGAACCGCGTCGCTGCTCTTCACGATCGGTCCACGCTCATCACGAGTCGGCCGGCAGGCCGGATCCGCGCGAACGCAGCCGGCCGTCGCGGTCGCGCGCGGCCGGCCCTCCTTCACTGACAGACGAAGTTGGCTGCGTCATCGGTGCTGCCGGTCCCCTTCCAGACCGCGGCCTTCGGATAGACGCATAGCGGCCGCGTCCGCGTGACGACATTGTTGGCGATGCGCGAAGCGATCAGCGTGTCGGGCGCGGTGCCTTGCGTGACCCAGCGATCCAGGGCCAGCACGACGTCGTGATCCGCGTCGGCGACCGCGGGTTTGCCGGAGCTGCCGCCGATGAACTGCGGCCCCGGTCCTCCGGCGCAGTGATTCATCCCCGGCACCATGAACATCCGCAGGAAGGTGTTGGTTTCGCCCACGCCCTGGAGGGAAACGACGCGGTTGTAGTAGTCGATGCTGCTCAGCGGCGTGATCTGCTGGTCGGCCCAGCCGTGATAGATCAGCAGCTTGCCGCCACGGGCCTTGAACGGCGCGAGATCGGAGCCGGCGTTGAAGACCGTCGGCACGAGTTGCCCAGCGATCGTGCTCGCCTTCGCCCGGTTGAAGTCGGTGTCGAAGTTGAAATTCGCGTTGTTGAACGTAGGGTCCTGGAAGACCGTATAGCGGAAGAAGTCGAAACCGCTGCCGCCCGGCGTCGCTCCGGAGTACAGCCCCCAGCCGGTCTCGCTGGTCCGCGTGTACGGCGGAAAGATCACGGTCCCGTTCGATTGCTTCGCGCCGCCGTAGATCTGCTGCGCCGCGCCGACCTGCGCTGCCGTCAGGCAGTTCGCCGCATCGGCGCCGGTGCACTGCAGGACCGCGGGGTTGAAGGTGCAGGTCCGTGGATCGTTGACGACGCCGTCGGTGACACCGTCGTTGGCGTCGCAGGCCGCGACGATCGCGCTGTTGAGCACCGTCAGCTTGGGTGCGACGATCGCGGTCGCGTCGTGCAGGGAGGGCTCGCTGTTCCACAACTCGGCGGCCATCAGATTCATCCACTCCCATGCCGGCGCCCCGGCGACGATGCCGTCGTAGTCCTCGGGAAAGCGCGACGCTTCCATCAGGGCGTGATGGCCACCCTGCGAGCAACCGACGAAATACGACTTCGACTGGGCCTTGCCGTAATAGGAGGCGAGGATGTCCTTCGCGCGCTGCGTGGACACGTGCTCGGCGCGGTATGCGAAGTCGATCACTTTCTCGGGATGACCGAGCGCCCAGGTCTGCTCGGCGGCGCCGTTCGGCCTCGTCAGGTCGCTGATGTGGCCGTTGTCGGTGGCCATCGTCGCGTAGCGCGCCGCCAGCGGCTGAACCATCGCCGCATAGCCGATGCTGCCGGCCGACGAACCCGAGCCCACGCCCTGGAACTTGCCGTTCCACGTGTCGCGCGTCGGCAACCAGACCTCGAAGCCGACGTTCGAGTCACCGGTCGGCTTCGCGGCAGCGACCACGCGGCAGAACGGCGCCTTGACGGCGGCGCCGCCGATCGTCGTATCGTCCGCGACCCAGGTCGCGGTCGTCACGGTCGTGTTGTCGCCATAGGCGGTTCCCGACAGGGCGGCACAGGCCGAGGCGTCGGTCTGCGCGGTGGGGGGCGGTGCCGGGTTACCGTCGTCGCCACCGCAGGCGGCGAGTAGCACGGACATGGCCGATACCGCGCCCAGCAGGGCGCACTTGGTCGAAAGCGTCATTCATCGTCTCCTCGGTTTCGAACGGGATACGTGTCCTGTCCGATGGCGCGACAGCCTACCGTTGCTAACATCGCCCGCGGAAATACTTTTAATCGATGGATTGATTCATGCGGTCTATCAATTTCACATTGCATCAGCTGGACGCGTTCCGCGCGGTCGCGCGTTATCGCAGCTTCAGTCTGGCAGCCAAGACCCTGTTCCTGTCGCAGCCGAGCCTCACCTCGCTGATCCAGCATCTCGAGGAGGCCCTCGGGGTGAGGCTGTTCGACCGGACGACCCGTCGCGTCGAGCTGACTCCCGCCGGACTCGAGCTGCTCCCGGTCGCCGAACGCACGTTCGGCGAGCTCGAACTGGCCCGCGAGAACCTCAACAACCTGGGGTCGCTGCGACGGGGCCGGGTGGTGGTCGGCGCGCTGCCGTCCGTGTCGGCCGATCTGATTCCACGAGCCATCTACACGTTCCGCCAGCAGCATCCCGAAGTCGAGATCACCGTGCGCGACGCGGTGGCCGGCGCCCTCGTCGAGATGGTTCGCGTCGGCGAGATCGACTTCGCGGTGGGCAGCACGACACGCGTCGAGCCCGAGGTGCTGTTCACGCGGATCGCCAGCGACGAGATGCATCTGGTATGTCGTGCGGACCATCGGCTGGCTCGACGTCGACAGGCGACGTGGGCCGACATCGTGTCCGAGCCGTTCATCGCGATGTCGCAGGGCACCAGCGTGCGACATGCGACCGACGCGGCGTTCGCGCGGCTGAAAGTCGTCAAGCCGGCGAGCTTCGAGGTCGCGCTGCTGTCGACGATGTTCGGCCTGGCCAAGAGTGGCGTCGGCATCACGGTCCTTCCGACGACGGCGCTCGAGGTCTTCAATGTCTCCGGGGTCGCGAAGATTCCGCTGATCGCCCCGATCGTTCGTCGCGAGATCGGCTTCGTCACGCGCCAGGGACGCGTGCCGACGCCGGCCGCAGAGACGCTGATGGCCACGATCTCGAAAGAATTGCTGCGACCGCGGCCGACGAAGCGAAAACGCTGACGAGCCGCGGCGTCGATCGCCGCAGCCGATGGCTCGGCCCGCCGGCGCGACAGGATCGAGCATTGTGGGAACTCTCATTGAGCGGCGTAAGACCGTTATATGGGTGGGAGGAAAGCGCGCTGGTCGCCTTTACGCGCGTCGCCATCGGATCGACCGGTTTACCGGGACCTTGCTCGACTGCTGTCGTCGGCAGATCGGGACTGCCCCGATCGATCGCTGCCCAGCGCTCTCAAACAGATCGATCTGTTCTTTCGTTATCTTGTTTACTGCACGGAGTGCTTCTGCATCAAACCCACCACGAGTTCGGACGAGAGAAAATTCTCGACAAGCAGTGCGTATTCCTTACGCATTCGTTCGTTCCATGCATTGCATAGCTCGGAAATTTTTGCAGCAGAAGGGATAGACGATCGTTACGGGCCGACAGGCGCTGAAGCGATCGTTAATCAGTGTCGCCGTCGAGAGCCGATCAGAGCCCCGCGATATGCCATCGCGCCCCGTGCGGGCGTAGACTTTCACGATCGTAGCCGAGGGGATGATGATGAATCCACGCATCCGGCGCGCCAGAGTGGCGATCGGTCTGCTGCTCACGGCTTGCGCACTGTCGATGACGACAGTGGCGACCGCGCAGACGCCCTACTCGGTCAAGCCGATCGCTCAGAAGAAGATCAAGCAGCTGCCGCCGGGGCCGTTGTATTGGCGGGTCGAGAACTTCGCGACGCTCACGGATGCGAAGGCGGCGGTGGGTCCGGATGGCTGGAATCCGGCCACGGTCCGATATGAGACAACCGCCGCGTTGATCGCCGAATCGGCCGGCAAGGTCTGGGTGCTCACCCTGGGTCCGAAAGGGGCCTCGACGCCGGGCGCGACCCCGGTCGCGGAAATCGGGCCTTTGCCGACCGTCACGGCATCGGAATATCTCCTTCGGGTCAACGAAGGGTCCGGACCGCCCGGCTCCGAGACGCCCGTGCATTCGCATCCGGGGTCGGAGGCGTTCTACGTGATCTCCGGCGAACTCGGCCAGCGCACGGCCCACGGCGTCGACAGAGTAGAGGCTGGCCACACCATGAACGGACACGACGCCGGGATGGCGATGCAGGTCTTCAACAGCGGATCGACGGACCTGATCGCGTTGATCATGTTCGTGGTCGATGCCTCGAAGCCGTTTTCTGAACCGACGACGCTGGGCAAGTAGCGTTCAAGCACGTCCCAGACGGCTGG
This sequence comes from Burkholderiaceae bacterium, assembly GCA_039936235.1. Lineage (GTDB taxonomy): Bacteria > Pseudomonadota > Gammaproteobacteria > Burkholderiales > Burkholderiaceae_D > CAHJXF01. Next base: position 2,911 of record JBDTIS010000150.1, on the reverse strand, counting down.
GACGAGACCGACGCGTCGGCCCTCGACAGGATGAGCGCCCATCAAGGATCAGTTGCGTTCTGCATCGATCCGGCCGTCGTTGTGGGGACTGCCTTGTCCTGGGTCCGGGTATCGAAGTCGCTCGCGTCATGGCGCTCGAGCAACTGCTCGGACGGCTCACCCCAGGCGCGGTTCACCATGCGCCCACGCTGTACGGCTGGACGCAGTGCGATCTCGCCGGACCAGCGCAGCACATGCTCGTACTCGTGCACGCTCAGGAACTCGCCGGCCTCGTAAAGCGCGCCGTTGACCAGCGTGCCGTACCAGGGCCACGCCGCCATGTCGGCGATGGTGTAGTCGTCGCCCGCCAGGTAACGGTGATCGGCCAGCTGGCGATCCAGGACATCGAGCTGGCGCTTGACTTCCATGGCGTAGCGGTTGATCGGGTACTCGAACCTGGCGGGCGCATAGGCATAGAAATGGCCGAAGCCCCCACCCAGGAAGGGCGCGCTGCCCATCTGCCAGAACAGCCAGGACAGACATTCGGCGCGCGCCGCACCACTGGCGGGCAGGAAGGCTCCGAACTTCTCGGCCAGGTACTGCAGGATGGCACCGGACTCGAACACCCGCACCGGTGTTCCACCACTGTGATCCATCAGGGCAGGGATCTTGGAATTGGGATTGGCTGCGACGAATCCGCTGCCGAACTGATCACCGTCATTGATGCGAATCAGCCAGGCGTCGTACTCGGCGCCGCCGTGGCCGAGAGCCAGCAACTCTTCGAGCATGACCGTCACCTTGACGCCGTTCGGTGTGGCCAGCGAATACAACTGCAGCGGGCGGCGCCCCACCGGCAGGTCCTTGTCGTGGGTGGCGCCAGCGACAGGTCGGTTGATGCCGGCGAACTTGCCGCCGCTTTCCTGATCCCAGACCCAGACCTTCGGTGGGATATACACGTTCGCATCGCTCATCGGGTTGCCTCCATCACGTAGCGCGGCTTTCGGCGCAGGATCTTCCTGGTGCCAGCGCCGGGGCCGGCACCGACGATCGACGAGCGCCGGTACGGCGTCACGTCAAGGCGCGACGACTGTCGCCGCGAGCGAACTCCATGCCCTTCGACAACGTGCCGACGCCGGGGCAATCGCCGGCGCCGTGCCGCGTGACGAGCCAGGCGAGGTCGTTGTAGCCGAGCCGGACCCGCCCCGCCGCATCCTGCCAGACCAGGGCCTTCAGCGGAAGGTCGATGCGATCAATCCACGCATCGTGCAGTCCTGAAAGCACCAAGGCGCCGAGCGGCCGACTCGAGAAAGGACTCGAGTCCAGGGCACGAGCAGCAGCGCGCTGCCCGGACCGCCTCCGTCCGGACGCGCCGTGAGCGCGTCGCCCCAGGTCGGCAGCAACACGGCACTCCTGCGACAATCGATCCCCTCCCCACCTTCTCGCCCGACCATGTCGCCCTCCACTGAACAGACGGCGCTGCCACTTCAGATCAATGCCGACTTCGGGCAGCGCGCGGTGCTGCGACCGGCCGACGCCTGCTGGCAGCCCTCGCCACTGCCCGGCGTCGAGCGCTGGATGCTCGACCGCGTCGGCGGCGAGGTCGCGCGGGCGACCAGCCTGGTCCGGTACGCACCGGGCACGCGCTTCGACCGCCACGTGCATGGCGGTGGTGAGGAGATCCTGGTGCTCGACGGCGTCTTCAGCGACGACAGCGGTGACTACCCGCGCGGCACCTACCTGCGCAACCCGCCGGGCAGCGCGCACGAGCCGCGGTCGCGAGAGGGCTGCCTGCTGTTCGTCAAGTTGCGCCAGTTCGCGGTCGACGACCTGCTGCCTGTGCGTATCGACACCCGCGCCGAACCATGGCGAGGAGGCCTTGTGCCGGGGCTGTCGGTGATGCCGCTTCACGAGCACGACGGTATCTCGACTGCACTCGTGCGCTGGGCCCCGAATACCCGGTTCCATGCCCACGCGCACCCAGGCGGCGAAGAAATCCTGGTTCTCGACGGTGTATTTCGCGACGAGTCGGGCACTTACCCGGCGGGCAGCTGGCTGCGCAGTCCGAGTGGGAGCCGGCACGCCCCGTTCACCGGACCCGAAGGCGCGCTGATCTACGTCAAGGTCGGGCACCTCGGTGCCGACGTCACGGGAGGCTGACTGCCGCGCTGGCGCGAGTCGCGCGGGTAGTCGCGGACTCGACATCGAATCGCGGCACCGGGCGAGCGGGAGGGGGGCTCCAGGCGAGCGAGCGTTCGACCCATGCGGCCACCTCTAGCAACGATCATGGCGGGCTGCAGATCCTTCGCGCATCGGATCGCCGCTTTTCACCCGACTCCGGATGGGCCAGGACAACATGCCTTGTGGCTAAGGTCCCTCCTTTGTCGGGACGACAGTTGCTCCTTCGTCGGGACGACCGTTGCTGGTCAGCACCAGCACCTATCATCCCGAACCCTGCACCTGTCATCCCGAACCTGGCACCTGTCATCCCGAACCTGGCACCTGTCATCCCGAACCCGCCACCTGTCATCCCGAACGAATGTGAGGGATCTCCCCCAGCCCCATCGTCGCGCGAACCGTGCCGTCCCATACGGAAGCATCCGAACCGGTCACGCGGATAACGTTCCTCGCTGCGCTCGGAACGACATGGGGCAATGACGACGCGCAACAACGCATACCGGGCGTTCCCGCCGATCCCCCGCCTTCTCATCCCGAACCCGGTGCCTGCATGCCTCTTGGAAGATGAAAGCGCGAGGTGCACTATCGCACGCGGTATCCCTGTATCACATCCAACTGGAGGAGCGTCATGAAAAAAAATCGGATGGCATGGAATGGCTCGCGGCTGATGGTTGCCGCGGCATTGACGGCGCTGATTGCGGCTCCCGCCGCCGCACGCGACGACGACGAGGATCGACCCGGGGATCGGCTCGAAGGC
>JBDTIS010000149.1:0-5604 GCA_039936235.1 Burkholderiaceae bacterium | reverse complement strand
CATGCTGGCGATCAGCCTGATCGCGCTCGGCCGATCGGCGGAAGCGCGCACGATCCTCGATCAGCTTCGTGCAACTGCGAAGACGCGCTACGTGCCGCCGACCACGATCGCGGCCGTCCATGCGGCGCTCGGCGACACCGATTCGGCGCTGGATGCACTAGAACGAGCGCTGCTCACGCGGGACACCCGGCTGATTTATCTGAAGGACGATCCACACTGGGCGGGGTTGCGCCAGGAACCGCGCTTCATGGCGCTTATGCAGCGTCTGAAGCTCGACCGCTACGCGCGGGGCCTGTCTCCAGTCTGAACGCGCGAATTGCCCTCGCGCAGTCCGTGACCGCCGGCGTCTCAGAACATCACTACTCGACCGCCAGATTGAGGTTCAGCTGCGAACGCGACTCCGATTCGGTAGCCGACGGATACAGCCGCGCATGCTCCAGCCGGTCGAGATAGGCGGGCGTGATGTCGCCGGTGATGTAGTCGCCGTCGAAGCACGACGCCTCGAATCGCGCGACGCCCGAGCCCGGCTCGTTGATCGCCGTCTTCATGTCGTCGATGTCCTGGTAGATCAGGACGTCGGCGCCGATGGCCGCACGGATCTGCTCGTCGTCGCGACCGCTCGCGATCAGCTCGTTGCGGGTCGGCATGTCTATGCCGTAGACGTTCGGGAAGCGCACCGGCGGCGCCGCCGACGCGAAGATCACCTTGTTGGCGCCGGACTCGCGCGCCATCTCGACGATCTGGTTGCTGGTCGTGCCGCGGACGATCGAATCGTCGACGATCAGCACATTCTTGCCCTTGAACTCGACGCCGATCGGGTTGAGCTTCTGACGGACCGACTTCTTGCGCACACCCTGCCCCGGCATGATGAACGTGCGGCCGACATAACGATTCTTGATGAATCCCTCGCGATAGTCGAGGCCCAGGCGCAGCGCCAACTGCATCGCAGCAGGCCGGCTCGAATCGGGGATCGGCATCACGACGTCGATGTCGCCGAGCGACAGCTCGCGTCTCACCTTCGCGGCCAGCGTCTCGCCCATCCGCAGCCGCGCCGCGTAGACCGAGATGCCGTCCATCACCGAGTCCGGCCGCGCGAGATATACATACTCGAAGATGCACGGATTCAGCGAAGGGTTCTCCGCGCACTGGCGCGTGTGCAGGCCACCGTCCATGTCGATGAAGATCGCCTCGCCGGGCGCGACGTCGCGAACCAGACGGTAGCCCAGACCCTGCAAGGCAACCGATTCCGACGCGACGCAGTATTCGCGCCCCGCATCGGTGTCGACCTCGCCGAGCACCAGCGGACGGATGCCGAACGGATCGCGAAAGGCCAGCACGCCGTAGCCGGCGATCTGCGCGACCACCGCATACGAGCCGCGCACGCGGCGATGCAGGCCGCTGACCGCCTTGAACACGGCCGACGGATCGAGCGAGTAGCCGGCGGTAGCCATCTGCAGCTCGTGCGCGAACACGTTGAGGAGCACCTCCGAGTCGGACTCGGTATTGATGTGCCGCCGGTCGATGCGGAACATCTCGTCCTTGAGCTGCTCCCAGTTCGTCAGGTTGCCGTTGTGAGCCAGCGTGATGCCGAACGGCGCGTTGACGTAGAAGGGTTGTGCTTCCTGCGCGCTGACCGCGGAGCCCGCGGTCGGATAACGGACCTGCGCGATGCCCGCGTTGCCGGCGAGGTCGCGCATGTTGCGCGTCCGGAACACGTCGCGGACCAGCCCCGAACCCTTGTGCATCGAGAAGTTCTTGCCGAGATAGGTCGAGATGCCGGCTGCGTCCTGTCCGCGATGCTGCAACAGCAGCAGCGAGTCGTACAGCAACTGGTTGACCGGGCCGTTCGAGACGACGCCGACGATTCCGCACATGTTCGAGTCCTGGTGACCGGTCCGATGGATTCGGACCGTCGATGAAGACGGTTCAGCCCGGCTCGGGCACTAGTAATTCACGTGGCGCGCCCAGTCGTCGGGCAGCCACGGCTTGACGAGTCGTACGGCGCTTTCGGTGACGTCGACCAGCAGGGCGTCGCGCCACACCGGCTGCTTCGGAAGATCGGTGAGGCCGGCGAGGATGACCAGCGTCAACACGATCAGTAGTCCGCGCGCGAGCCCGAAGAGACCGCCGAGTCCCCGGTCGACCACCCTCAGGCCCGACGCGTCGATGATATGGGCGATTGCGAGATTCAACAGGGACGCCAGCAGCAACGTCCCGACGAAGAGGATCACGAACGCGGCGACCAGCCGCACCGTCCCGGCGGGAATCGACTCCGGCAGCAACGCGGCCAGATCCGCGCCGTAGCGGTTCGCGATGACGAAGGCCGCGAGCCAGGCGGCCAGCGACAACACTTCCTTGACGAGACCGCGCAGCAGGCTGATCACGATCGACGCGGCGAGAATCGCCAGCAGGACGTAGTCGAACGCGGTCATCGGATCCGGCGGCCGCCCATGTGCCGTCGATCGAAGCCGCGACGGTCGGCGTCGATCGCGCGGGCCTCACAGCGGGACCACGGATCCATCGAGCTTCATCGTCTTCAGCCTCTGCTTGGCCTTGTCGGCGGCATCGTGCGACGCGAACGGACCGAGACGCACGCGCGTCCGCATGCCCTGCGCCGTCGAGACGGATTCGGTATACGACTTGAAGCCGTTCGCGGTCAGCTGGTCACGCAGCCCGCGCGCCTTGTCGGCCGCGGAGAACGCGGCGATCTGCACCGCGTAGCTCTTGTTGCCGGCGGCTTCGGGCGCAGCCGGCACGACGGTTCTGCCGTCGAGCGCGGCGAGCGCGCGCGGATCGTCGGTGGTCGCGGCGGCAGTGGCTCTCGGCCTGTCGACCGGCTTGTCTACCGGCTTTTCGGCGACCTTCGCTGCAGGTTTCTCGGCGGGCTTCGGGACCACCGTCTCGGCCACCTTCGGAGCGACGCCCGGCGACTTCTCGGGAACGGCGGTCGCGGTATCGGCCACCGCATCGGGTGGCGGCGGCGCTTCGACGACCGGCGAGACCACGGTAGCGGGCGCGAGCGTAGGCAGGTCGCCGGACGGCCGCAGCGGCGTCCGGCCCGCATCCGGCACGCCGCGACGACCTTCGAACGGCGTGTCGCGGTCCGGGATCACCAATGCGATGTCGTCGGCAGGCGGGACCGGTGTGCGATCGAACAGCATCGGGACGAACACGATCGCGACCAGCGCCAGCGCGATCGCCCCCACCAGTCTGCGGCGCGCGCGCGTCTTCGTGGTTTCGGCCGGATCGAGCGGCGCCTGCGCATCGAAGTCGCTGTCGGGCTTCTCGCGCTGCTTGCGGGTATTGCCCGTACCGCGCGGCGAACGGCGCAGCGACTCGAACGGCACGTCGTCGACGCGGACGGCTTCGGCCGCTTCCTTGTTACGGGAGAAAAGGCGCATGACTGGGGGCGGCTTGCGGGGCCATCACTGCAGGTAAGTGCCCTGCGTTCGGGTGGGAGCGCTTGCCGTCCGGCAGACGCCGGGCGGCCTGGTTTCGCACGGCCGGCGAAGTCAGGAGGCCGTACCTCTGGTCTTCATCACGCCGGCGACCGTATGGAACGATCCGAAGACGACGATTCTATCATCGGGGCCCGAGGCTTCCGCCGCCGCGAGCCACGCGCAGCCCGGGTCATCGAACTGCCTGACCTCGATCGGCGGCTCGCTGCCGGGTCGCGACGACTGCGCGAACCCCAGGACGCTCGCGAGATGTTCGGCCGTCGCCGCGCGCGGCATCGGCAGCCCGGTCAGGTACCAGCGGTCGACGCGCCCGAGCATCGGCGCGACGATACCTTCGATATCCTTCTCGCGCATGGCGCCGAATATCGCGGTCGTGTACGGATGAAAGCCCATGCCGTCCATGCTGTGCGCGAGCGCCGATGCCGCCTGCGGGTTGTGCGCCACGTCGTAGACGATGGTGGGACGTCCGGGCAGGACCTGGAAGCGACCTGCCAGCTCCACGGTCAGCAGACCGGTGCGGACCGCCTGCTGCGAAACCGGCAGCCGGTCGCTCAACGAGGCCAGCGCGGCGAGTGCCGCCGATGCGTTGAACAATTGGTTCGCGCCACGCAGCGCCGGGTACGCCAGGCTCGCGCGGCGTACGTGGCGGCCGGTGAAGTTCCACTGCTGGCGGTCACCGGAATAGTTGAAGTCGCGGCCGATCAGCCACAGGTCTGCGCCGATGGCGTTCGCGTGATCGACGAGCGACTGCGGCGGGTCCGGATCGGCACAGATCGCCGGCCGCCCCGCGCGGAAGATGCCTGCCTTCTCGAAGCCGATCAGCTCGCGCGTCGCGCCGAGATAGTCGACGTGGTCGACCGCGATACCGGTCACGACCGAGCAGTCGGCATCGATCAGGTTGACGGTGTCGAGCCGCCCGCCGAGTCCGACCTCGAGGACGATGACGTCGAGCGGCGCCTGTGCGAACAGCCGCAGGATCGCGAGCGTCGTGAACTCGTAATAGGTCAGCGGCACCTCGGGCTCGATGCGCCGGGCCGCGTCGACCGCCTCGAACTGCGCGATCAGCTCGGCATCGCTCGCCTCGGCGCCATTGACGTGCGCGCGTTCGTTGAAGCGGATGAAGTGCGGCTTGATATACAGGCCGACGCGGTAGCCGGCCGTCAGCAGAATGGACTCCAGCATCGCGACCGTCGACCCCTTGCCGTTGGTGCCGCCGACCGTGATGACCGGGATGTCGCGGCCGAGATGCGTGCCGAGGCCGAGGCGATCGGCGACGATCCGCGAGCGCTGCAGTCCCAGCTCGATCTCTGCGGGATGCATCGCCTCGATCGCGGCGAGCCATTGGTCGAGAGTCTGCATGGAAAAAATAGCCGTAGTCGACCCGTCAGAGCCGGGTCGACGGTCAACCCTCTTCTATACGGCGTCGGCGCCGGTCTCGCCGGTGCGGATGCGGATGACGCCATCGACGTTGGTGATGAAGATCTTGCCGTCGCCGATCTTGCCGGTCCGGGCCGCGCCGACGATCGAATCGATGGTGCGCTGGGCCGCGTCGTCGGTGACGATCACTTCGATCTTGACCTTCGGCAGGAAGTCGACCGCGTACTCGGCGCCGCGATAGAGTTCGGTGTGCCCTTTCTGCCGTCCGAAGCCCTTGACTTCGGTCACCGTGAGGCCGGTAATGCCGACCGCAGCCATCGCTTCGCGGACTTCATCGAGCTTGAAGGGTTTGATGATCGCCGTGATGCGCTTCATGGTCTGGCCTTTTGTAATGGAGTCGGTCCTGCAGGAACGCGTGCCGGGAACGGATCGCCGTGCATGATCAACTCTCGAAACGGTTGGTTATAGGATACCGCCAGTCCCGGCCGAACGCGCGGTGCGTGATGCGGATGCCGACCGGCGACTGCCTGCGCTTGTATTCCGAGAGCTTGATCAGCCGGGCGACGCGCTTGACGTCGGCTTCCACGTAACCGGCCGCGACGATCTCGGCGCTGCTCTCGTCCTCCTCCATGAAGCGCCGCATGATCCCGTCCAGTACTTCGTAAGGCGGCAGAGAATCCTGGTCGGTCTGGTTGTCGCGCAGTTCGGCCGACGGCGGCCGCGTGATGATCCGCTCGGGAATCACGTTCTTCAGGCCGAACGCATCGGA
>JBDTIS010000148.1:0-12057 GCA_039936235.1 Burkholderiaceae bacterium | reverse complement strand
GGCCGCGAAGACTGCCGCGGTGGCCCATCGATAGATCGATCTCACGCGCCACTCGTCAACTGCGGACCTCGACACCCTTCCAGAATGCGATGCGATCCTTGATCTGGCTCGCAGCCGCCTTGGGCTCCGGGTAATACCAGGCCGCATCCTTGTTGACCTGGTCGCCGACCACCACGTCGTAGTAATGCGCGGTCCCCTTCCACGGGCAGACGCTGGTTCTCGTGGACGGTTTCAAATTCTCCGGATGGACCGCATCCTTCGGGAAGTACTGATTGCCTTCGACGACCACGCAGGCGTCGCTCGCGGCGATCATCGTGTCGTTCCAACGTGCTTCGACCAATTTCGCTCTCCTTTTCAACCAGGAATACCACATAACGGTCACTCAGACGATTTACGTCCGGACCGTTCTACACGCATTCTGCAATTCAGGTATACTCGCAGGTTGCGGCTTTTGCTCCAGTCCCCAGCCGCCGTCGCATCTTACCCATCGACGCGTCATTCAGACTCCGCAGCTCCCAGCTCGTCTGTGACTGGCCCCGCGCAACGCGGGAGCAGGCCTGCACTACCTCCTCCACAATCATGTCATTTGCTGCCCTCGGCTTGTCCGAGCCGCTCGTTCGCGCTTGCGCGGATACCGGCTACACCACGCCTACGCCCATCCAGACCGAAGCCATTCCTGCCGTCCTCGCCGGCGGTGACCTCTTGGCCGGCGCCCAGACCGGAACCGGCAAGACCGCCGGTTTCGTCCTCCCCATCCTCGAACGCCTGATCGCGAATCCCCTGCCAGCGCCTGCAACGCGCACCGACAGCCGCGGCAAGGTCCAGACCGCAGCGCGTCCGTTGCGCGCCCTGATCCTCACGCCGACGCGTGAACTCGCCGCGCAGGTCGAAGCCAGCGTGCGCGTCTACGGCAAGCACGTGAAGCTCAAGTCGATCGCCGTCTTCGGCGGTGTCGGCTTCGGTCCGCAAGCAGCCGCCCTGCGCGGCGGCGTCGACATCCTGGTCGCTACTCCGGGCCGTTTGCTCGACCATCATCAACAGCGTACCGTCGACTTCTCGAAGGTCGAGATCTTCGTCCTCGACGAAGCCGACCGCATGCTCGACATGGGCTTCATTCACGACATCAAGCGCGTCATGTCGCTGATGCCGGCGTCGAACAACGGCGTCCGCCGTCAGAACCTGTTGTTCTCGGCGACGTTCTCCGACGACATCAAGGCGCTGGCAGACAAGCTGCTCGACCACCCGAAGACGATCCAGATCGCGGCGCGCAACTCGACCGTCGAAGTGATCGCACAGAAGATCCATCCGGTCGACCGCGACAAGAAGCGCGCGCTGCTGACCCAGCTGATCCGCGAGAACAACTGGACCCAGGTCCTGGTGTTCGCACGGACCAAGCACGGTGCCAACCGCCTGGCCGAGCAGCTCGACGGCGACGGCATCAGCGCGATGGCCTTCCACGGCAACAAGAGCCAGGGTGCGCGCACCGCGGCGCTGACGAAGTTCAAGGCCAACAAGCTGCAGGTGCTGGTAGCGACCGACATCGCCGCACGCGGCATCGACATCGACCAGTTGCCGCATGTCGTCAACTTCGAACTGCCGAACGTCGCCGAAGACTACATCCACCGCATCGGCCGCACCGGCCGTGCCGGCGCGACCGGCGAGGCGATCTCGCTGGTGTGCGTCGACGAAGCCGGCCTGCTGCGCGACATCGAACGCCTGATCAAGCGCAGCCTGCCGAAGGAAGTCATCGTCGGCTTCGAACCGGATCCGCGCATCCGCGCAGAGCCGATCCTGCGTGGCGGTGCCGGTCGTGGCGCCCCTGCGCGCGGCGGCCCGTCGCAGGCACCGCGTGGACACTTCGCGAAGCCGCGCGGTGAAGGCTTCGCCAAGAAGTCGTTCGGCAACCCGTCGCGTCCGTCGGGCGCGAATGCCGCTGGTCACGCCGGCGCGCCGCGCACCGGCGCACCGCGTCGTCCGCGTCCGGCAGGCACGAGTTCGTTCACGGGCACCGGCAGCCGCTAGCCAGGGCGCAGCAGAAAACGCAACGCCCCCGATATCGGGGGCGTTTTTCATTCGGACGTCCGCGCGCGCCAGATGCCTTCGGCCGCGTACAGCACCAGCGCTGTCCAGATCATCAGGTAGCCGACCAGCGACGGGCCGCCGAACGCTTCGTTGAAGACGAGCACGCCGAGCAGCAGTTGCAGCGTCGGCGTGATGTACTGCAGCAGCCCGAGCGTCGTCATCGGAATGCGACGGGCGCCGGCCGCGAACAGCAGCAGCGGCAGCGCGGTCAACGGACCGCTCGCGACCAGCAGCCATCGCGTCTGCACCCCGCCGGTGGCGAGCGCATTCTGGCCATGCGCAGCCGTCCACAGCAGCGCGACCATCGCGAACGGGAACAGCAGCCCGGTCTCGAGCGCGAGACCTTCGAGCGCGCCGAGCGGCGCCATCTTCTTCGCGAGTCCGTAGGCGCCGAAGGACACGGCCAGCAATAGACTGATCCACGGCACCGCGCCGGCCAGTACGCCAAGCCACACGACACCGCCGGCTGCGATCGCGAGCGCGGTCCACTGGACCGGCCGGGGCCGCTCGCCGAGCACGATGCGCCCGAGCAGCACGTTGACCAGCGGCGTAATGTAGTAGCCGAGGCTCGCATCGACCACGTGTCCGTTCTGCACGGCCCAGATGTAGACGTACCAGTTGACGGCGATCAGCAGCGCGCTGACGCCGTAACGGATCAGCAGTCGCGGATTCGAGACCATCCCGCGAACCCACGCCCAGCGGTTCCGCACGATCAGGCTCGCCGCGACGACCAGCAGCGCCCAGACCATCCTGTTCATCAGCACCTCGAACGCCGGCACGCTGCGCAACAGCCCGAAGTACAGGGGAAACGCGCCCCACAGGATGTAGGCGGTGGCGGCGTAGGCGATACCGGTATTCATGGTCGAGAAGGGGTCATCGGCTGGGCACTACACTGCACGGATGACCAACGAAGAACAGTGGGATGAAGACGAGCAGGACGCCATCGCGGATGCACTGGCGATGGAGCGCGCGCTTCAGGCGTACCGCGGGGCCGATGGCGGGGCGCAGCAGGATACTCCGCCCGTTGCCACAGAGGGCACGGCGCCCGCACCGCACCCGTACGCGACGCTCACGCCGGAGCGCGTGCTGGACGCGATCGAGAGCATCGGGGAGCGCTGCGACGGCCGACTGCTGACGCTCAACAGCTACGAGAACCGCGTCTACCTGGTGGGCCTCGACGACGGCAGCCAGTGCGTGGCGAAGTTCTATCGGCCCGAGCGGTGGACCGACGCGCAGATTCTCGAAGAACATCGCTTCGTCGATGCGCTGGCTGCGCGCGAGGTGCCGGTCGTGCCGGCGCGCATCGACGAAGCCGGTGCCAGCCTGCACAGCCACGACGGCTTTCGCTTCGCGCTGTTCGATCGGCGTGGCGGACGCGCACCGGAGATCGAAAGCCGCGACACGCGTGAGTGGCTCGGTCGCTTCATCGGTCGCATCCACGCACTCGGCGCCGCGACGAATTACATCGAACGCCCGGCGCTCGACATCACGACCTTCGGTTTCGAGTCGCGCGACTGGATCGTGGCCCATCGCATCGTGCCGGCGCCACTGGACGCGGTATGGGTCGGGGTCGTGGGGCAGGCGCTCGCCGCGGTCGCCGCTTGCGAGGTACTCGCCGGCCCTTCTCAACTGCTCCGGCTGCACGGCGACTGCCACGTCGGTAACATCCTGTGGACCGAAGGCGACGGGGCGCGGATCGGCGGACCGCACTTCGTCGACTTCGACGACAGCCGGACCGGACCGGCGTTGCAGGACCTGTGGATGCTGCTGTCGGGCACGCGTGACGATATGACGCGGCAGCTCGCGGACCTGCTGAACGGCTATCGGCAGTTCAACGCCTTCGACGTCCGGGAGCTGCATCGGCTCGAAGCGTTGCGGACGCTGCGGATGATCCATTACAGCGCATGGCTCGCGCGGCGCTGGGACGACCCGGCTTTCCCCGCGGCATTCCCGTGGTTCGGCAGCGAGCACTACTGGCAGAACCAGATCCTCGCGCTGCGCGAACAGATCGCGGCGATGGAGGAGCCGGCGCTGCGGCCATAGCGACGTGACCTGCGCGTTCCTCGTCGCCGGACTGCATCGGGCAGGGCGTTGTGTGTCGTTCCTGACGCCAACCCTGTCGGGACGACAGTGGCTGGTTTGTCGGTCAGAACGCAGTGAGGGACCTCTACTGCGACGCATGGCTTTGCACGTCGTCCACCTCGCCGTCATCACGGCCGACACGCGCTCACGTTCAGCGGAGCGAGATCGAGCGCGAACCAGTGGGCTGTAGCGCAGTGACCCTGCACGGCCTGGGCACGGGAATCCGAAAATCGTCTTGCCTAACGCCTGTCTGTGCGATGACGCACGGACAACACGCAGGGGCCGCGCGAACATGCTCCCCTTGCTACGGTGGCGAGCCCCCCGATCGGCTTCGTGTAACTGGCTTCGTCGCTACAGACCCACGTCGCCCCGGATCGACGAAACGGTGTGGCGCACGATGCGCAATGAGACATGTCAATGAGCGACGTCGTCGCAATGGAACATCCGGACGACCTGGTCTCGAGCGCCTTTCTTCAGGCCGTCGGCACAGAAGGCTACGAGCGCTGCGGCGCGGCGATCGCATCGGTATGGCTCGACATCCATGCAGCGCTCGACCCCGTGATCGGCACGAGAGGCGTGGCGGCCCTGTACAAGCGCAGCGTGCACATCGCTCAAGGGGACTTTCCATGGCTCGCTGCAACGCACGTACAGCTTCCGTCGGAAATCCCGTTCGATTCCCTCACGAGGGTCTTCGACGCACAGCATCCCGATGAGGGCGCACGCGCAGGCGCCTCGTTGCTCCGCTCCTTCTGCAGGCTTCTGGACAGTCTGGTCGGATCGTCGTTGACCGAACGATTGCTTCGTCCCGTTCTATCAAATCTATCAAGCGTCACAGGCGCACGGGACGAATCCCCATGAACGCGAAGGTCACGATCCATAGCCTGGCCACCGGCGTGCCCGGGCTCGACGCAGTGCTCGGCGGTGGATTGCCCGAATTCTCGTTCAACCTGATCGCAGGATCTCCCGGCAGCGGCAAGACGACACTGGCGCACCAGATGATGTTTTCCCTGGCCACGCCCGAGCGGTCGGCGCTGTACATGACGGTTCTCGGCGAACCACCGCTGAAGATGCTGCGATACCAGCAGCAGTTCGACTTCTTCGACAGCGAGCGCGTCGGCGATTCGGTACGCTTCCTGAACCTGTCGGACGAAGCGCTGGCAGGCGACCTCGGGACGGTGATGCAGAAGATCGTGGCCGCCGTGGAGGAATACGCGCCTGCCTTCGTCTTCGTCGATTCGTTTCGGTCAGTCGCGGCTACTGACAATAGCGATGACGGGATGGACGGCAGCCTGCGGCACTTCGTCCAGCAGCTCGGCATGCTGATGACCAGCTGGCAGGCGACCACCTTCCTGATCGGCGAATACATCGACGAAGCCGAAGCGAATCCGATCTTCACCGTCGCCGACGGCCTGATCTGGATGCGACAGAGCGTCGAACGCAACTCGATGGTCCGCAAGCTCGAGATTCGCAAGATGCGCGGCAAGGCGACGCTGTCGGGACTTCACACGTTTCGCATCAGCGGCCGCGGCATCAGCGTCTTCGCGCCGGCCGCTGTCGAAGCGCTCGACATCGACTGCCCGACGCCGACGGCGGACACGCGTCTTCTGATGGGGATTCCGAGGCTCGACACGATGCTGGGCGGTGGCCTGCCGATCGGCTATTCGATGCTGGTGGCGGGACCGAGCGGATCGGGCAAAAGCATCATGGCGGCGGCCTTCCTCGCGGAAGGCGCGCGCCGCGGCGAGAAGGGTGTGATCGCCGCTTTCGAGCAGAACCCGTTTCGTTCGCGCAACCCGGTCGTTGCCGATCTGATCCGTGCCGGTCACGTCGGATTGGTCGACACGAGCGCAAGCGATCTTTCGATCGACGAGATCGCGCTGCTGCTGATCGCGGAAGTCAGGCGTCTCGATGCGACGCGACTCGTGATCGATTCGTTGTCCGGCTTCGAACTCGCGTTGGCCCCGACCTTCCGCGACGACTTCCGCGAGTCCCTTGCGCGACTGGTCACGGCATTGTCGAGCACCGGCATCACGATGCTGATGACCTCCGAACTCGAGGATCGCTATACCGACCTGCGCTTCAGCCCGTACGGCACCGCGTTCCTGACCGACGCGATCGTCGTACAAAGATATATCGAAGTCGAGAGTCGCTTGCGACGGGTGATCGCTGTCGTCAAGGTGCGCGCCAGTGCGCACGCCGACGACCTGCGCGAGTTCACCATCGACTCGAACGGCATCCGAATCGGCGAGATCCTGGCCGAAGAGGAGGGTTTACTGGGCGGCCGACCCACGCGCAAGAGATCCGAATGCGGGGCACCGCCAGTCACGCGTCGGAGCCCGAAATGACCTGTCTTGCACACCACACCCAGACACCGGCCATCGAACCCGACGGCGTGACGAGCGCGCCTGCAGTACTGCCTGAAGAGAACGATCAGCTGGTCCATGAAATCGGACGCGCACCCGAAGGATCCGAACATGTCGCACGCTCGCCGGGCGAGGTCCACCGGCTCGCGGGGCTCGACAGGCTGACCGGACTGCCGACACGGATTCTGCTGATCGATCGCTTCGTCCAGGCTTCGGCGATGGCTCACCGCCACCACGCCAGGCTCGCCATCCTGTTCGTGGATCTCGACGACCTCAAGCTGATCAACGAAACCAATGGCCATGCCGCCGGGGACGAAGTACTGAAAGAGGTCGCTGCCTGCCTGCAGAATGCCGTCCGCGCGACGGATACGGTCAGCCGACACGGCCGTGACGACTTCCTGGTACTGCTCACCGAGGTCGTGCACGCCTCGGACGCGGCCGTCATCGCGGCGAAGATGATCTTCGCCTTGTCGAATATCGACACGCACGGCATGCCGGTTGCGCGACTCACGGCCAGCATCGGGATCAGCATCTACCCGGACGACGGGGACGACCTCCCGGTCCTGATCGGTCTATCGGACGCGGCCATGTATCGCGCGAGGCAGGCCGGCCGCGGCAATTTCAGATTCCATGGCGGTGTCGCGGACCGGCGCCCCGACGACCTTCCGGCTTCGACACGGCCGCTGGACGTGGAGACGAACAGCGAAGAGCGCATGCTCGCGAACCTGCGCCTGAATACCGCGTTGCGCGACACCAACCAAGAATTGCTGCTGGCGGCGTTGCGGGAAATCGACGACCGCAAGCGGGCCGAGCACAGCCTGGAGATCGCCCTGGATGCGGCCGAGATGGGCCGCTGGGAACTGGACCTGGCCACCGGCGTCGTGACGCGTTCGCTGCGGCACGACGAGATCTTCGGCCATGACGGTGCACTTCCGACCTGGAACCTGGCGGCTGCACTCGGACAGTTCCTGCCGGAAGATCAGCCGCTGGTCAGCGCGGCGTTCCATGCGGCGCGCACGACCGGGCACCTCGACTTCGAGCGGCGCATCCGTCGCGCCAGCGACGACAGCGTTCGCTGGCTGCACTTCAAGGGACAGACGTCCTTCGAGAACGGCGAGCCCATCCGGATCGCGGGCGTCGTCGCCGATGTCACCGATCGTCGCGCGTTCGAGGATCAATCGCGGCAAGCTCAAAAGATGGAAGCCATCGGCCAGTTGACCGGCGGCATGGCGCACGACTTCAACAACCTGCTGCTCGTCATCGGCGGAAGTCTCGAACTACTGGCCCGACGCCTGCCGACCGACGAGCGGACCACGCGTCTGCTGGAGGCGGCGCGCCGCGGCGTCACGAACGGAAGCAAACTCAATCAGCAGTTGCTCGCGTTCGCCCGCCGTCAGGACCTGCAGCCCGAAGTGATCTCGATTCACGGAATGATGCAGGTCTTCGAACAACTGCTGCAGCGCGCCGCGAGCGAGGCGATCCGTGTGGAGACGCGATGCGACGACGCGCTGTGGCTCTGCTTCATCGATCCCCATCAGCTGGAAGTGGCGATCCTGAACCTGGCCATCAACGCGCGCGACGCGATGCCCGAAGGCGGCACACTGACGCTGCACGCAGGCAACCAAGTCGTGACGGAGGCCTTCGCGAAACGTTGGGGTGCCGTCGGCGGCGACTTCGTGACGGTGAGCGTGTCGGACAGCGGAACCGGCATGCCGGATGCGGTGATCGACAGGGCCTTCGAACCGTTCTTCACGACCAAGCCGGTCGGCAAAGGAACCGGACTTGGCTTGAGCCAGGTCTATGGCTTCGCCCGGCAATCGGGCGGCTTCGTCAGCATCGAACGCGGGCCGGAAAGCGGCGCGATCGTGACGATCCATCTGCCGCGGACCCGGCGCGTCGACCAGGAACAGCACATGCAGGCAGCCCCCTTCGCCCCGATCGAGCGCGGTACAGGCGTCGTGCTGGTCGTCGAGGACAATGCGGAGGTCCTGGCGATCACCCGAGCCATGCTGATGGATCTCCACTACACGGTCGTCGAGGCGGAGACGGCCGATGCGGCGATGGCGATCGTCGCCGCCGGCACGCGGGTCGATATCGTGTTCACCGACGTCATCATGCCGGGCATCAGCGGCATCGACCTTGCGGTCGAGCTAAGGCGTCGCAGTCCGGGCCTGCCGGTCCTGCTCACGTCGGGCTACACCGCGCAACGGGTGATTCCGACGGAACTCGCGGGACGCCTCAGACTCCTGCGCAAGCCATACACCCAGGCGGACCTCGCAACGGCGCTGCAGCTCGCGCTCGCGGGATCACCACGATGAGGCCTCGGCAGAAAGTCGCCACCTGTCGCCGGTCGCGGGAGGCCGCGCCGTCGCTTCGGCAGGCGGGTGAGCGCGTTCGACAGATCGTGTAGTTCGCCGGTCGGCGCGTCCTGCGTCGAACTGCATGCGCATCTGGCCGACGTCGTGCCCGAGACGCATCGCTGCCGCCCGCAATTCGATCGGCGTACGCAGGGCCGGCAGTCCAAGCCGCGTTCGAGGTAGAACAGTGCTCGGCCCTTGCGCACCCGGACATTCGGATCGTCGTAGTCGGGATCGATCAGGCTTCGCGCGAGACGTTCCATCAGCGCGTCGAAGCCGGAGCCGATCGCCGGCGTCGCGGTGTGCAGGGGCAGCCAGAGTCGCGCGAGACCGGGCAGTTCGCTTATCGCCAGTGTTTCGACACCGGCGTCCTCGAGCAGTGCGAGCACGGACCTGGCGATCGAACCCAGCCGCTCGCCGTCGAAGCGGGCCGGCGAATCGATCAGGTGGGCCGCCGCATGCGCGGCCGCTGCCGTGCGGTCGGTCCAGCAGCGGCCGATGGGGAGATGGATGCCGCCGTCGATGATCCGGGGCACTTCGCCGTCCAGCCACAACGGTGGCGCCATGTCCCACAGCAGTTGCAGTCAGCAGGACCGGATCGTCTTCATCGGTCAGATCGCGGCGTCCAGCGCGGACTGCGGCGCCGCGTTTACCGCGGGGTCGTCGGTCATCACGTCGACCATCGACATCCTGCAGGCAGCGATGATCGTGAGCCGCTGCACCACAAGCATCGCCGCAGGAACCATGCATCCGCGTCCACGCCCCTCATCCAGGCCGAAACCCTGCAACCGGCGCGTCCGAAGTCCGAAGGAGACGATTGCGGATGCCTCGCCGAGATCCAGTCCCGATTCGCGCGCGACGATCGCGGCCTCGCCCTCCGATTCGGAATAACCGAATCCGAGCGCGCAGAAGCGCTGACGCGTCGAGGCCTTCATGGGACGCGACAACGGCGACCGATTGCACGAAGGACGTGTGCCGCCTCGAAGTGCGCGATGTCGTCGGCAACGGGCCGCGCGCGGACGCCTCTAGGCGATTTGCGCGTCCGTCCCCGATCGTCGATCCACTCGTCGAAGCAATGTCTCCGTGATGCATGTGAATATCTTCGAATACTTCGTGGTCCGCGCTCGACTCAGTGGCTGATCATCCACGGCCGCCTGCTCGGAAATGCCTTCGCGCCGCTCTTCGCGGTCACGGTGACGCCGCGTCGGCCCGATCCGCAGCAGCCGCAGCCCGCAGGGTGCTTAGCGCGCGGCTCGTCACGCGAACTGCGCGGCGCGTTGGCGGCGCGCTCGTTGACGCCGATCGCGTCGCGGGTGCCGCTCGCCATCAGCGCGAGCCGCGGCGCCGCCCCGAGCACGCGCGGCGACGCGCAACCGCAGTCGGGACAGGCCACCGGCTCGTCGCGACGGGCCAGCGTCCGCAACGCGTCGAAGCCGCCGCAGGCCGGACACGCGTAGTCGTAGGTGGGCATCTGCGGACCTCAGGTGAGATCGGGCGACAGCGGCATGTCGATCGAGCCGTCGAGGTACCTGGTCGGGCCGGACGCGTTCGGGTTGATGTCGAAGGCGAAGATCTGCGTCGGCAGCCACAACGTGGCGCAGGCGTTCGGTACGTCGACCACCCCACTGATATGCCCCTGCACCGGCGCCGTCCCAAGGATCGAATACGCCTGGGCGCCGGAGTAACCGAACTTCTTCAGGTACTCGATCGCGTTCAGGCAGGCCTGCCGATACGCCACGTGTACGTCGAGGTAATACTGCTTGCCGGACTCGTCGACCGAGATGCCCTCGAAGATCAGGTAGTCGTTGTAGTTCGGCGTGATCGGGCTCGGCTTGAAGATCGGGTTCTTGATCCCGTACTTCGCCATGCCGCCCTTGATCAGCGTCACCCGCATGTGGACCCAGCCGGCCATCTCGATCGCACCGCAGAACGTGATCTCGCCGTCGCCCTGGCTGAAGTGGAGGTCGCCGACGCTCAGTCCCGCGCCGTCGACGTAGACCGGGAAGAACACCTTCGAGCCGCGCGACAGATCCTTGATGTCGCAGTTGCCGCCGTGCTCGCGCGGCGGCACGGTACGCGCACCTTCGGCCGCAGCCCTGGCCTTCGCGTCGCCGGTCATCTTCCCCATATGCGCGGTACCGGCCGACGGCGGGTTGGCCAGGCCCGGCACGCGGGTCGCGTCGCTGTCGATCAGCGCCTGCTCGCGCGCGTTCCACATCTCGAGCATCGGCTTGTCCGGCAGGCAGCCGATCAGGCCGGGGTGGATCAGCCCGGCGTACTGCACGCCCGGCACATGGCGCGAACTGGTGAACAGGCCGTGGAAGTCCCAGATCGATTTCTGGGCCTGCGGAAAATGTTTCGTCAGGAAACCGCCACCGTTCTTCTTCGAGAAGAAGCCGTTGAAGCCCCACTGGCTTTCCGGTTTCGCCCCGATGTCGAGCAGGTCGACGACCAGCAGGTCACCGGGTTCGGCTCCCTTGACGCCGACCGGTCCCGACAGGTAATGCACGGTCGTCAGGTCGATGTCGCGCACGTCGTCGGCACTGTCATTGTTCTGGATGAATCCGCCGGTCCAGTCGAACGTCTCGAGGATGAAGTCGTCGCCCGGATTGACCCAGCAGGCCATCGGGATGGCCGGATGCCAGCGGTTGTGGATGTTCTCGTTGTCGAGGGGCGACTTCGTCAGATCGACCTTGATGAGCGTATCGGTCATTTAGCGTCTCTAGTGGGGTTGGGTCGGTGAACAGCTAGACAGACAGGTATTGCTTGACATGCGCTTCGTCGGTATCCGCGCGCGACGTCTCGTGTACGAGACGGCCGCCTTCGATGACGAACAGGCGATCGGCGACGTCCATCGCGAAACTGAGCACCTGCTCGGACACGACGATGGTGATCTCGCGCAGCTTGCGGATCTCGTTGAGCGCCCTGGCGATGTCCTTGATGATCGACGGCTGGATGCCTTCGGTCGGCTCGTCCAGCAGCAGGACCTTGGGCTCGGTGACGAGCGCGCGCGCGATGGCCAGTTGCTGCTGCTGCCCACCGGACAGGTTGCCCCCCTTTCGTCGCTTCATGTCGAAGAGCACCGGAAAGAGCGTGTAGATCTCGTCGGGAATGCGCCGCGTCTTCGAGTTCTCGAGCCCGGTCTGGATGTTCTCCTCGACGGTGAGCGTCGG
>JBDTIS010000147.1:0-16712 GCA_039936235.1 Burkholderiaceae bacterium | reverse complement strand
GTCTGTGGCGCTTCGCGCAGAATGAAGTCAACCGGACATTCGGTGAAGACCGGGTCGCATCGCTGCATCTGCTGTTCGACGGGCTGCTCGATACCTTGCACGACCACAAGAGATCGGCCGCAACCGCCTGATTGCGGAACAGGTCGTCGCCCTCGGAGAAAAGATGAACGCAGTCGCGACCCACCCGCATCCAGGCAAGCGTTCTGACTGGCCGCTGTTGATCGCCGCGGCCGCGATCCTGATGATCACGATGGGCGCGCGGCAGACGACCGGCCTTTTCGTCTCGCCGATCAACACCGCGACCGGCCTCGGCATCGTCTCGATCAGCCTCGCCCTGGCGATCGGGCAGTTCATGTGGGGCCTCGCGCAACCGATCTTCGGGGCGGTCGCCGACAAGTATGGCGCGTCGCGAGTGATCGTCTTCGGTGCGCTGCTGCTGGCCGGTGGCATGGCGCTGACGCCCTTCATGGATACGCAGGCCGGACTGATCATCGCGATGGGTATGATGGCCGCCGCGGGCGCCGGCGCCGGTAGCTTCTCGATCCTGATCGGCGCCACCGCGCAGCGGTTGCCTGCGGAGAAGCGCTCGTTCGCGTCCGGGTTCATCAACGCCGGAGGTTCGTTCGGCCAGTTCGTGTTCGCGCCGCTCGTGCACTTCCTGATCGTGGCGGGTGGCTGGATCACGGCGATGCTGTCGGTGGCCGCGATCACGCTCGCGACCATCCCGCTGGCGTGGCCGCTGCGCAAGCGCCACGACTTGCTGCCCAGAGGCGTCCACGCCGCCGATGCATCGCCATCGGCGGTGGTCGACGACATCGGGCTCAGGCGCCAGCTCCGCGAGGCGCTGCGCACTCCGAGCTACCTGTACCTGCACCTGGGTTTCTTCACCTGCGGCTTCCATATCGCCTTTCTCGTCACGCATCTGCCCGGCGAGGTCGCGCTGTGCGGCCTGTCGTCGGCGGTCGCGTCGAACTCGCTGGCGCTGATCGGCCTGTTCAACATCGCAGGCAGCCTGACGGTCGGCTGGCTCGGCCAGCGCTACCGCATGAAGTATCTGCTGGCGCTGATGTACGCGAGCCGTGCGGTGCTGATCGCGCTGTACCTGGTCGCGCCGAAGACATCGCTGACGTTCTACATTTTCGCGGCGAGCCTCGGCTTCACGTGGCTCGCGACCGTGCCGCCGACCGCGGGGCTGGTCGGCAAGCTGTTCGGCACGCGCTATCTCGGCACGCTGTTCGGTCTCACGCTGCTATCGCATCAGATCGGCGGCTTTCTCGGCGCCTACCTCGGTGGGCTGGTCATCGCGCGCAACCAGGATTACCTTTGGATGTGGTACGCCGACATCGTTCTGGCCAGCGCGGCGGCGCTGATCAATCTGCCGATCGTGGAAAAGAAGCCGGTGAGGCCGATGCGGCCGGCGATGGCCTGATCCATTCGCTGGCTTGCCTATACTTCGGCGATGATCCGCGTACCGACCGTCTGCCTCCCTTCGATCAGCGGTTCCATGACCCACGGGGCGACTGGATGAACGCCCCCGACGACGGCGCGGCAGACCAACACAAGGCCAGCGTGATCGACGCGCTGGTCGATCACCTCGACCCGCCCGACGCACAGGTCGTCCGCAAGGCCTGGGACTTCGCCGAAGCCCTCTACGGCGCCGGCACGCTGGCGAGCGGCGAAGCGATCGTCGCGCACGCGCTAGGCATCGCCCGCATCCTCGACGCCGTCAGGGCCGACGCGGCCGCGCGTGCGGCGGGCCTGCTGTTCGCCGCTGCCGAACGCCTCGCGAAGCCCGAGGAACAGCTCAAGGAAAACTTCGGCGAAGAGATCGCGACGATCGCGATCGGCGTGCGCCAGCTCGCCAAGCTCGGCAGCGCGACGCGGCCGGTCTATCGCGATGCGACGTCGCTGCTGCCGACCGTGAAGCACAACGACGCGAAGGCCGGCGAGCGCCAGGCCGAGACGCTGCGCAAGATGTTGCTCGCCTTCTCGACCGACATCCGGGTCGTGCTGGTGCGGCTGGCCTCGCGCCTGCAGACGCTGCGCTGGTATGCCGAAGTCAAGAAGCCGCTCGCGCAGTGGGTCGATCCCGGCATCGCCCGCGAATCGCTGGAGTTGTACGCGCCGCTCGCGAACCGGCTCGGCGTCTGGCAGATCAAGTGGGAGATCGAGGATCTCGCGTTCCGTTTCCTCGACCCCGACGCCTACAGGCGTGCGGCCCGCATGCTCGACGAGAAGCGCATCGAGCGCGAGTCGTTCATCCTGCGCAAGACGCGCGAGCTGCACGCGTATCTGCTGGCCGCCGGCATCGAGTCGGTCGTCACGGGGCGGCCGAAGCACCTATACAGCATCGTCGGCAAGATGCAGGCCAAGAAGCTGTCGTTCGCGAACCTCTACGACGTCCGCGCGCTGCGGGTGATCGTCGCCGACGAGGCCGCCTGCTACACGGCGCTCGGAGTCGTCCACGGCCGCTGGCAGCCGCTGCCGTCCGAGTTCGACGACTACATCGCCAAGCCGAAGTCCAACGGCTATCGATCGATCCACACGGTGTTGAACGACGAGGAGGGCCGTCCGTTCGAGGTCCAGATCCGGACGCGCGAGATGCATCGCTTCGCCGAATACGGCGTCGCGGCGCACTGGCGCTACAAGGAGGGCGGCGCTTCGCTGAAGACCGCCGAGAAGTTCGACCAGCGCATCGCGTGGCTGCGCCAGTTGTTCGCCTGGCGCTCGGAGATCGTCGGCGACATCCAGCGCGATGCCGGCAGCCGCGAGCCGGGCGAAGGCGGCGAGGCGCCGCCCGACGATCGCATCTACGTGCTGACGCCGGAGGCGCGCGTGATCGAGTTGCCGGTCGGCTCGACGCCGATCGACTTCGCGTATCACGTGCATTCGGAGCTTGGTCATCGTTGCCGTGGCGCACGGGTCGACGGGGCGCTGGTCGGCCTGAACACCGCGCTGCAGACCGGTCAGACGATCGAGATCATCACCGCGAAGCCGTCGCCGACGACGTCGCTCGAGGCACTCGGACCGTCGCGCGACTGGCTCAATCCGCATCTCGGTTTCCTGCAGAGCCAGCGCGCACGGGCGAAGGTGCGGCAGTGGTTCAACGCGCGCGAACTCGAGGCCAATCTCGCGGCCGGGCGTGCGCTGATCGAGAAGGCGTTGCAGCAGACCGCGCGGGCGAGCGGCAAGGCGATGCCGGGCTTCGACACCGTCGCCGCCAAGCTCGGCTTCAGCCGCGCCGACGAACTGTTCGCGGCCGCGGCGAAGGACGAGATCAGCATGCGTCAGGTCGCCGAGGCGATCGCGTTCGATGCGGACGCGATCGTCGTCGAGCGCCATGCCGACGACGTGCTGCGCGCGCGGCTGGCGAGCGGTACGACGATCACCGACGACCAGCGCAGCGGCGTCCTCGTGGTCGGCGTCGACGCGCTGATGACGCAGCTCGCGAAGTGCTGCAAGCCGGCGCCGCCGGATCCGATCGCGGGGTTCGTCACCCGCGGCCGCGGGGTATCGATCCACCGCTCCGACTGTTCGAACCTCGCAGCCATGCGTGCCCGCGAACCGGAGCGGATGATCGACGTGGACTGGGGTGCCAGGGTCGATCGCGAAGAAGCCGTGTATCTCGTCGACGTGCAGGTCGTCGCGCAGGATCGTCAGGGGCTGTTGCGCGATATCTCCGAAGTCTTCTCGCGCGAGAAGATCAACGTCGTCGGCGTCCAGACCGAGAGCCGCAAGGGGATGGCCCGGATGGGGTTCACGGCGGAGGTCGGCGACGCGCGGCAACTCGCGAAGGCGTTGACCGTGATCGGCGATGTCGAAGGGGTGATCGAGGCGCGGCGGCGGTGACGGCTTCGGCGATCGCCATCGCGATCGTCAGGCCGCACGCGAGGCGTGCAGCGGCGGCACGCGATCCTTCCACGGCATCGCCTCCTCCAGGCGCGCACCGAGTTGCAGCAGCAAGTGCTCGTTCGCGGGACCGGCCGCGAGCTGGACCCCAATCGGTAGCCCCGACGTGTGCATCGCCAGCGGCAGCGACAGCGCGGGCGTGCCCATGATGTTGTGCGGCAGGACGAACTGGCAGATCGCGCTCATCGACTTGTACGGCATCTCGTCGATGGTGACGTCGTCCCGGCCGAGGTTGTAGAGGCCCCATGGCTCGGCCACGCGCGGCGTGGTCGGCGTCAGCCACACGTCGTGCTCCGTGAACACCGTCGCGAGCTGCCGGCGCACCGTGTTCAGCGCGCTCATCGCGCCGAAGAACTGCGCCGCGGTCATCGTCTTCGCGTATTCGTAGATCCTGAAGGTCGTCGGCTCCAGCGTGTCGGGTCCGATCGCGTGGCCGCTGCGCTTCGAATAGCCGGCCAGCCGCAAGTCGAAGCCGAAGAACCACACGTCCAGCATGCTGCGCATCGCGGCCAGGCCGTCGAACGTCGGCGTGAACGGTACGACGTGATGCCCCTGGTCGGCGAGGACCTGGGCGGTGCGCTCCACCGCGGCAGCGACTTCGGGATCGATCGGGAAGCCCATCAGAGGCTCTGTGGACCAGGCGATGCGCAGGCGCGGCGCCGCGCTGCCGATCACCTCGGCGTATGGATGCGGCGGACGCGGGATCAGGAAGGGATCACCGACCTGCGGGACCGCGAGGCAGTCGAGCATCGCCGCGGCGTCGCGGATCGTGCGCGTCTGCACGAAGTTCTGCGCGAGCCCGTAGCCGTTCTCGTCGAGCATCGGGCCGAACGACACGCGGCCGCGCGAAGGCTTCAGGCCCACGCCGCCGCAGAACGACGCGGGGATGCGGATCGATCCGCCGATGTCCGATCCCTGCGCGATGGGCACGATGCCCGCCGCGACGGCCGCCATGCCGCCCCCGGTCGAGCCGCCGGCGCTATAGCCCTTCCTCCACGGCGTCGACGTGTTGCCGTAGAGCGCGGTCTCGGTGGTGCCGGACATCGAGTACTCGGGCGCCGTGGACCGGCCGATGACGTTGACGCCCGCGGCTTTGACGAGCGTGCAGTACGCCGTGTCCTGTTCGGCCCGCATGCCGCGACACAGTCGGCTGCCGAACTCGATGAGACGCCCGGCCTCGTGACCGAACACGTCCTTCATCAGGAACGGCACGCCGCGGAAGGGACCATGGCCGAGCGACCGTTCGTCCAACGTGTCGGTGCGGTCGGCGTACGTCTCGACGACCGCGTTGACGTCGCCGTTCACGGCTTCGATCGCACGTGCCGCGGTGCGTGCCAGCTCGGTCGGCGTGACCTGTCCGTCACGGACGAGCTCAGCGAGGCCGAGCGCGTCGTATCGGGTGTATTCGTGGAGGTTCATCGAGCAGGTCCCGGAAAGTCGCACTGCAGGAAGCATAAAGCACGCGCCCCGGCCGATGTGATCGACGCGGCGGGGCGATCGAACCGGACGCGAATCAGACCGTGGTCGCCTGGTCCAGCAGGAACTGCTGTCCCGAGAAGCGCGATTTGCCGGGCCGCTTGCGCGTGTACACCCCTTCGCCGTTCATGACCCACGCGAGCGCGTTGTCCTTCAGATGGACGCGCAGGCCTTCGTTGATCACGCGCTTCTTCAGTCGTGGCTCGCGGATCGGGAAGGCCACCTCGACACGCCGGAAGAAGTTGCGATCCATCCAGTCCGCGCTCGACAGATAGACGTCGTCGGCGCCGTCGTTCTTGAAGTAGTAGATGCGGCTGTGTTCGAGGAAGCGGCCGACGATCGATCGCACCGTGATGTTCTCGGACAGGCCCTTCACGCCGGGCCGCAGCGTGCAGACGCCACGGATGATCAGGTCGATCTTCACGCCCGCGTTGCTGGCCGCGTATAGCTCCTGGATCACACCCGGTTCGAGCAGTGAATTCATCCGCGCCATGATCCGCGCGGGGCGCCCTGCGAGCGCCAGTCGGGTTTCGTTGCGGATCGCGGCGATCGTGTTGCCGTGCATGCTGAACGGCGACTCCCAGATGCACTTCATCTTCTTCGCGCTGCCGAGCCCGGTCAGTTGCTGGAACACCTCATGAACGTCGCTGCAAAGAGCCTCTTCGGCCGTGAAAAGGCCGAAGTCGGTGTAGGCCCTTGCGGTACCCGAGTGATAGTTGCCGGTTCCGAGATGGGCATAGCGCCGCAGCACCAAAGAGTCGTCATCGTCCCGTTCGCGACGGACGACCAGCACCATCTTCGCGTGCGTCTTGTGACCGACGACGCCGTAGACGACGTGAGCGCCGACGTCTTCGAGTTTCGAGGCCCAGTTGATGTTGGTCTCTTCGTCGAAGCGCGCCATCAGTTCGACGACGACGGTCACCTCCTTGCCGGTGCGTGCGGCCAGCAGCAGCGATTCCATCAGTGCCGAGTCGCTGCCGGTGCGATAGATGGTCTGCTTGATCGCGACGACGTCGGGGTCGGTCGCGGCCGCGTGCAGGAAGTCGAGCACCGGCAGGAAAGACTGGTACGGATGATGAACGAGGATGTCGCGCTTCGCGATGGTCCGGAACAGATCCGCACCCTTGATGTTGGCCTTGCGGATCTCGGCGGGCAGTGCCGGATGGAAAGGCACGAACTTCAGGTCGGGCCGGGCGATCATGTCCGGCATCTGCATCAGCCGGACGAGGTTGACCGGGCCGGCGACGCGATAGACGTCCTCCTCGTCGAGTGCGAATTCGCGACGCAGCAGCTGCGCGATCGGATCCGAGCAGTTATCTGCGATCTCCAGGCGCACCGCGTCGCCGTAATGACGCTGCGGCAGCTCCCCCTGCAAGGCGACCCGCAGGTTCGTGATCTCCTCGTCGTCGACGAACAGGTCCGAATTGCGCGTGACGCGGAACGGATGGCAGCCATGCACTTCCATGCCGGCGAACAACTCGGAGACGTAGGCCTGCATGATCGTGGTCAGCATCACGATCCCGTAGGGACGGTCCGACAGCGTATCGGGCAGACGGATCAGACGCGGCAACGCGCGCGGTGCCTGCACGATCGCGACGCCCGACTTGCGTCCGAACGCGTCGTGACCGCCGAGCTCGACGGCGAAGTTCAGGCTCTTGTTGAGCACCCGCGGGAACGGATGCGCGGGATCCAGCCCGATCGGCGTCAGGACCGGCAGGATTTCGCGCTGGAAGTAGGCGCGCGTCCATGCGCCGACCGCCTCGTTCCAGTTGGTCGCGAGCTTGAGATCGATCCCTTCGCTGGCGAGAGCCGGCAACAGCGTCTGATTCAGCAGCGCGTATTGCCGCGCGACGAGAACGTGAGCGCGCGCTGCCACGCGCCTGAGCGCCTGATTCGCCGGAAGCCCGTCCACGTCGGCATGCGACGGAGTGAGCCGCATCTGCGCCTTCAGACCGGCGACGCGCACCTCGAAGAATTCGTCGAGGTTGCTGCTGGTGATGCAGAGGAAGCGCAGCCGCTCGAGTAGCGGCAACGACGGGTCCTCCGCCTGGGCGAATACGCGTTCGTGGAACGCGAGCAACGACAGCTCGCGGTTGATGAAGTCTTGGGCGGGCACGCGCTTGGTCACTGGACGAAACACTCGAGGATCTCTGCAAGGGATGTCGAGGGTATTACAGCAGGCCGTCGACGTTTCCGTGTCGGCGGTCTTCCGCTTCGCAGCGATCAATCTGGGAGGCGGGGACTTGTCGACTGCTTCCTTCGGTAACATCGTGGCGCGCGATCCAACTCCTTCATCGTCCCTCATGCCCGTTCCGGAACTGCTCGCCGCCGTCGACCTGGGGTCCAACAGTTTCCGTCTCCTGATCGGTCGGGTCGTCAAGACGCCTGCAGGGACCCAGGTGTATCCGCTCGACAGCCTCAAGGAGACGGTGCGGCTCGCTTCGGGACTGACCAGCGAGAAAATGCTCGACGCGGATTCACAGCGTCGCGCCCTGATCGTGCTCGAACGGTTCGGCGACCGGCTGCGCTCGTTCGCGCCGCACACCGTGCGCGCGGTCGCCACGAACACGCTGCGGGTGGCGAAGAACGCCGGCGAGTTCCTCGGCAAGGCCGAGGCGCTGCTCGGCTTTCCGATCGAGGTGATCGCCGGCCGTGAAGAGGCGCGGCTGATCTATACCGGCGTCGCGAACACGGTGTCGCTCGGGTCGGGCTCGACACTGGTCGTCGACATCGGTGGCGGATCGACCGAATTCATCATCGGCGAAGGCCGTGACCCGCGGCTGATGGAGTCGCTGTTCATGGGCTGTGTCAGCTACAGCCTGCGCTTCTTCCCGAACGGTGAGATCGACAAGCACAGCCTGAAGCAGGCCGAACTCGCGGCGCAGAAGGAACTCGAGGTGATCGCACGCCAGTACCTCGACGCCGGATGGCAGCACGCGATCGGATCGTCGGGCACCGCTCGGGCACTGGGCGAGATCCTCGAGCAGAACGGTCTGTCGTCCGAAGGCATCACGCGCGACGGGCTCGGCGCGCTGCGCGAACTGATGCTGCAGGCGGGAAACG
The DNA here is from genome assembly GCA_039936235.1 of Burkholderiaceae bacterium. Lineage (GTDB taxonomy): Bacteria > Pseudomonadota > Gammaproteobacteria > Burkholderiales > Burkholderiaceae_D > CAHJXF01. The sequence continues at coordinate 8,264 of JBDTIS010000147.1, read as the reverse complement.
CGGGCCGCCTGAAGCTCGAAGCGCTGAAGGCAGACCGCGTGCCGGTGCTGCCGGGCGGCTTCGCGATCATGTCGGCGGTCTTCAAGATGCTCGACCTCGAGATGCTGACCGTGACCGACGGTGCGTTGCGGCAGGGCGTGCTTTACGACCTGCTCGGCCGCAGCGAACATCACGACATGCGCGACGTGACGATCGGGCAGTTCACGCACCGCTACGGCGTCGATCGCGCGCAAGCCAAGCGGGTGGCCGCGCTGGCGCTTCAGCTGCTCAAGCCGCTGGTCACGACCGACGAAGAGGCGGACATCGACATCGCGCGCAGGCTGCAGTGGGCCGCTATGCTGCATGAGATCGGGCTGTCGATCTCGCACGCCGGCTACCACAAGCATTCGGCCTACATCCTGTCTTATGCCGACATGCCGGGATTCTCGAAGATGGACCAGGCGAAGGTCGCGCTGATCGCGCTCGGCCACACCGGCAAGCTCGGCAAGCTGGCCGGCTCGATCGAAGAGGCGCACGAATGGCTGGCGGTGCTATGCCTGCGCGTCGCGGCACTGGTCCATCGTCGCCGCACCGATATCGACGTCTCGGGTCTCGCGATAGCGCGCAACGGCAACGGCTATGTGCTGCACGCCGATGCAGCATGGCTCGCCGACCATCCGCTGACCGAGTTCAACCTGCGTCAGGAGTCAGCAGAGTGGGCGAGGGTCGGAATTCCGCTTGACCTCGTCTGATCGATGTCAGACCAGGTCGGCGTCGAATACCGATCTCAACGTCCATTCGGTACTGCCGTCGCGCGAGCGACGCACCAGCCACCAGGCCGATGCCTTCTTGACGCTCCAGTCGCCGTTGCCGTTGGTCAGCAGGCGTCTCGCGACCTGTCCGACCCACGGCTGATGGCCGACCATCACGAGCGTGCAGGCATCGCCGTTGCACGTCGCGATGGCCGATTCGAGCGCGGTGAGCACGTCACCGAGGTCCGCGTCGGGTGCGAGCCGCGGATCGATCTCGAGGCCGACCGACGCGCGCTTGACCAGCGGCTGCGCGGTCTCGCGCGCGCGGACCGCGGGGCTCGCGACGACGATGCTGTTCTCGTCGAGCTGCTTCGCGATCGCTTTAGCGACGCGCGCGGCATCGCGCTGGCCCTTCGCAGTCAGCGCACGGTCGAGGTCGGGCCAGCTGTCTTCGGCTTCCGCATGCCGCCACAGGAAAAGGTTGATGGTCTGCATCGGCAGAAGGTTGAGCGAACGCGTCGAACGACGCAAGCGCATCGCACCGACGTCTGCGACGAGAGGGCGTGAACGCAACGTCAGTGCCATGCGGCGACGATGCGGGCGAAGACGATCGGCGCTGCGATCAGCAGCCACGTGAGCAGACACAGCATCAACGCGAGGAAGACCGCGGCGCTGCCCAGGTCCTTCGCGCGACCGGACAGGCGGTGATGATCCAGCGAGATGCGGTCGACGGCGGCTTCGATGCTCGAATTGATCAGTTCGACGATCAGGACGACGACGACCGAGCCGATCAGGGCCAGAGTTTCGATCGCCGGTAACGCGAGGACGATCGCGGTGGGCACGAGCACGGCGGCGAGGATCAGTTCCTGGCGGAATGCGCTCTCGACCCGCAGCGCGAGCGCCAGCCCGCGCATCGAGTAGCGCAGCGCGTTCCAGATCCGGCCGGGCCCACCGGCGCTCTTGTACGGGCTTTCGGCTTGTGGGACTCGCGGACGGCGATCGGCAGGCTTCAAAGGCGACCGCTAGCGAACGATCCGTCCGACCGACCGGCGAAACCCGCGGTGTCGGTCCCGATCGGATGCAGATGCTGGAGGAACTGGTTCGTGCACGCTTCCCACGAATAACGTTCGGCGAGTGATCGCGCGACGGAACGATCGATGGTCAAAGCCTTCAGCGCGGCGGCCTGCAGATCCTCGTCGAGCGCGCCCGCCGGGTCGCTGCCGATGACGTCGATCGGACCGGTCACAGGATACGCCGCGACCGGACAGCCGCATGCAAGCGCCTCGAGCAGCACCAGACCGAACGTATCGGTGCGGCTCGGGAACACGAATACGTCGGCGGCGTTGTACAGCGCCGCCAACGCGGGCTGGTCGAGCACGCCTGTGAAACGTACATCCGGATGTTCGGCCTTCAGCCGCGCGAGCTGCGGGCCTTCGCCGGCGACCCATTTGCTGCCGGGCAACTCGAGCTTCAGGAAGGCCGCGATGTTCTTCTCGACCGCGACGCGTCCGACGTACAGGAAGATCGGCTTCTTCAGGTCGTGCGGCCTTGCCGGGCCGGGCCGGAAGACGTCGAGTTCGACGCCGCGCGACCACAGCACGACGCGTTCCGGCGCGAAGCCGAAGGCCTCGAGATCGTCCTTCACGACGCGCGTCGGCACGAGGACCGCCTGCGACGGTCCGTGGAACCAGCGCAGGAAACGATAGGTCAGCGACAGCGGGATACCGGTCCGCGCACGCACGTACTCGGGGAAGCGCGTGTGATACGCGGTCGTGAACGGCAGGCCGTTCCGCATCGCGTAGCCGCGCGCAGCCATGCCGAGCGGGCCTTCGGTCGCGATGTGGATCGCCTGCGGCGCCGCGTCGGCGATGCGTCGTGCGACATGTCGTTTCGGGAGAATCGACAGCCGGATCTCGGGATACGTCGGACAGGGAATGGTCGTGAATTCCAGCGGCGTCAGCAGGTCGACCGCGTGGCCCATCTTCTCGAGTTCGCGCCGCGTGGACTTCAGCGTGCGGACGACGCCGTTGACCTGAGGCTCCCAGGCGTCCGTGACGATCAGGATCTTCATGCGGCCGCCGGCATCGCGGACGTCGGTCGGAGAGCGGCCGGAACGATCGCGTTCCACCGAAGGATCTCGAGCCGACCCGCGTGGTCCTCGACGAGTGCCGTCAGGCTCTCGACCCAGTCGCCGTCGTTGCAGTACAGGAGTCCGTCGATCATCCGTATCTCCGCCTTGTGGATGTGTCCGCAGACCACGCCGTCGAAGCCGCGTCGCCGTGCCTCGTTGATCAGCGCGTGTTCGTAATCGGCGATGAAGCTCACGGCGTTCTTGACCTTGTGCTTGAGGTATTGCGACAGCGACCAATAGCCGAAGCCCATCCGCGTTCGTGCACGGTTGAACCAGTGGTTCAGCGCGAGCACGACCGTGTAGAGCGTGTCGCCGAGGTGGGCGAGCCACTTCGCGTGCTGCACGACGCCGTCGAACAGGTCGCCGTGCGTCACCAGCAGTCGCTTGCCGTCGGCCGTCACGTGGGTCGCCTCGTAGACCACGTCGATGCCGCCGAACGCGTGCTCTACGTAGCCTCTCGCAAACTCGTCGTGGTTGCCGGGGATGAAGATCACCCGCGTGCCCTTGCGCGCCTTGCGCAGGATCTTCTGCAAGACATCGTTGTGCGACTGGCGCCAGATCCAGCCCTTCTTCAACTGCCAGCCGTCGATGATGTCGCCGACCAGGTACAGCGTGTCGGCGTCGTTCCACTTCAGGAAGTCGAGCAGGAAGTCCGCCTTGCAGCCCGCCGTTCCGAGATGGACGTCGGAGATCCAGATGGTCCGGTGATGGTGCGATGGTCCGTCTTCCCCGGCAGTTTCGGAAGGAGGGCCTGCGAAGAAGGAAACGTTAAGCGGGGCGTTCATGCTGAACACGGATTGAATCGCCGCTTCGTGACAAGGCTGAGGCGTTTGCGCGACGGTTCGATGAATGGCGCTCCTCGCTTATCGGCATCCATCCAGCGCCGAGCCCGAAGCTGCGTGCTACACTCTCGCCTCTTTTTTAGGCGCGTAGCTCAGCTGGTTAGAGCACCACCTTGACATGGTGGGGGTCGTTGGTTCGAGTCCAATCGCGCCTACCAAATTCGGTAGGAATCAGAAGCACCTGGCGGAAACGCCAGGTGCTTTTTTGTTTCGCAGTACCGAAAAAGTAGAATGCAGATTCGGCATGGGTAGTCTTGGGCCGGCACCGTTCGATTCGTTGAGTAAGTAACAACATCAGATTCAGTTCAAAGACGTTTCATGCTCCGAAGAACAGCCTTTTGGAAAATACTGGACGATTTGGAGGGGCGGAATACCGTGTTCCATCAGCTTCAGGATGCGCCATGAAGGCCGAGATCTACCTTGACGGCAATGCCACCAGCGCTGTCTTGCCGGCGGCTGTGGCCGCGGCCGCGGAGGCGATGTCGCATGGCTTCGGTAACCCGAGCAGCAGCCACCTGTCCGGGTTGCGGGCGCGAGCACTGCTGGAATCGGTGCGCGCGCGCGCCAGGCGGCTGATCGGCAGCGGCGACGGCGAGCTGATGTTCAACAGCGGCGCCACCGAAGGCATCAATACCGCGGTGTTGTCAGCGTTGGTGCACCTGCGCGAGCGCCGCGCCGACGGCCAGCCGATCGGGCGCTGGCTGCTCTGCGGCGCCACCGAGCACAAGGCTGTGCCCGAAAGCCTGGCGCACTGGAACCGACTGCTCGGTCTGGGTCTGCAGATCCGCGAATTGCCCGTCGATACCGAGGGCCAGCACGACCTGGCAGTGCTGCGTGCGTTGGGGCCGGAGACAGCGCTGCTGTGCACCATGGCCGCCAACAACGAGACCGGCGTCGTCTCTGACCTTGCCGGCATCGAAGCGGTGCTGGCTGGCACCACCAGTCCGGCGCTGTGGCTCGTCGACTGCGTACAGGCGCTCGGCAAGATGCCGTTGAACCTGGCGACCACGCGCATTGATTACGCGCCCTTTTCGGGCCACAAGCTGAATGCGCCGAAGGGCGTGGGCATGCTCTGGGTGCGCCGTGGCGCACCGTTCACGCCGTTGATGGTGGGCGGCGGGCAGGAAGCGGGGCTGCGCTCGGGCACCGAAAACATGGCTGGGATTGCCGCGCTCGGTGCGGTGCTGGAAGCGCTGGAAGACGGGAGCTTCCACGGACCAGACGTACTGGTGTGCCTGCGCGACCGCATCGCGGGCAGCCTGCGGCACGCTTTCCCTGACCTGCAGTTCAACGCGCCGATAGCCCGGTCGCTGCCAACAACGCTGAACTTCTCTGTTCTCGGACTATCCAGCGAAGACCTGCTGAACGTCTTCGACGCCACCGGCATGCGCGTCAGCGCGGGCAGCGCCTGCTCGGCCGCGCGCACGTTGCCCAGCCATGTACTGCGGGCTATGCAGCGGCCAGACTGGTGCAGCAACTCGGCGGTGCGCTTGTCCTTCGGTCCCAGTGTCGACGTGGAAACAATAGAGGCTGCCTGCGCGGCCATCGCGCGCTGCGGCGAAGTGCTGAAACGCGGCGTCTGCGCGGCCAACGCGCTTCAGGATGGCGTGCTGCAGTGGTCGGACGGCGTGCATTGTGGCTGGCTGGTGATCGATGTCGCCAGCCGCAGTTGCGTGGCGATCGATCCGCCGGCTCGGTTAGTGAGCGGCATTGCCGAATCCGTCCGCGCCCAAGGCCTGACGCTGCTCACGACCCTGGGTACCGATAACGACACGGAGGCCGCAAGGTCACGCCTTGCCCTGTGCGATGCGCTGAGCGACGTTTGCATTACCCACCTCGGCGCCGATGCGTTGGGCTGGCCGACATCCGATGAGACGTTTGGGCTGACGTCAAGCGTGAACGTCAGTGCGGTGCGTCTGGGATGCCAGTTACTGGTCCGGCTGCCTGCATCCGATGGGCACGTCGCCTACCTGCTTGGCAGCACGGGCAAAGGGATGACGATGCCCGACGAATGCCGCTTTGCCTTCATCGGAACGGTGGCGCCTGCGGCGTTCCCCGATGGCCTGTTCGGCCCCGACACGCTGCTCTGCCCGTCCCGCACGAAGGGCGCGGCGCTTCCGGCGACGACGACCCACGCCAGGTATCTTCTGCAGACCGGTCAGCCCGGCGCTGCACCGCAGCAGCTGGTCGCCGCCGCGCTACCGGCCTTCCTGCAGTCCCATCCGCAGGCTTTACTCATCGATGTGCGCGACGCGCGAGAACACTCGGCAGGAGGGGGTCTGCACCTGCACGGTTGGCCGGCATTGAACGTGCCGATGGCCGCACTGACCGCGGCGGCCGAACGCTGGCTGCATGGCGAGCGCCGGCCGATACTGCTGGTCTGCCGCAGCGGCCAGCGCGCCGAGCAGGCTGCCGCCTGGCTCGGCCGGATTGGTTATGCGCCGGTGTGGCACCTGGTGGGCGGCTTGGCACAAGCCGAGGCTCGGCAGGCGTAGACGCAGCCGGCCTCTACACACTCGCGCGCGGTGAACCGACTTGCTCATGTACGAGCTATCTCGTCGAAGATTCGCGCCAGCCGCGATGCACAGCGGTCTAGGCAAACCGCAACGCGGCGCCGGGCCGTGCAACCGACATTTGTTGAATCGCAGCGTTTCCGCAAGAGATGGAATTCTCGATCAACGAACAAAATCTCTTCCGTCACTCCATCCGAATCGACGCCGCTACCGCTGAAGTGCCTTGGCCAGGCGCAGCACGACGAGCGGGGCATCTTTCGATGTATAACGGCATGCCGCAGAGCGCGTTGCGCGCCGAAGCCCATCTTAAAAGATGAAACTGCCACCATCGTCTAGCTCTTTCGCATCGCTGTTCTGCTTATCACGGTGTTGATCTTAAATGACTTCCGATCCATGATCGGAAACGTTGAAACGCATAAATGACGATTATTTCCGGTTTAGTGCAGAGGGCAATCCAAGATTAGCAGGTGGCTATTCGCTCGCGCCACCTGGTAGACTAAAATTACACTGAGTTCTACGCCGGTGCTTATTCTCGTCAATTCATATCATATGAACACGCAACTTCGAAGGAGCTCCAGCATGTCGCTACGCAGCAAAGCCGCCCGACTTATGATTCTCGCGTTCACCCTGTGCTCAACCGTCGTTTCCGTACAGGCCCAGGGAACTCGGCCTCTTATCAAGGTACGCTACGAAGAAGCGATCCGCTCTCTGATGTACGTGCCTGTTTACATCGCATTGTCTAAAGGTTTCCTGAAAGACGAAGGCCTTGACGTAAGCATGAAGACCTCGCAAGGTACCGATAAGGGAATGGCAGCCCTTTTGTCCGGCAGCGCCGATATAGTATTGATCGGTCCTGAAGCAACCATTTACGTGCAAAAAAGTGAGTCGACACTCAAAACGAAAATGTTCGCAGGCAACACTGCGACTGACGGCTATTTTCTGGTATCCCGGAAAAAAGCTGACAACTTCGATTGGAATTCGCTCAAAGGCAAGCAGATCATGACCTGGAGGCCTGGCAGCGCGCCAGACATATTCTTCGCAACTGCACTGAGAAGGCATAGTCTCGAGGCACCCCGAGATGTCGACATTGTCAGTAATGTCGCGCCGGTGGCGCGCATGGGTGCGTGGCTATCCGGTCAAGCCGACTACGGCATTTTTCCAGAGCCCAATGCAAGCATGCTCGAGAAAGACGGTAAAGGGTTCGTAGTGGCTTCGGTAGGGCACGAAGTTGGACCCGTCGATTACACCGTCTTTACGGCAACAGACGCCTACATCGAGAAAAACCCGGCAATTCTGCAAGCCTGGACGAATGCCATGGCCCGAGCGCAAAAATATGCGCGCGCGACTTCGTCGGAACAAGTAGCAAAGGATATCGCCCAGTTTTTTCCAGGCATGGACATTGCACTTATCCAATCCTCAGTCGAACGAAACCGCAAGTTTGGCATCTGGAAATCCACGCCGCTCATCGAGCCCGCCGCTATCGAAAAGCTACAAGATATGCTGGTCCAGAGCGGGGTACTGACGGATGCTGCGCGCGTCAAGTATGAAGATGTCGTCGTGACGAAGTTCGCAAAAAATGTCAAATGACAGGATGAGCCTGGAAAATGCTGGAGCGCCCGACCAGTTGCCAGCCAAGATTCAGCTAAAAGACGTCAATTTACGATACTTCTCTCCGGAAGGTGAAACTGAGGCGCTGTCGGCCATCGCTTTTTCGCTGCAACCCGGCGAGTTCGTCAGCATAATAGGTCAAAGCGGTTGCGGCAAAAGTACCTTGCTATCGCTAATCGCCGGTATTTTCCGGCAAACCGACGGGGAAATTCTTATTGACGGAGAGCCTGTTACCGGGCCGTCCCGCAAGGTAGGCTATATGCTGCAACAAGACTACCTTTTCGAATGGCGCACGATTCTGGACAATGTCGTTCTTGGCGCCGAGGTACAGGGCCTGGATCTAGCGGCGGCTCGGGCGCGGGCTAAACAGCTACTGCAAAAATACGGACTCGGCGACTTCATATACCATCGCCCGCGCCAACTTTCAGGGGGGATGCGC
>JBDTIS010000146.1:0-13524 GCA_039936235.1 Burkholderiaceae bacterium | reverse complement strand
CCTCAAACCAACGGCATGGTCGAACGCTTCAACGGCCGTGTTGCCGAAGTCATCAGGCAGACCCGATTCAAATCCGCCAACGAACTCGAGATGACCCTCAAGCAATACACGTCGACTTACAACCATCGCATTCCACAGCGCGCACTGAACCATCTCTCCCCCGTACAGGCGCTGCAGAAATGGCAGAAAGACCGACCTGAGCTATTTGCAAAACGGGTTTATAACCAAGCGGGACGTGACACCCCTGGGCATCCGGGTGATGGTGGTCGAACCGAGCGGCTTCCGCACCGACTGGGCAGGGCGATCGGCGAACGAGAGCAAGCATCAGATCGACGACTACATGGCCACGGCTGGCAACGTGCGGATCGCCGTGCGCGCGTCCTCCGGTCATCAGCCGGGCGATCCGGTGCGTGCGGCGAAGGCCATCATCGCAGCAGTCGTCTCGGGCGAGCCGCCGCACCACCTGCTGCTCGGCAACGATGCCTTCGAGGGGGCGATGGCCAAGCTCGACCATCTGCGCGAGGAGTTTGCCGCGGGCGAGTCGGTGGCGCGGGAGGCCGACTTTCCGAAGACTCACGCGGCAACATTGAGCTGAATGCCGTGCTGGACCGCAGCGTCGCCTTGCTCACCGCCACGCGGTTGGTGCAGCCGGACCGGTCGACGGTGGCCTCGAGCGCAGTCTCGGTCACGTGCTTCCGCGAGAGGCCAGGCTCTCTGCTGCAGTCGGGCCGCACCCTGTTGGCGGAGCGCCCGCCGGCTTTGTTGCGCCTGCTAGCCGGGCTGACGGCACAGGCGGCCGCGACGAAGTGAACTGAGGTTGCACGAAGCAGGTGAAACAACCCCCTCAGTCCTGCACGACCTTGCGACGGTTGAACACGATCAGCGCCAGCGGAATCGTCGTCGCGACGCCGATCGCGACCAGGGTCCAGCCGATGGCTCGACGCCGTTCGCCGTCGATCCGGTCGGCGAGCAACAGTCCGAGACCCGCTCCGAGCAGTCCGCGAGTCCCCACGAGCAGTGTCAACTCAGGCAGGGGCAATCCGGTCTTGAACATGAGCTCTCCAACGGCAGTTTTATGCCTTAGCCGGCGGCTCCACGAGCACCGTCGGCAACGACGATACGGGCCCGACCAGGTTGTTCGCGGCGAGGGCTAGTGCCACCCCGCCGGTCGACGGGTTGAGGCTGTCGACCATCGAACTCGGCATGAGGATCGTGGCGCCGCGTTCCTTGGTAGTTTCGTAGATGATGTTCATCGCCCGCAGTTGCAGCGCCCAGGGATGGCCGTCATAGATCGCCGCCGCCTGAACGAACTGACTGGCAATCGCCAACTCGGCCGACCCCAGAATGACGCGCGCCTGCTTCTCGCGCTCTGCCTGCGCCTGCCGCGACATCGCGTCCTGCAGCGCCACCGGAATCGCCACATCGCGAATCTCGACCGAGGTGACCGAGATGCCCCATGGTGCCGTCTTGGTACCGATTTCGACTTTCAGTTGTTCGTCGGCGTCCTTCCGATCCGACAACAGATTGGCAAGCATCGACGAGCCGATCATTTCCCGCAGCGAGGTCTGGGCGACACGGTCGATGGCCTCGCGATAGTTCGTGATCGCGAGCGCGGCTTTCTCGGCATCGTTGACGTGCCAGAAGATGATGGCGTCCACGTTGACCGGCACCGTGTCTTTCGTCAGCGCCTGCTCGGCATTGAAAGCGGTGGTCTGGATGCGGCCGTCGATCACCGCGATGACCCGATCGATCAGTGGAATGATGACGAACACGCCCGCACCACGCACGCTCTGTAACTTGCCCAGCCGCAAGATGACGAACTTCTGCCAGACGTTCGCGATCTTCAACGAGGCGCCGATCATGACGGCGACCACGATCAGCAACGCGGTGACCCACCAATCGCCGAAGTAACCCGCCGCCGCGGCACCGAGCAGGAACACGAGCGCGAGGAACGCGGTGATGGGATTCATGACAAGATCCTTCAGCGGAGCCATCGGCTCCATCGATTGCGTGATTCGGGCGCGTAACGCAGCACCGTCTCGAGTATCCATTGCGCTCGACCACAGACTTTCTTAAGTCGGCATTTCAGACTGCCCGCCGGATGACCTCGTGTCTGTTCGCTAACGCACTGAGGAGGGGGTTGCGCGTAGGCGGACGCCCACTCGGAGTTCGAGGGCAGTCCGCCGTCGCTCTTCCGCGTCATCCACGGCGCTTGTGTGCTGACCGCGCACGAAGGCGAATCGTCCGTTCGTTCGCAGGCGTCGTCGACCGCGCAGCGACGGCTTCTTGCGAATGTTTATTCAGCGGTCGAGAAGGAATACGACCGCCTCCTTCCTGCGGGACTGGTGGTTTGGCGTGCTGCTTCAAGCACGCTACGCGTCAGCCACGGACCGCCACGGTCTGGACTTGCCGTCACGACCGGTGCCCTGGTCATTGCGAGTCTCCGGGAGCGCCCAAATTGATCGCCGGCTCGAGTCCGGTGCGTCAGGGCCGGGGCGCCGCAGTGGTGAGCGACGCCTGCAACAGCAATAGCCTCAGCTCGATCGTCGGGGCCAACCTGCCGACGCTGTTTATCGCGCCTTACCAGCCGTCCGATCGGGGGCTCGCCATCGCTATAAGGCTTTCCGCAGGGATCGAGGCTGTGCCCATGGCCGCCATGGGTTCCTTGCCTGCCGAGGTAAAGCTGCTCGACCGCTATTTCAATTCCTCGTGCGCTAGCGAACAGACCTTTGCTCCGCATGGGGCCATCTTTCCATTCCTCGTGGTCGGGTGGAGCCATGTGGACCGATCTCGCGTCGCGATGGGACGCCGTCGATGCACTGACGCCGGATTCCGTGTCGCGCGCGAGATGGAGAGACGGCGGCAATTGAAGCCCGGATCAAGCGTTCACGTTCGGCTAGTGGCGGCGACTGATTGAGAAAATTCTGCGAGTCGCTGGCGCATGCCCGAACAAACTTCAGTGAACAAAGACCGCCCGCCGTAAGCAGCGTCCGAAATGCGATGTCGCGCCGCGGACACAGATGCTGAATTGCCTGGCGACCGGCACCCTAACGAGCGGAAGCGCCCGGAGCACGTTGAGAGCGACTATCGAGTGAACAGCTTCGTCTATTTTGCGGTAGGGGTTGCGGCGCTCGGCGGCTTGCTGTTCGGCTACGACACGGGTGTCATTTCGGGGGCGATCCTGTTCATCAAGGACGAGTTTTCTCTCTCGCCGATGATGGAGGAAATCGTGGTCAGCTCCGTGCTGGTCGGCGCTGTGTTGGGCGCCGCAACGGGCGGTGCCCTGACCGACCGGTTTGGAAGACGCAAGTTGATCATCCTGGCGGGAGCCATCTTCACGGCCAGTGCCCTCGGTACTGCGATGGCACCGACAATCGAGTGGCTGATCGCAGCCCGGATCGTGAGCGGCATCGGCATCGGCATCGCCTCGTTCATCTCGCCGATGTACATCGCCGAGCTCGTGCCGGCGAAAGTTCGCGGGGCGCTGGTGGCGGTCAACATGCTGGCGATCACGACCGGCATCGTGGTCGCCTATCTGGTGGACTACGCGTTCGCCGGCTCGCGCGAATGGCGCTCCATGTTCGGATTGGCGGCCGTGCCGTCCATCGCTCTGGTGATCGGCATGTGGCGATTGCCCGACAGCCCGCGGTGGCTCGTCAGCAAGTCGAAAGTGGAGCAGGCGCGCAAGATCTTGCACCGCATGCGGAAGGCGACAGACGTCGGTCAAGAACTCGCCGAGATCCAGGAAAGCATGAAGCAACAGGGCGTCGGTGGATTCAAGGGACTTTTCCAGCCTTCACTGAGAATGCCCCTGATCGTCGGCCTGGGGCTGGCGATTTTCCAGCAGATCACCGGCATCAACACAGTCATCTATTACGCGCCGACGATTTTCAAGTTCGCAGGCATCGCCGGCACCGGACCTGCGATTCTGGCCGGCGCGGCCTTGACGCTGGTGATGTGGGTTTTTCACGTCATCGCTATCTTTCTGATCGACCGAGTCGGCCGGAGACCATTGTTGTTGATCGGCGTGGCGGGTCAGATCATCGGGCTGGCAGTCCTGGGTGCAGCCTTCCAATTTCCTGAACTGGCGAGTCTCGAAAGTGATGTCGCCATTGCCGGCCTTATCATCTATGTCGCTTGCTTCGCGTTCGGCTTGGGGCCGATCTTCTGGCTGCTGATCTCAGAGATTTATCCCTTGAAGGTCCGCGGCGCAGCGATGAGCGCGGTGACGGTCACCAATTGGATATTCAATCTGCTGGTCGCCGTGACTTTCCTCACCTTTGTCGGACTCCTGGGGCGCGCGGGCACTTTCTGGCTTTACGGCGTGATCGCAGTGGGTGCCTGGGTCTTCTTCTATCTGAAGGTCCCGGAAACCAAGGGCAAGAGCCTGGAACAGATCGAAGCGCACTGGCGGTCTGGCAAGTCTCCTCGTGCGCTATGACGAAGAAAGATCGAGCGATGAAGCAGGTCGAATTTACATGTCGCCTTTCGGCGAAGACGAAGCCCTTGCCGCATTTTTGGGAACATACCGTCGGAAGCGGACACGCGCCACTGGCGCTGCGAGCGGACTGGCAGCGCCAGTTGCGGCGATGTCACGAGCAGCTCGGCTTTCGCCACGTCCGGTTCCACGACATCCTCAGCGACGACATGGGCACGCTGATGGACGAGCAGGATCGCTTGCTCTATTCCTTCTTCAACGCCGATCAGATATGCGACTTTCTCCTCTCGATCGGCATGAAGCCGTTCGTCGAGTTGAGCTTCATGCCGTCGACGCTCTCGTCGGGTAGCAAGACGGTGTTCCATTACGGTGCGAACGTGACGCCGCCCAAGGATTACGCGGAGTGGGGGAAGTTCGTCGCAAGACTGGTCGCCCATTGGGTCCAGCGATATGGCGTCGACGAGGTCGCTACCTGGTACTTCGAGGTGTGGAACGAGCCGAACCTGCCTGCCTTCTGGACCGGCACGCAGGCCGACTACTTCAAGCTCTATCGCTTTACCGTGCAGGCCATCAAGGAGGTGGACGATCGGTTGCAGGTGGGCGGCCCGGCGACCGCGAACAATCAATGGATCACGGAGTTTCTCGATTTCTGCGCGCAGAACAAGCTGCCAGCGGACTTCGTCAGCACGCATCACTATCCGACCGATGCGCTCGGATCGGTGGGTGAGGATACAGAGACGCAGCTGGCGCACAGCAAGAGGAGCATTCTCCGCAAATGGGCGCGCGACACGCACCGGAAAGCCCGAGGCAAACCGGTTTACTACACCGAATGGAGTTCCTCCTCCAATCCGCGCGATCACCTCCACGACGAGCCCTATACCGCTGCGGTCATCGTCAAGACGATGATGGAAGCCCGCGGGCTCGTCGAGGGCTACAGTTATTGGGCGTTCAGCGATATCTTCGAAGAGAACTACATGCCTGCGACCGCCTTCCAGGGCGGCTTCGGCCTGCTGACGCTGCAGGGGGTAGCCAAGCCGTCGTATCGCGCCTTCGAACTGTTGCACCGACTTGGCGTCGATGAAGTGCCCGTGCAAGGAAAGCACGAGACCCTGGATGTATGGGTGGTCGGTCGCATCGATGTCGCGACGGCGCTGGTCACGAACCACGTCCTCCCCCGGCACTCCATCAAAACCGAGTGCGTGCGCCTTCAATTGAAAGATCTCCCAGCGCCACGCAATGTCTATATCGAACGTATCGATGATGACCATGCCAACGCCAAGCGGCTGTGGATCGAAATGGGCAAGCCGGCTCTTCCGACGGAGCGGGAGGTCGAACAGTTGCACGTCGCATCCCAGATCGTGCGCGAATCGATTGCCTGGAAATTCGAGGACGGAACCCTGTCGCTCGAATTCACGATGCCGCCGCAGTCGATCGCTGCCATCACCGTGGAACTGACGCCGAAGAAGCATGCGCAGCGGAAGTCGCGAACTTGAACGCGCAAGACCGCTCCGATGTGATGGAAGCCTTGCAACGCGATACGTTTCGATAACTTCGTATACGAGGCCAATCCGGTCAACGGACTGATCATCGACAACGCCGAGCCCGGAACGCCGGCAAGCATCGCGGCTGTCGGACTCGCATTGTGGTGTTACCCGGGAGGTGTGGGACGCGGCTTCATGACGCGCGCCGACGCGATCGAGCGCACTCTCGCTGCCCTGCGCTTCTTACAGGAGAGCGTTCAGAGCACCGGCGCGGACGCGACCGGCTACCAGGGCTTCTGCGATCACTTCCTGGACATGGCCAGCGGAAAACGGGCATGAAAGTGCGAGCTTTCCACGGTCGACACCGCCATCCTTCTGGCTGGCATGTTGACGGTCGCAGCGTACTTTCGAACGAAACGGCCGCTGAACGCGAGAGTGGCGAGCCGGCCGACGCGCTGATCGACGCACCGACAGGAACTGGGCGCAGAACGGCGGCCTAGCCGTGACGCATGGCTGCCTGCCAAATGCACGATCGAGCGCCAGGAGCGTAAATTCTTCGCGTCCTGCTGATCGAGAACCGCCGCTCCGGCCTGATCTGGAATCTCGTGCGTGAGTGTCCGCATCTCGTGGCGGGACTGCTTCTTGCGGGCTTTCGAGGAGGGTGGCTTGAACGGTGAACGTGTCACTCGGCGAACATTCGCTTTCCCTTCGCAACCGAAGGGATCGGCGCTTGCAAGCGGGCGAGCGACGGCCCGCTCGAGAACCGATGTCGAAACCGTCGTCGAGGCGAGGCATTCCATGGCGGAGGTGCATTTGCGGATACGATCGAACGCGTTGTCCGTCCGCCGGACGGTGAGTGTCAGCAAAGGACAGACCATGAGCGATGAAAAAAAACAACTGGACGAATCCATACGCGAACTTCGATCGCAGATCGATAGCCTGACTCTCGAAGACGATCGAGCCGGGCATCTCAGGAGCTTGGTGGATGATGTCGACAGGATGAGCCGAACCTCCGGGGCTGCCGAAGCGCCGGCGAATCTCGGGGAACGTATCACGACGTCGATCCTCCAGTTCGAGGTTTCGCATCCTCGTATTGCGCTCGCGCTCAATGAGATTGGTCAGAAGCTGAGCGACATCGGTATCTGATTGGCAGCAGGCTTGCAATGAGCTGTTGCTTCACGAAGGAGGTCGGCGGTCAGCTCCACTTTGCCGTCCGCCAGCACGAACAGCGCGAGGACCAGTTCGGCGATGCTGTCGAAGCTGACGTCGAGCAGGCCGCCGATGTCGGCTCCGGCGGCCGTGGCGACCTGTTCGGTCGCGCGCCGGAACCAGGCGGCGAGGACCGCGATCGCTGTCGCACCGGGTTCGAAATTCCACGCCGCGCGGACATGAAAGAGATGAGGGGACGCCCCGATCACGGCGCTCGAGGAGCGACGAATCGATTGGGAACTGCAGCGCGCCTGCGACAACCGTCGTTACGCCGACACCAATTGGGCGCAAATGACCATGGTTGCCGCGGTCGATCGCTACCACGATTCATATCCCTTACCGCGGCGGCAAGCGACATGAGGTCAGCAAGCGAACAATACGATCTGATCGTCGTCGGTAGCGGCCCGGGCGGGGCGTCTCTTGCCCACCGGTTGGCGCCGACCGGCAAGCGGATCCTGATCCTCGAACGAGGCGACTATCTTCCCCGCGAAGAAGCGAACTGGAGCGCGAAGGCCGTTTTCGTCGACGGCCGCTATCAGGCTGCCGAAACCTGGACGAATGCCCAGGGCGAGTCGTTCAGTCCGGCGCTCCACTATTACGTCGGCGGCAATTCCAAGGTCTATGGGGCTGCGCTGTTCCGATTGCGTGAACGGGACTTCGAGGCGGTCGTGCATGCGGGCGGCGTCTCACCCGCATGGCCGCTCAAGTACGACGCGTTCGAACGCTACTACGACGAAGCCGAGGCGCTGTTTCACGTGCACGGACAGCGGGGCGAAGATCCGCTCGAGCCGGCTTCCACCAAGCCCTATCCCTATGCGCCCGTGGTCCACGAGTCGAAGGTGGCCGAACTCGCGGACAAGCTGACCGGAATCGGGCTGAAGCCGTTTCATCTGCCGCTCGGCATCCTGCTCGATCAGCGGGAGGACGGTACGGCGACGCCGACCAGTGCCTGCATGCGCTGCAGCTTCTTCGATGGATTCCCGTGCCTGATGAACGGCAAGGCCGATGCGCAGGTGGTCTGCATCGATCCCATGCTCGCTGCACATACCAACGTGACGCTGCTCACCGGCGCCTACGTGACTAAGCTCGAGACGGACGCGACAGGGCGCCGCATCGACGGGGTGCATGTCACGCGCCTGGGAGTCGACTCGGTCTATCACGCGGATACCGTCGTCGTCGCGTGCGGCGCATTGTCGTCTGCGCTGCTCCTGCTCAGGTCCGCGAACCAGCAGCATCCGTCGGGGCTCGCAAACGGTTCCGACCAGGTCGGCCGCAACTACATGCGGCACGAAATGAGCATCGTCGTGGCCTTGATGAAGCACGTCAACGACACGGTCTTCCAGAAGACGCTGGCCTTGAGCGACTTCTATTTCGGCGCCGACGATTGGGCCTATCCGCTCGGTCTCATCCAGATGTGCGCCACGAGCCACGCGGAGCAGATCAAGGGTGAGGAGTTGCCGAGCTGGCTCGAATGGATGCCCGACCTTCCTTTCGATCAAATCGCCCGGCACTCGATGGACTTCTGGCTGCAGGCAGAGGACCTGCCGCACCCGGATAACCGCGTCTATTACAAGGATGGCGCGGTACATCTCGACGTCGTCGCGACCAATCCCGAGGCACTGGGACACCTCAAGCGGAAGCTGCAGCAGATCCTGAGCGACATCGGCTGGCCGGCGATGCTGCTCGATCGGACGCTGTACCTCGGCAAGAACATTCCGCTCTCGGGCACCGCACATCAGGCGGGCACGTGCCGCTTCGGCAGCGACCCGATGACCTCCGTCCTCGATCTCGACTGTCGGGCGCACGAAGTCGACAACCTGTACGTCACCGATGCGAGCTTCTTTCCGTCGATCGGGGCGGTCAACCCGACGCTCACCATCATCGCCAATGCGCTGCGCGTGGCCGATATCATCGCGGAGCGGTGGTGAGGACGATCGCGTTCGCCGCATGGACGTGCGAAAGGTGTCCACGGTGACGTCCCTGTCGTCGTCGTTCGTCGCACCTCATCGGAGTCCTTCATGAGCGATCCAGGTCCGAAGCCGTCCGTCCCGTACTGGCACCTCCATGTCGACGAAGACGGCGTCAGTCATCAACGGCAGTGCGCGCTGATCGATTACGATCTGAAAGGTGTCGGACCCGCCGATCCGCAATGGAACGACAAGATGGAACGTGGCGAGTCCACGGTGGTGTTCACGGTGCAACCGATCGGCTGGATCGGCGACTGGCATGAGAATCCGGCGCCGCAATGGATCGTCGTCCTGTCGGGCCGCTGGTTCATCGAAAGCATGGACGGCACGCGCGTCGAGCAGGGACCCGGTGAATTCTCGTTCGGCGAGGATCAGGGTTGCTCGTCGGTCGACGGACGCAAGGGCCACCGGTCGGGGACGATCGGTGGCGATCCGTGCTGCCTGATGACTGTCCAGCTTCACGTCGCGCCGACTCGAGAGCCTTGTCACCGGACGTGAACGGCGCCCGTCGGAGGCAATGCCGCGATGCACGACGCACCGTCGGTGTTTCCTGTTCCGGCGATCGAGCAACACAGCGCAGGGAGATGCGATGAATGACGAGAGCAAGCCCGTCGAATCCGATAGTCCCAGCGGGGGCTGGGGGTCGCTCGTCGGCATCGGCAAGCTGCTATGGCGTGAGAAACCGTCGGTCGCCGTGCTCGAGACCCTGATGCGGCAGAACAAGGCCGGTGGGCACATGTGCACGTCGTGCGCCTGGGGCAAACCGAAGCATCCCCACACGTTCGAATTCTGCGAGAACGGTGCGAAGGCGACGACGTGGGAGCTCACCAGCGCCCGTTGCACCCCCGAATTCTTCGCGGCGCACACCGTCGGCGAACTGCGCGGCTGGGCCGACTACGATCTCGAGATGGAAGGGCGACTCACGCATCCTATGCGTTACGACGCCACGACCGACAAGTACCTGCCGACGTCGTGGGACGCGGCGTTCGACGCGATCGGCGCAACCCTTCGACGACTGGATCCGAAGTCGGTCGTCTTCTACGCCTCGGGGCGCGCGAGCCTCGAGACGAGTTACCTGTACGCGCTGTTCGCGCGCTTCTACGGACACAACAATCTGCCCGACAGCTCGAACATGTGTCACGAGACCACGTCGGTCGGCCTGACGAAGGTCATCGGATCGCCGGTCGGCACCTGCGTATTGGAGGACTTCGAGCATTGCGATGCGATCTTCTACTTCGGGCAGAACCCGGGAACCAACAGTCCGCGCTTCCTGCACCCGCTGCAGGACGCGGTTCGACGTGGCTGCAAGATCATCACCTTCAATCCGGTGCGCGAGAAGGGCCTGCTCGAGTTCGTCGATCCGCAGAACCCCGCGCAGATGCTCACCGATCATCCGACCCAGCTATCGCACATGTACCTCCAGGTCCGTCCCGGCGGCGACATCGCCGCGTTGATGGGACTGGCCAAGCATGTCTTCGCGGTCGACGAAGAGCGCAAGGCCGGCGGGCAACGTTCAGTCCTCGACGAGGCGTTCATCGCGGCGCATTGCAACGGCTTCGATGTGTTCCGTGCCCAGGCCGGCGCCACGAGCTGGGACGACATCGAACGCCATTCCGGTCTCGCACGCGCCGACCTCGCGGCCGCAGCCGACGTGTACATCGCTGCGGAAAACACGATCGCGGTGTATGGCATGGGTCTCACGCAGCACGTCCATGGCACGCAGAGCATCGGCATGCTCGTCAATCTGCTGCTGCTTCGCGGCAACATCGGCCGCGACGGCGCGGGGATGTCGCCGGTTCGTGGACATTCCAACGTGCAGGGCCAGCGCACGGTCGGCATTTCCGAGAAGCCGGAACTGGTGCCGCTGGACAAGCTCGCG
Source organism: Burkholderiaceae bacterium (assembly GCA_039936235.1). Taxonomy (GTDB): domain Bacteria; phylum Pseudomonadota; class Gammaproteobacteria; order Burkholderiales; family Burkholderiaceae_D; genus CAHJXF01. Next base: position 2,550 of record JBDTIS010000146.1, on the reverse strand, counting down.
CAGATGTTCGACTTCGCGCCGCCGCGGGAGACCGGTCTGACCACGGTCGACGCTTGCGAAGGGATCCTCGACGGCACCGTCAAGGCATTCTTCGGGCTCGGTGGCAATTTCGTGCGCGCCATTCCGGATCGCGACCGGATGGAACCGGCGTGGACGTCGATGGAAATGACCGTGCAGATCGCCACCAAGCTCAATCGCAGTCATCTGGTCAATGGCAAGGCTGCATGGCTGCTGCCGTGCCTCGCGCGATCCGAGGAAGATCTGCAGGCGACCGGCGCCCAATCGGTGTCGATGGAAGACAGCCTGAGTCATGTGCACGGTTCCATCGGCAAGCGCACGCCCGCCAGCGATCAGCTGAAGTCCGAACTGGCGATCGTCACTGGACTCGCGAAGGCGACGCTGCCCGCCCACCCGAAATGGCGATGGGACGACTGGACCGGCGACTACGCACTCGTCCGCGAACTGATCGCGGAAACCTACGCCGAGGAGTTCCACGACATGAGTGCGCGCATGTTCGATGCCGGCGGCTTCTATCGCGGAAACAAGGCGCGCGAACGAATCTGGAAGACCGACAGCGGAAAGGCCGAGTTCACGTCACCGGACGTGATGACAGCGAATGGCATCGGCGATGCACCTGGGCGATTCCATCTCATCACGATGCTATCGAACGACCAGTTCAACACGACGATCTATGGACACGACGACCGCCTGCGCGGCCTCGAGGGTTCGCGCGCCATCGTGCTCATCAGCCCGTCGCAGATGGAAATCGCGGGACTCCGTGCGGGCGACATCGTCTCGCTGATCGGTGATGCGGAGGATGGCGCGCATCGCGAAGTGACCGGATTGACCGTCACCCCGTTCGCTCTACCGGACGGGTGCATCGGCGGTTACTACCCGGAGATGAATGCGCTGGTTCCGCTCTGGTATCACGACAAGGCGTCGAAGACGCCCGCGTCGAAAGGGGTCCCGGTGCGGATCCAGCGAACCGGATCGGCAATCGCGTAGTGCAGCGGAGAAGCGACGCCGGTCCGGGTCATCTCGCGAGATCGATCGCCAGCAGGAATCGCGTGGCGGTGATGAACAAGCGGCGTGCGTCCATGCCGAAGGTACAGTTGGAGGCGACCGTCGGCGTCGGGATGAATCCGAGCCGGTGCCTGTCGGGCGACCAGACGTGGATGCCATCACCCGCGCTCGTCCAGACCCAGCCTCTCGCGTCGACGGCGAACCCGTCGGGACAACCGTGATCGGTATGGCAGAAGAAGCGTCTGTTCGACAACGCGCCCTCCGTGCCGACATCGAACGCGACGATCTCGTGCGTGGTTCCAGTCCCGGCCCCCGGGATATCGCGGAGCGCCAGACCGGTGTCCGACACGTAGAGCGTCGTGCCGTCCGCATCGAAGGCCAGCCCGTTGGGCTGTTCGAAGTCGGCCATGCGATGGAGCAGTCCGGCCTCGGGCTCGAAACGATAGACGCTTCGATGGTCCAGTTCTGGTTCCGCGAGACTGCCCTGGCTCGGCACCAGCAGTCCGAAGGTGGGATCGGTGAACCAGATCGCGCCGTCCGCAGCGACGGCGACGTCGTTCGGCGAGTTGAGTCGCTTGCCTTCGTAGTGGGTGACGATGGGCTCCGCCATATCAGCGTCGCCCGTCGAGCGGCTGATGCACCTGCGCCCGTGCTCGCAATGCACCAGACGTCCGTGGAGATCGAGCGCATTGCCGTTCATGAAACAGGTGCAATCCACGAGGACGTCGACATGCCCATCCGGGTACCACGCGAGCAGGCGGCGATTCGACACGTCGGACCAGACGAGGCGGTCGCACGCACCTTGCCAGACGGGACCCTCGCCATGCAGCGTCCCGTCGTACAGGCACAACAGCGGCGTGTCTGGTGCGAGAATCCCGGCAAGACGCGCGTCGTCGATCTGGACACCCGCAAAGGTTTCTATGCGCTGCGGTGGGCCGGCATGACGCAATACGCAGCCGGGCGCCAGTGATGCGTTATGAGTCATGACCCGGGTTCTCCCGTCGTTGTGATGCGATGATGAACGCATTCGACGGCCGCGCGTTCCTGAGCGCGCTTCTGCCCAGCCGAGCGATCGACGCAGAACCACCGGATCCACACCATCTCCGACGAAGTCGAGCGGCCATCGGTAAGACCATCGCCCGGATCCGCCAGGACTGCCATTCCAAAGCGGCTCGCTAGTTTCACACCGAGGACCTCTTTTGGATTCGATCGACAGTGTGCTCGATGCGGCGGGTGTCCGGACTCGGATACCAGTCATTGGCCGCGTCAGGGCCGGCTCGGCGGACGAACAGGCGTTGCGCGAAACCTGGGAGACCGGTCGCGGCTTGATCGGCTGGCTCGGCTCGGTCGACCACAAGGAGATCGGCAAGCGCTATCTCGTGACGGCGTTCCTGTCGATCGGGCTTGTCTTGACGATCGTCTTCGGACTCGTCTTCATGGGCATCCAGGGACATGAATGGGCGACGCGCCCATTTCACTTCTCTTCTAGCCCATACAGCTCGCTCTACTTCGTCATCACGGGCTTCC
>JBDTIS010000145.1:0-8579 GCA_039936235.1 Burkholderiaceae bacterium | reverse complement strand
GGGGATTTATTCGACGCAACCACCAAGCCGTTCCGCTACCTCTTCACTCCACAGTCACGCTCTTCGCCAGATTCCGCGGCTTGTCCACGTCCGTCCCCCGCGCCACGGCCGTGTGATACGCCAGCAGCTGCAACGGCAGCGTATGCAAAATCGGCGACAGCTGCCCGTAGTGCTCCGGCAGCCGGATCACGTGCAGCCCTTCGCTCGCCTCGATCTGCGATCCGGCGTCGGCGAACACGTACAGCTGGCCGCCGCGCGCGCGGACTTCCTGCATGTTCGACTTCAGCTTCTCGATCAGCACGTCGTTCGGCGCCACGGTGACCACCGGCATCGCTTCGGTCACCAGCGCCAGCGGGCCGTGCTTGAGCTCGCCGGCCGGGTAGGCCTCGGCGTGGATGTAGGTGATCTCCTTGAGCTTCAACGCCCCTTCGAGCGCGATCGGGTAATGCATGCCGCGACCGAGAAACAGCGCGTTCTCCTTCCTGGCGAAGGCCTCGGCCCACGCGATGATCTGCGGCTCGAGCGCGAGCACGCTCTGCAGCGCGGCCGGCAGGTGACGCAGATCCTTCAGTTGCGTCGCTTCGTCTTCTGCCGACAGATGTCCGCGCAGCTTGGCCAGCGTCAGCGACAGCAGGAACAGCGCGCACAACTGCGTCGTGAACGCCTTTGTGGAGGCGACGCCGACTTCGGCGCCGGCGCGCGTCAGGTAGGCCAGCTCGGTCAGCCGCACGATCGCCGACGTGCCGACGTTGCAGATCGCCAGCGTGTGGGTGTGGCCGAGCGACTTCGCATGCTTCAGCGCGGCCAGCGTGTCGGCCGTCTCGCCGGACTGGCTGATGACGACGATCAGCGTCTTCGGGTTCGGCACGCTGTCGCGATAGCGGTATTCGCTGGCGACCTCGACCTGCGTCGGGATCTTCGCGATCGACTCGAGCCAGTATTTGGCCGTGAGGCCGGAGTAGTAGCTGGTGCCGCAGGCGAGGATCAGGACCGAGTCGATGTCCCTGAACGCGGCCTCGGCCCGCGTGCCGTCGCCACCCTGATCGAACAGGTAGGGGCCGATCGCGCCCGCTTCGGTGCCGAGACTTTCGAGCGTGTCGGCGATCGCGCGCGGCTGCTCGAAGATTTCCTTCTGCATGTAGTGGCGGTACGGGCCGAGTTCGGCCGCACCGCTGTGTGCATGGACGACGCGGACTTCGCGCTCGACCGCCTTGTCGTCGCGGTCGGTGATCCAGTAGCGGCCGAGCTGCATGTCGACGGCATCGCCATCTTCCAGATAGACGATGCGGTCCGTGACACCGGCCAGTGCCATCGCGTCGGACGCGAGAAAGCACTCGCCGTCGATGGCGGAGCCGCCGCTGTCTCTACCGACGCCGAGTACCAGCGGCGATCCGTCACGGGCGCCGACGATGCGATGCGGCTCTTCGCTGCAGAACACCGCGACCGAATAGGCGCCGCGCAGCCGCTTGACCGCCGCACGCGTCGCGTCGAACAGGTCGCCGTCGTATAGCGAGTCGATCAGGTGGGCGATGACCTCGGTGTCGGTCTGGCTGATGAAGACGTAACCCTTGCCGATCAATTCGATCCGCAGCGCGTCGTGGTTCTCGATGATTCCGTTGTGGACCAGCGCGATCCGCGCGACCTCGTTAGACGGCGAAAAATGTGGATGCGCGTTGTGCGTGGCCGGTGCGCCATGCGTGGCCCAGCGGGTGTGGGCGATGCCGGTGAAGCCGGTCAGCGCGGTCTCCTTCACCTGGGCGTCGAGCTCGGCGACGCGCGAGACACTGCGCGCGCGTTTCGGACCAAGCGCGTCATAAACTGCCACGCCACACGAGTCGTAGCCGCGGTATTCCAGGCGCTTCAGTCCTTCGACGAGGATCGGGACGATGTTCCGCGAACTGACTGCTGCGACGATTCCGCACATGGGACTTCCTTGATGTGAGCGCTGGATGAACGCGATGAAGACCGCGACACTAGCGAGGTCGGCGTGAAATAGGTGATCTTTATTTCACCGTTTTTAGCTGTTTCTTTCAACATCTGTGTACGATGAATAATCTTCGCATAACTGTCCATCATTTGCCTTTTTATGTCATCTTTTGAAATCGACGCCGTCGACCGCCGGATCCTCGACGTGCTGCAGGACGACGCAGCGCTGTCGAATCAGGATCTGGCGGCCCGGGTCGGCACCTCGGCAGCCACCTGTCTTCGACGCGTCAAGCGACTGGTCGATTCAGGCGTGATCGAACGGAGAATCGCAATCCTCGCGCCAGATCGCGCTGCGTCGGGTTTGCCGGCCGGTATCACCGCGATCATCGAGGTGACGCTCGATCGGCAGTCGGCGGAATTGCAGGCTGCGTTCGAGGAACGCGCCGTCGCCGACGCGGAGGTACAGCAGTGTTATCGCGTGACACCCGGGCCGGATTTCGTATTGATTGCTTACGTCGCGGACACGGACGGCTACCAGGCGCTCGCACAGCGCCTGTTCACGGCGGATGCGAACGTACGAAATGTGAGGGCTTACTTTTCGATCAGGCGAGGCAAGTTCGAACCGCGTGTGCCGGTTGTCGAATAAGGTGCGGCGCGAACGAACGGTCGGACTCGAACGATTGCGATGCCTAGAGGACTAGACTAGAGTTGATCTGTTCATCGAGGGGAACATGGGATGGATATCGTCAACATCTACGACGCCAAAACGCGTCTCTCGCAACTTGTCGACAAGGCCGCCGCGGGTGATGACGTGATCGTCGGGAGAAACGGCAAGCCCCTCGTGCGCATCACGCGCCTCGCCGGCAAGCCTCCCGTACAGTTCGGCCTGCTGAAAGGGAAGATCCGGATCGCTGCGGATTTCGATGCGCCGCTGCCCGTCGATCTGCAGGCGGCATTCGAAGGCCGTTGATGCGCATCCTGCTCGACACTCATGTCTTCCTGTGGGCCCTCGCGGGCAGCGCGGCACTGAAGGTGCCGGCGAGACGAATCATCGAATCCGCCGACAAGGTCTACATCTCGGCGGCGTCGATCTGGGAGATCGCGATCAAGACTCGACTGGGAAAGATCGATGCGGATCCCGACGAACTGGTGGCGGCCATCGCCGCGAGCGGGTTCGACGAATTACCCGTTCGCGCCAGCCATGCAGCCGGCGTCGCGCTTCTACCGATGTATCACGCCGACCCGTTCGACCGGCTGCTGATCGCGCAGGCGCTCGCGGAACCGCTCAAGCTGCTGACCGCCGACGCCCTGCTCGTGCAATACAGCGACGTCGTCGTCCTGATCTGACAGGCTATTCCCTCACGCTGACTCACTTCTTCCTGGCCGGCCGCCTCCAGTCGCCGCGCGACACCTGCGTCTTTCCGTTGACGACCAGCGACCCCGGCGCCACGTCCTTCCACACCGTCGTTCCCGCCCCGACGGTCGATCCGGCGCCTACGGTGACCGGCGCCACGAGCTGCACATCGCTGCCGATCTGCACATCGTCCCCGATCGTCGTGCGATGCTTGGCCACGCCGTCGTAGTTGCAGGTGATCGTGCCGGCGCCCACATTGACACCCGCGCCGATCGTCGCGTCGCCGAGGTAGCTCAGGTGGTTCGCCTTCGTGGCGGCGCCGAGCTGGCTGTTCTTGACCTCGACGAAGTTGCCGATGTGGACTTCGGCCGACAGCTTCGTGCCGGGCCTGAGTCGCGCGTACGGCCCGATCACCGCGCCGGCGCCGACTTCGATCCGGCCTGCCGCGTCGAAACCGCCGTCGATGTGGCAGAACGCCTCGACCCGCGCGCCGGCCGCGATGCGCGCGTTGCGAATGACGACGTACGGCCCGATCGTCACGCCGTCGCCGAGGGCGACGTCGCCTTCGAAGACGGCGCCGACGTCGATCGCGACGTCCTCGCCGCACACCAGCGACCCGCGCACGTCGATGCGCGCCGGGTCCGCCAGCATCACGCCGGCGATCGACAGTGCCTCGGCCTGGTTGCGCTGGAACTGGCGCTCGAGTTCGGCGAGCTGCGACTTGTTGTTGACGCCGACCGTCTCCCACACGGCCGACGGCTGCGCGCCGACGACCCGGACCCCATCGGCGTTGGCGAGCGCGACGACATCGGTCAGGTAGTACTCGTGTTGCGCGTTGTCGTTCGTCAGCCGGCCGAGCCAGCGGCGCAGCGCTGTCGTGGTGGCGACGAGGATGCCGGTGTTGACTTCGGCGATCGCGCGTTGCGCAGGCGTCGCATCCTTCTCCTCGACGATGGCCTCGATGCGCACGCCGTTCGCGCTGCGGACGACACGACCATAGCCGGTCGGGTCGTCCATCGTCACCGTGAGGATCGCGAGCGACGCGTCAGAACCTTCGGCCGCGAGATCGCTCAGACGCTCGAGCGTCTCGATGCGGGTCAGCGGGACATCCCCATACAACACCAGCGTGCGGTCGCTGTCGTCGAGATGCGGCAGTGCCTGCTGGACCGCGTGGCCGGTGCCGAGCTGGGGATGTTGCACGGCCCAGTGCAGGTCCGATCCGGCGAATGCGGCGCGAATATCGTCGGCCTGATGGCCGATCACGACGATGATGCGCGCCGCGGGCAGCAGGCGGGCCGTATCGATCACACGGGCCAGCATGGTCTTGCCGGCGATCGGATGCAGCACCTTGGGCAAGCGCGAATGCATGCGCTTGCCCATCCCGGCCGCGAGGATGACGACGTTCATGGTGGTGGCCTCGTGCCATGCTGGCGATGCCGCATGACCTATGGTTCTGATGTCGGATGTAGAAGAGATGCACTGCGCAGACGCGCTGACGCGGTAAGACCGGAACGACCCCACGAGACACATGGAGACGGACGTAGGCATGGAAAAAAATTCTAGCACGCGGGTTTCGCGATCGACGATGCCCACGCGGATGGCGGCGTGGGGACTGGCTGTGGTCGCGATCGTCACGATGGCCGGCTGCGGCGGCCTGCTGAAGATCGGCTACAAGAACGGCGACACCACCGGCCTGTTCATCATGAATCGCTACCTCGACCTGTCGAGCGAGCAGAAGGAGTTCGTCAAGCCGCGGCTACGCGCCCTGCTGGCGTGGCACAAGAGCACGCAGTTGCCCGACTACTCCAGATTCGCGACCGAACTGCAGAAGAAGGCGCAGGCCCAGACGACACCCGCGGAGGTCGCGGCGCTCCGGGAGCAATCGCGGCGCCGCGCCTATGCCACGATCGATCACGCGTTGCCCGCCATGGCCGACATCGCGCTGCACCTCACCTCGGACAACATCCAGACGCTGCAGGACAAGTTCGGCGAAGAGGACGACAAGTGGAGCGAAGAAAACCTGACCGGCGACCTCGAGAAGCGGCAGAAGGCGCGCTATGACAAGACGCTGGATCGCGTCGAGGAATGGTACGGCCGCTTCAGCAAGGCACAGCGCGCGGAGATCCGCAAGCTGTCGGATGCGCGGCCGCTGGACAATGGCATCCTGTTCGCCGAACGGCAGCGCCGCGAGCAGGACCTGATCACGATGCTGAACCGCGTCGCGCGCGACAAGCCGCCGCGCGACGCGGTGATCGCGATGATGAAGACCTACGAGGAGCACTTCGAGCAGGCGCCCGATCCGGACCGCCGTGCGTTCATCGACTCGCTGCATCGGACCACCGACGAGATGAACGCCGCTATCCAGAACCTCGCGACGCCCCAGCAGCGCGCGAAGGCGGTCGCGAAGCTGCAGGAGTGGATCGACGACTTCCGGAGCCTGTCGGGAGAGGCCGACTGACGGGCACGCCGGCAAGCCTGCCGGCGGCGCGACGCATGGCCTCGGCCCGGTCGCAACGTCGCTACGGGTTCGCGGCGAACGCCCGCTCGCCCGGCAGCACGACGCCTGCCGCATGCGACGGCAGCGCCTGCAGGCGTGCGTAGATCGGCCCGAAGTCCGGCGCCGTCGCCGCGAACAGCTGATCGAACGAATCGATCACGAAGTAGGTCGCCTGGAAGGTGTCGATCTTGTATTCGCTGCGCATCAGCCGCTCGAGATCGAACGCGACGCGCGCGGGCTCGGGCGAATACAGCGAATACTCGGGCTCGGAGCCCGACGACACGATGCCTGCGCCGTAGATGCGCAGCCCCTCGGGCGTGCTGATCAGGCCGAACTCCACCGTGTACCAGTACAGCCGCGCCAGAAATTCGAGGCCGCCGAGCGACGACGCCTTCAAACCGCCCTGACCGAATGCCTGCATGTAGTCGGCGAACATCGGGTTGAACAGCAGCGGCACGTGACCGAAGAAGTCGTGGAAGATGTCCGGCTCGACGATGTAGTTGAACTCGTGTTCTTCGCGCAGCCACACCGTGACCGGGAAACGCCGCGCGGCTAGCAGACCGAAGAACGCACTCTCGGGAATCAGGCCAGGCACCGCGACCAGCGTCCAGCCGGTCGCGGCCTTCAACGGCACCGAGATTGCCGCGAGATCGGGAATGGCTTCGGCCGCCTGCATCGCGGCCAGCGCGTCGATGAACTCGTGACAGGCGAGGCCCGGCAACTGTTCGATACGATCGGCGTACAACCTGCGATAGCGGTCGTGCTGCTCGGGGGTGTAAGCGGCCCAGTTCTGGTCGCAGACGTAATCGGCACCGGCCGTCGAATAATCGCCCCGCGGCGGTGGCCCTTCGGACGCGCCGTAGGTCGTCGGAACGGCCACGCCCTCAGGCTCTGCGCGCGACACGGTCGTCGCCTCGGACAACGCGTGGGCCGCGACCTGCGGCACCGCAGCGGTGGCCGGCATCGCGTTCACCGCGCGAGGGCCGCGATCTCGGCGTTGGTTTCCACGGTCGCGGGATCGGCCGTGGCCGTGGCCGTGTCCTTCAGCACCCCACGACGCATCTGGTCGAGTTCGATGCTCTCGAACAGCGCCTTGAAGTTGCCTTCGCCGAAGCCCATGTCGCCCTTGCGCTGGATGAACTCGAAGAAGATCGGCCCGAGCTGGTTCTCCGTGAAGATCTGCAGCAGCAGTTCATTCGGCTTGCCGTCCACCAGGATCCTGCGTTTCTGCAGTTCGGCCACCGACTCGCCATGCCCGGGGATACGCCGGTCGATCAACTCGTAGTAGGTGTCGATCGTGTCGAGCAGTCGCACGCCGTCGGCGCGCATCCTGTCGACCGTGTCGTACAGGTTCGACGAGCCGAGCGCGATGTGCTGGATGCCTTCGCCGTGATACGCATCGAGGTATTCCTGGATCTGGCCTGCCGTGTCGTTGCCTTCCTCGTTGATCGGGATGCGGATCTTCCCGCATGGCGACGTCAGCGCGCGCGACTTCACGCCGGTGACCTGGCCTTCGATGTCGAAGTAGCGGATCTCGCGGAAATTGAAGAAGCGCTGATAGAAGTCGGTCCATTCGTCCATGCGGCCGCGATGGACGTTATTGGTCAGGTGGTCGATATAGGTCAACCCGTTGCCGACCGGGTTCAGTTCGGCACCTGACAGCGGTTCGAAGTCGACATCGTAGAAACCGATGTTGCCGATCGTGCCTTCCTTCGCGCCGTTCTTGCCGCGCCAGCGATCGACGAAATAGATCAGCGAGTCGCCGATACCCTTCATCGCCGGGATGTTCAACTCACCCGGGCCGCTCTTGCCTTCGAATCCCCAGGCGCCTAGGTCGAGGGCGCGGCGGTAGGCCGACGCCGCGTCCTGCACGCGGAACGCGATGGCGCAGATCGATGGCCCGTGCAGCCGCGCGAAACGCTGCGCGAACGAATCCGCCTCCGCGTTCAGCACGAAGTTGATCTCCCCCTGGCGGTACAGCGTGACGTCCTTGTGGCGATGCTTCGCGATCGCCGCGAATCCCATCCTCTTGAACAGCGCGCCCATCGCTTCGGGATCCGGCGCCGCGTATTCGATGAACTCGAATCCGTCGGTTCCCATCGGGTTGTCCCAGATCTTGTTTTCCATGGACGGCTCCTTTTCGGTGGCGTCAATTTTACGTCGCACGCGACGCAGTTTGATTGCGATAATTGCCGGGGCTGCGCGACAGCGCGCAATCCGATGGCGTCGTCCTCAACTTGCACAGCATTCCATGCCAACGCTCATCCTCGATCGCATCGATCGCCGCATCCTCGACCTGCTGCAACGCGACGCCAAGCTTTCCAATCAGGACCTTGCCGCGCAGGTCGGCCTCTCCGCATCGCCGTGCCTGCGGCGCGTGAAGCGCCTCGAGGAAGTCGGGCTGATCCGGCACTACGTCGCGATCCTCGACGCCAACAAGCTCGGTCTCGGCCTGACCGCCTACGCGACGGTCCGCATGGACAAGCACACCGATTCACCGAAACATTCGGCGATGATCAACTTTCGTGACGTGGTCCAGGTCTGGCACGAAGTGGTCGCTTGCTACGCGATGACCGGCGAGATGGATTATCTGCTGCGCGTGCAAACGGTCGATCTCGATCACTATTCGCGCTTCGTGATGGACAAGCTGTTGCGACACCCGTCGGTGCTCGACGTTCGTTCGAGCTTCATGCTCGAACGGATCAAGGACACCACCGCGCTGCCAGTGCTGGACTGAAAGGTTATTCGTACAGTCGGTCACCGGCGCACGGCGCTACTCGTTCATCGCGAAAAAGTTCCACC
>JBDTIS010000144.1:0-12538 GCA_039936235.1 Burkholderiaceae bacterium | reverse complement strand
GATGGAGGACGCGCGCTCTCCGCTTTCCGCGTCGAGCGTCTCGCACAGACGCTTCGCGACGACGGCATCGCGGTCCGCACGCTGACCGCCCGTTTCGTCCATCTCGTCGCCATGCAGCGACCGCTCGAGCCCAGCGAGCGCGACAAGCTGGATGCGCTCCTCACCTACGGGGAGGCCGCCGACGAAGCGCCTGTGAAAGGCGAATCCTACGTCGTGCTGCCGCGCGCCGGGACCCTGTCGCCGTGGGCCAGCAAGGCCACCGACATCGCGCATCGCTGTGGCCTGGTGGCGATCGACCGGATCGAGCGCGGCATCGTCTACGCGGTGGACGTGAAGAGCGGATTGCTCGGACTGTCGAGGATCGACGACGCGCAGCGCGCGCGGATCGCGGCCGCGCTGCACGACCGGATGACCGAAGTCGTCGTCGATGGGGGCTTCGATCCGGCGCGTGTCTTCGACAGCGTGGCTGGCGAGCCGATGCAGATTGTCGACTTGCGCGCGCGTGGCCGGGCCGCGCTGGCCGAGGCCAACGCCGCATGGGGCCTCGCGCTGTCCGACGACGAGATCGACTACCTGTTCGACGCGTTCACGCGTCTCGGCCGCGATCCCACAGACGTCGAACTGATGATGTTCGCGCAGGCCAACAGCGAGCACTGCCGGCACAAGATCTTCAACGCGACGTGGACCATCGACGGCCGGCCGCAGGACCGCTCCCTGTTCGCGATGATCCGCAACACCGAGGCGGTATCGCCGCAGGGCACGATCGTCGCGTACGCCGACAACGCCGCGATCATGGAAGGCGCGTTCGCCGAGCGCTGGTTCCCCGATGCGGATGGCGTCTATCGCGCGCGGGTCGAGCCGGTCCACGTCGTGATGAAGGTCGAGACGCACAACCATCCGACCGCGATCTCGCCTTTCTCCGGCGCGTCCACCGGCGCCGGCGGCGAGATCCGCGACGAAGGCGCGACCGGCCGCGGCGCTAAGCCGAAGGCCGGCGTCGCCGGCTTCACCGTGTCCAATCTCGCGCTGCCGGACGCAGTGCGTTCGTGGGAGCAGTCGATCGGCCGCCCGTCGCGGATCGCGTCGCCGCTGCAGATCATGATCGATGGGCCGCTCGGCGCGGCGGCGTTCAACAACGAATTCGGCCGACCGAATCTCGGCGGCTATTTCCGCGTCTACGAGCAGCGCGTCGGCGCGGTGAACTACGGCTATCACAAGCCGATCATGATCGCCGGCGGCCTGGGCAGCATCCGCGATGCGCACACGGACAAGCTAGGCATCCCCGACGGCGCGCTGCTGATCCAGATCGGGGGGCCGGGCCTGCGGATCGGCGTCGGCGGCGGCGCAGCGAGTTCGATGGCGACGGGATCGAACACGGCCGCGCTCGACTTCGACTCGGTGCAGCGCGGCAACCCCGAGATGCAGCGTCGCGCGCAGGAGGTGATCGACCGCTGCTGGCGGATGACGGATGCGGACGGCATGGACGCGAACCCGATCCTGTCGATCCACGACGTCGGCGCCGGTGGTCTGTCGAACGCGTTCCCCGAACTCGTCGAAGGCGCCGATCGCGGTGCTCGGTTCGCGCTGTCCGCGGTGCCGCTCGACGCCAGCGGTCTGTCGCCGCGCGAGATCTGGAGCAACGAGTCGCAGGAGCGCTACGTGCTCGCGATCGCGCCGGACCGGCTGGACGCATTCGATGCGCTGTGCGCGCGCGAGCGATGCCCGTACGCGGTGGTCGGCGTCGCGACCGAAGAGCGTGTCCTGAAGCTCGACGACGACGGCGATCACGCGCATGTTCAACCGATCGACCTGCCGATGGACGTGCTGTTCGGCAAGCCGCCGAAGACGCATCGCGACGCGCAGCGCGTCGCCGTCGTCTCGAACGCGATCGAACTGTCGGACCTCGACCTCGAGACCGTCGCCCGCGACGTACTGATGCATCCGACCGTCGGCGACAAGAGCTTCCTCGTGACGATCGGCGACCGTACCATCGGCGGGCTGACGTCGCGCGACCAGATGGTCGGCCCGTGGCAGGTCCCGGTCGCCGACTGCGCGGTCACGCTGATGGACTATGCGGGATACGGCGGCGAGGCGATGGCGATCGGCGAGCGCACGCCGCTGGCGGTGCTGGACGCGGCGGCGTCGGGTCGCATGGCGGTCGGCGAGGCGATCACGAACCTGATCGCGGCGCCGGTCGCGAAGCTGTCCGACATCAAGATGTCGGCCAACTGGATGGCCGCCTGCGGCGACGCCGGACAGGATGCCGCGCTGTACGACACGGTGCGCGCGGTCGGCATGGAGTTGTGTCCGGCGCTCGGCATCGGCATCCCGGTCGGCAAGGACTCGTTGTCGATGCGCACGACATGGCGCGATCGCGACGCGACCGATGCCAGCAATGTCATCTCGCCGGTGTCGTTGATCGTGACCGCGTTCGCTGCGGTGCGCGATGTGCGAGCCACGTGGACGCCGCAGTTGAAGACGAAGGCGTCGCATCCGGACCTCGGTGACACGTCGCTGCTGCTGGTCGATCTCGGCAACGGACGCAACCGGCTCGGCGCTTCGATCCTCGCGCAGGTCACGGGCCAGGTCGGCGATCTCGTGCCCGATCTCGACGATCCCGAGCGGCTGAGGTCTTTCTTCGGAGCGATGGTCGCGTTGCGCGAAGCGTCGCTGGTGCTCGCGTATCACGACCGCTCCGACGGCGGCCTGTTCGCGACGGTCTGCGAGATGGCGTTCGCCGGCCGCTGCGGCGTGTCGCTGAACGTCGACATCCTGACGCTCGAAGGCGACGGCGCCGACGACTACGGCGACTCGAAGAACTGGGCGACCCAGGTCGCCGCACGCCGCGAGTCCGCGACGCTGAAGGCGTTGTTCTCCGAGGAGCTGGGCGCGGTGCTGCAGATCCGTACCGCCGACCGTACGCCGGTGATGGACATCCTGCGCGCGCACGGGCTCGGCGCCGTCTCGAACACGATCGGCAAACCCGACGACCGCGCCATCGTCGAAGTCTGGCGTGACGCGAAGTGCGTCTACACGAAGACCCGTGCCGAACTGCAGCAGGCCTGGAGCGACACGAGCTGGCGGATTTCGCGGCTGCGCGACGAGCCTGCATCGGCCGACGAAGAATACGAGGCCATCGTCGCGGACGATCCGGGCATGCAGACGTATGTGTCCTTCGCGCTCGACGACGACATCGCCGCCCCGTTCATCGCGACCGGTGCGAAGCCGCGCATCGCGATCCTCCGCGAGCAGGGCGTCAACAGCCAGAGCGAGATGGCCTACGCGTTCGCGAAGGCGGGCTTCGAGAGCGTCGACGTTCACATGAGCGACCTCGCCGAGGACCGCCGCACGCTGGCCGACTTCGCGGGCTTCGTCGCCTGCGGCGGCTTCTCGTACGGCGACGTGCTGGGCGCCGGCGAAGGCTGGGCGAAGGCGATCCGCTTCGATGCAAGGCTCGCGGATCTCTTCGCATCCTTCTTCGCGCGCGGCGACAGCTTCGCACTCGGCGTCTGCAACGGATGCCAGATGATGGCCGCGCTCACGCCGATGATTCCCGGCGCCGATGCGTGGCCGCGCTTCACCGACAACCGCTCGCGCTACGAGGCGCGGCTCGCGACCGTCGCGGTCGGCAAGTCGCCGTCGCTGTTCTTCGATGGCATGGAAGGCACGATCGCGCCGGTCGTGGTCGCGCACGGCGAAGGCCGCACCGACTTCTCGCGGCAGGGTGACGCGGGCCGCGTACTGGTGCCGTTCCGCTTCGTCGACCGCGCGGGCAACGCCACTACGCGCTATCCGCTGAACCCGAACGGCAGCGCCGACGGACTCGCCGGCGTCACCACGCCCGACGGCCGCTTCACCGCGCTGATGCCGCATCCGGAGCGGGTGTTCCGCGCTGTCCAGATGTCGTGGCATCCGGACGACTGGACCGACGCGAGCCCGTGGATGCGCCTGTTCCGCAACGCGCGACGGCACGTCGGCTGACGCGGGCGGTCGGGCCATCGCGCGGTATGAACCTCGACGTCGCGCAGTCGCATCTCTTCATCTGGGCCATCGCCGCCGGCGCCACGGCCGGTGTGATCGTCCGTCCGTTCAAGCTTCCCGAGGCGGTGTGGGCGGTGACCGGAGCGATACTGCTGGTCATCCTGGGGCTGTTGCCTCTCGCTGACGCGCTGAAGGCGGTCGGCAAGGGCACCGACGTCTACCTGTTCCTGATCGGGATGATGCTGCTGTCGGAGGCCGCGCGGCGCGCCGGGCTGTTCGACTGGATCGCCGGCGTCGCGGTTCGTCACGCCCGCAAGTCGCCGCAGCGGCTGTTCCTGATGATCTACGGCATCGGCATCGTCGTGACGACCTTCCTGTCGAACGACGCGACCGCGGTCGTGATGACCCCGGCCGTCTACGCGGCGACGCGCAAGGCGAAGGTCGAGCCCCTGCCTTACCTGTTCATCTGCGCGTTCATCGCGAACGCCGCGAGCTTCGTGCTGCCGATCTCGAACCCGGCGAACCTCGTGCTGTACGGCGACCACACGCCACCGCTGGCGCAGTGGCTCGGAAGCTTCGCGCTGCCATCGGTGCTGGCGATCGTCGCGACCTTCGTCGCGCTGCGCCTGACCGAAGGACGCCGGCTGACCGCGACCTTCGAGTCCGAGGTGGAGTCGGGGCCGGTGTCTGCGGCCTCCTTGACCGCCCTCGTCGGGATCGCGCTGACCGCGGTCGTGCTGCTGGTCGTCTCGGCGCTCGACGCGCAGCTCGGGCTGCCGACGGCGGCGATGGGCGTGCTGACGACAGCCGTGGTTCTGATCGTGTCGCGGTCCTCGCCGATCCAGACGGTCAAGGGCGTCTCGTGGGCCGTACTGCCGCTGGTCGCGGGGCTGTTCGTGCTGGTCGAGGCGTTGAACGCGACCGGGCTGATCGCCGCACTCGGGCGCAGGCTGCAGGAGGCGGTCGCCCACGGTCCCGCGGCGACCGCGTGGATCTGCGGCGGG
Organism: Burkholderiaceae bacterium; assembly: GCA_039936235.1. Classification (GTDB taxonomy): domain Bacteria; phylum Pseudomonadota; class Gammaproteobacteria; order Burkholderiales; family Burkholderiaceae_D; genus CAHJXF01. Next base: position 7,553 of record JBDTIS010000144.1, on the reverse strand, counting down.
CTGATCGCCGTCGTATCCAACCTGATGAACAACCTGCCGGCCGGACTGATCGCCAGTTCGACGATCGGACTCGCGCATCCGCCGCAGACGGTCGTCGATGCGCTGCTGATCGGCGTCGACCTCGGCCCGAACCTGTCGGTGACCGGCTCGCTCGCGACCATCCTGTGGCTGACCGCGATCCGTCGCGAAGGCGAGGACGTGAGCTTCTGGCGCTTCCTGCGACTCGGCTGCATCGTGATGCCGCCTGCGCTGATCGTCGCGCTCGCCGGACGTCTGCTGACCTGAAGCGGTCAGGGCGCCGCCGGTCGACCGGAGGCTCCGTTCCGGTCGCGACTAAAGCAGTCTGGCAAATGGGAGAGACTCAAGCGCAATGAGATTCAAGCCGAAAATTCTGCCATCTGTGCAAAATCTGGCGGCCGAATTGCCTGAAGCTCTCGATCCATCGGCTCGTTCCCGCCTGGTCGTACAACTCGGCGTCGGGGCCATTCTGCTCATCGCCGCAGCGTGGCTGTTCGGCTCGATCGCCGAAGACGTCGTGACGGGGGACCGCCTGACCCTTCTGGATGTGCGCGTCGCCCAGTGGCTGCACCTGCACGCGAGCGCGGGCAGAACGCAATGGATGCTGGTGGTTTCGCAATTTCACTCGACTGTCGCGATCACGTGCTACACGTGCATCGCCTGCATTGCGGCCTTCAGAAAACGGCGGCTGCGGCGCATTTCGACGATTGCTCTTTGCGTGGTCGGAGGCATGCTCCTCAACGTCCTGATGAAGCTCGCATTTCATCGTGCCCGACCTCATTTCGCTGATCCGATTCTCACTCTCACGAGCTACAGCTTTCCGAGCGGACACGTCGCCGCCAGCACGATCTTCTATGGGCTCGGCGTCGTGTGGGTGTTCGGCCGCACCCGGGCGTTCCATTGGCGGGTTCTGGCGGTCACCGCGGCCGCGTTCGCAATCCTGCTCGTGGCGCTTTCCCGGATGTACCTCGGCGTGCACTACCTCAGCGACGTCGCCGCGGCCTTCGCTGAAGGCGTCGCCTGGCTCGCGCTTTGTCTGAGCGCGCTTGCCGCGTTCTGGCGCGAAGCCGGGCCCACGCCGGATTCGCGCGTGGCTGAGCGCGGGTCGGCATGATCAGGTTCACAACCATGCCCCGCATCTTCGTGCTTCTCAATGCCGGTTCCGGACGTGGCCACGACGAGACGCTCACCCATGACGTGCACGACCTCTTCGTGTCGGCCGGCATGCCCGCGGAGGTTTGTCTCGTCCGAGGCGGTGAGGAGCTCGCCGCCCGGATCGCGAACGCGATCTCCCGGCACGCCGACGTCGTCGTCGCCGGTGGCGGCGACGGAACCGTCAGCACGGTCGCGGCGATGCTGGTGGGCGGCGACATAGCGCTCGGAATCCTGCCGCTCGGCACGCTCAATCACTTCGCCAAGGATCTCGGAGTCCCCCTGGAACTCGACGCAGCGGTCCGGCAGATCGCCGCTGGGCGGCGAACACGCGTAGACGTCGGTGAAGTCAACGGCCGCATCTTCGTCAACAATTCGAGCCTCGGCCTGTACCCGGACATCGTCCACGAGCGAGAGCGACAGCGAAAACGCATCGGCCGCGGCAAATGGCTCGCACTCCTCTGGGCCACCGTGACGGCGCTTCGTAGGTACCCCTTCCTCAGCGTCTGCCTGTCGGTAGAGGGGAGGGCGTATCGGCGGCGTACCCCTTTCGTCTTCATCGGCAACAATCAATACCGGATCGACGGCTTCGCGATGGGCGAACGCGAGAGCCTGACGGGCGGGCATCTGAGCCTCTATGCAACGCAGCGAGCGGGTCGCCTGCGGCTCGTGCAACTAGCGCTGCGATCGCTCGTGGGCCAGTTGAAACAGGCGCGGGATTTCGACGTTCTTTTGGCCACCGAGATCGTCATCGAGAGCCGCCATCATCAACTCCGCGTGGCGACCGACGGCGAAACCACCGTCATGAGGCCACCGCTGACCTATCGCATCCGCCCGGCCAGTTTGACGGTGCTCGGTGCGGCGTCGCCTGGCCAGCCAGACCGCTGAGAACCGTCCCCATTCGCCAGACGCTTCCGCGCCATTAAAAATAGCCCGGCACGAGCCGGGCTGATTTTTTTCGTGCGCAGGAGCGTCAGTCCTTGACCGCCTCGATCTCGACGTACAGCTTGGTCTCGTCCGACACGAACGGCACCAGGTACTTGACGTCCCATTGCGTGCGCTGGATCGTGGTCTCGAAGCTGCCGCCGCAGACCTGCTTCTTGAAGTTCGGATTCAGGTAGCAGTTGTAGTTGGTCGATTTCAGCGTGATCGGATTGGTCTTGCCGTGCATCGTCAGGTCGCCGGCGATCTGCGCGACCTTGTCTCCGTCGAACGTGAACGCGGTCGACTTGAACGTCGCGTCCGGATAAGACGCCGCGTCGAAGAACGCATCGCTCTTGATGTGCGTGTCGAGCTTGCCGACGCCTGTCTCTACCGATCCGACGTCGATCGCGATCGTTGCCGAGCCTGTCTTCGCGGCCGGATCGATCGTCACCGTGCCCGACTTGGCCTGGAAGTGCGAGCGAACGGTCGACGTACCGAAGTGGCGCGATTCGGCGGTGACCGACGTGTGCGTCGGGTCGACGGTGTAGCCGACCGATGCGGCCGATGTGGGCGTGACGGCTGCGGCGAACAGCGCTGCGCCGACGGCGGTGAAGAATTTCTTGTTCATGTTGCTCCTTGTTGTAAGGCCGATGCGGCCCGGTGTGGAGGTGCAGTCGTGCGGATCAAGGCTGTGCGGTGCCCTGCACCGTGAGACGTGGCTTGACGACGACCTCGTTGGCGACGAGGCTGGTATCGCCCCATTCGCCGGCGCCGATCCTGTAATCGAGCCGCTTGATGGTGAACTCGCCGTTGACCTTCAGCGTGTCGCCTTGCTGGGCCAGCGTCAACGGCACGTGGATCTCGTTGCTGATCCCCTTGATCGTCAGCTTGCCGATCACGTCGATCTTGCCCGGCGCGATCGTCCTGATGGAAGTCGACGTGAAAGTAGCGCTCGGAAACTTCGACACGTCGAACCACTCGGGCTTCTTGAGTTCGGTCAGCGTCTCGGGCGTCCCGATCGATGCGCTGCCGAGTTCGACGGTGAATGCGACCTTGCCCGTTTCGGGCTTCGCCGGATCGACGTTGAGCTGACCGTCGAAACGTTCGAACTTCCCCTGGACCGGAACGCCCATCTGCTTGCTGACGAAGCCGACCTCGCTCTCTGCGGCGACGAGCCTCTGGGCCGACCAGGCCATGATCGGCGCGAGCAGGGCGGCCACCACGATGACCGAACGATGTGGATGCATGGGTAATCCCGTTGAATTTCGTTGACAGCCGATCACGAGCGCGTCGCCAGCATCCGCTGCAGATAGCCGGTCGGATCCTCGAAGCCGTGCTTGATCGCCACGGTGATGTGCCCGACGACGACCGCCGCGAGGCTGTAGGCCAGCACCGCGTGCAGCGTCGCGAGCTGCTTCGCGAGTGCCTTGTCGGGCGACACCCAGTCCGGTAGCGGGAGGACGCCGAAGTACACGAGCGGAAAACCGGCCGCCGAGCTGTATGCCCATCCGGCCAGCGGTACCGCGAAGAACAATCCGTACATCAGCCAGTGGCCGGCATGTGCCGACCATTGCTGCCACGGCGGCAGATACGAAGGCAGGACCGGCGGCCGATGCGTGAGTCGCCACAGCAGCCGGACCGCGGCGATCGCGAGGATCGTGACGCCGAGCCACTTGTGATAGTTGAACAGACGGATACGCGACGGCGAGAACGGCAGCCCGGACATGTAGTAACCGAGCGACAGCGAGCTGACGATCATCGCCGCCATCAGCCAGTGGAGCGCGATCGCCGTGGCGGTGTAATGCGTACGCGTCGTCGGAGTCATCGCGTTCCTTCGTGGGATCAGGCTGCGAGCGGCAGCGCGATCATCTTCGTCGCTTCGGCCACGCGCTGGCCGAACAGCTTGCCGGTCGCGAGGTCGCCGGGCAGCGGCCCTTCGTCGGGCGAAGAGTCCGACGGCGACTGTCCGAGCAGACCGCTGTACGAGCCGAGATAGTTGATGTCGTTGCGCTGCGCCGCCTTCGCGTTGGACGGCAACATGCCGGTGCCGACCCAGAAACCCGCGTGCTGCATCGCCAGCGTGATGAAGTAGTGCAGCGTGTTGTACTTGTCACCGTTCATCGACGCGGAGTTCGTGAAGCCTGCGAACAGCTTGTTCTTCCACGCCTGCGTATACCACTGCTTGGACGTCGCATCGGCGAACTTCTTGAACTGCCACGAGACGTTGCCCATGTAGGTCGGCGAGCCGAACACGATCGCGTCGGCCTCGAGGAGCGCTTCCCAGCCGGCTTCCGGCAGATTGCCTTCGGCGTCGATCGCGAACAGGGTCACGACCGTGTCGTCAGCCTGGTTCGCGCCGGCGGCGACGGCCTGGGCGAGCTTCTTCGTGTGGCCGTAGCCGGAGTGGTAGACGATGGCGATGGTGGTCATGATGATGGTTCCCGTGTGAGGAGGAAGGGCGAGCCGTGATCGGCTTCGTGAGGGCTGGATACGACGAACGTGATTCAGCGACGCCTGGCGTCGACGCTGTACGCGCCTGCACCGTAAGAGGCGAGCAGCAACAGGCCGCCCATGATCGACAGATTCTTCAGGAAATTGGTCTGCTGCATCACGGCCTGCGCGGCGGGAACATCCCAGAAGTGATGGAACGCGAGCGTTACGGGAATCGTGAACAGGAACAACAGCACGGCGATCGGCCGTGTGAACAGTCCGAGCATCAGCAGCAGACCGCCGCCGAGTTCGCAGAGGATCGTCAACGGCAGCAGCACACCGATCAGCGGCAGGCCCGCGGCAGCCATGTATCCCTCGGTGGCGGCGTAGTGCGTCAGCTTGCCGTAGCCGGAAACGACGAAAAGGATCGCCAGCAGCACGCGCCCGATGAGAGGAACGACCGGATGGACAGCACGTGCGTCGAACGTATTCATGGTCGGATTCGTTCCTCGATACACGGCGGAAGGCGGCGGTGGGCCGAAGCCCGCCCCCGTGTTTTCTATTGGCCGAGATCGAACAGCAGGATCTCGGATTCGCGCCCCGCCTCGATGACGAGATCGCCGACGGCCTCGACTTTCAGCGCGTCGCCGGTCTCGAGCATCATCCCGTCGACGATGACAGAACCGCGTGCCACGTGGATATAGGCCTTCCGGCCGGCAGGCACGCGATACGTCGCCGTCTCCGCACCGTCGAAACGACCGGCGTACATCGCGGCGTCGGCGTGGATCAGGACCGAGCCATCGCGTCCATCGTTCGACGCGACCAGACGCAGGCGGCCTCGCTTGTCTTCGTCGCTGAAGCGCTTTTCTTCGTAGCTCGGCTTGATGCCGTGCACGTTCGGCATGATCCAGATCTGCAGCAAATGCACCGGCTTGTCGTTCGAGCCGTTGAACTCGGAGTGCAGCACGCCACTGCCGGCGCTCATCCGTTGCACGTCGCCGGGACGGATCTTCGCGCCTTGATCACCGCCGCTGGACATCGAGTCCTTGTGCGTCAGTTCGCCTTCGAGGACGTAGGTGATGATCTCCATGTCGCGATGGCCGTGCGTGCCGAAGCCCGAGTCGGCGGCGATGAAGTCCTCGTTGATGACGCGCAGCGGACCGAAGTGGACATGTGCGGGATCGTCGTATTCCGCGAACGAGAAACTGTGGAAGCTCTTCAGCCAGCCATGCGCCGCGTAACCGCGATCGGCACTGCGCCGGACTTGAGGACGTTCGGTAACTTCAATCATTTTCAACCTTTCTCTGCACCGAAAAATTGGTTCACTCGGGGCAGGAGTGGAAGATATACCCCGACCGCATGAAATGATAGGCTGCTCGTTTGACGATTTCATTCAAAAAAACTGAATCATGCTTCTCGACCTCGACGCACTGCAAGCACTGGACGCCATCGATCGCAAAGGGAGCTTCGCCCGAGCCGGCGAGGAGCTCGGGCGCGTCCCGTCCGCGATCACTTACCTGATTCGCAAGCTCGAGGGCGATCTCGACGTGCTGCTGTTCGATCGTCGCGGGCACAAGGCGAAGCTCACACCCGCCGGACAGGAGTTGTTGCGCGAAGGCAGGCATCTGCTGATCGCCGCGAGCGACCTGCAACGGCGGGTCCGTCGCGTCGGTGACGGCTGGGAGGTCGAACTACGGATCGCGATGGATACGATCATCCGCATGGACGCCGTTCTCGCGCTGGTCGCCGAGTTCTACCGCGAGGAACCCGGCACCCGCATCCGCCTGCTCTGCGAAGTCCTGTCGGGTACCTGGGAGGCGTTGCTGTCGGGGCGCGCCGACCTCGCCATCGGGACGTTCGCGATAACGCCGAACAGCGCGGGCGTCGTGAGCGGCTATCAGAGCCGCCTGCTCGGCGAGACCGAGATGGTGTTCGTCGTGGCGCCGTCGCATCCGCTGGCTGACGCGACCGAGCCGATCACACCCGAGGTGGTCCGTCGGCACCGCGCGGTCGCCGTCGGCGACACGGCGCGCAACCTCGCTCCCGTGACGATCGGCCTTCTGGGCGGCCAGGACGTCCTGACGGTGCCGACGATGCGCGACAAGGTGGCCGCGCAGGTTGCCGGCCTCGGCTGCGGCAACGTGCCGGTCGGCTATGCGCTGCCATATATCGAATCGGGCCGGCTCGTGCCACGGTTGCTGGCCGAGTCGCGGGTGACCGGCAGCATGTACTACGCGTGGAACACAGCGGTCCGGGGCAAGGCGATGCAGTGGTTCCGGTCGCGACTGGAGGATCCGAAACTCAGGCGGGCCCTGTTGCCGTGAAGCGTGCCGATCGGTCGACCGGCATCTCCCCTTAAGAGCCGACTAAGGCGCGCATGCGTTGCCGGCGCCACCCGTACACCCGGGCTCGGACGGATCGATGTGCCGACGATTACGCCCGCTCGGCGCGTTGCCGAGATACGGGAAGGTCGTCCGATACGGAACATCGTTGCTGTTGACGCCATCGCCGAGACGATTGTTCGGAACCACGTTGAACGCTGGATTGAGCACGCCGACCACGACTCGCAGCGCGATGTCGACGACATCGTCGTTCAGTCTGCGGCCATTCGGGAAGCCTGCGCCGTCACCGCCGAGCACGCCGAGCCGGCTCTGGTTCGGCAGCGGCGTCGGCGCCACTCCGGTGTTCAGGCGCAGCAGATCCGCGATCGGGCCGGCCGGCGTCCCCGGCGCCGCGATCGGCGGGGCGTAAGTCACCAGCGGGAGCAGATCGGTCCGTGGAGCCGGCGGGATCGCGACCGCTCCGCCGGTCGCCGCGTTGATCACGCGCGCGAGCGTCGGGTCTAGGAAGAACGATGCGAACTGGCTGTCGTTCTTCGGCTGGTCCATGCTGAAGCGGTCCTTGGAGCCGATACCGATCAGCAGCTCGTTGATCAACGGATTGCCAAGGCGCTGAATCTGGCTGTACGAACCTGCGCTCTGGGCAGGCAGTGGCGCGCGACGAACCAGGGTGCGCGGACGAGACGTCGT